>NZ_JAJAYI010000001.1 GCF_026786305.1 Cryobacterium sp.
GGCGGGCCCCCCCCCCCCCCCGGGCGCCCCCCCCCCACCCCCCCCCCCCCCCCCCCCCCGTGCGGGGGGGGGTACGCGGGCTACTTGGGTAAATCAGCTGCGTGGGTGAAGCAGACGCTGTTGCCGGCTACGCCAGACGGGTCTGCAGGTTCTCGGCGAGCGAGGCGAGGAACTCCTCGGTGGTCTGGTAGCCCTGGTCCGGGCCGACCAGGAGCGCAAGGTCCTTGGTCATCTTGCCGCTTTCGACGGTCTTGATAACCACGTCTTCGAGGGTCAACGCGAACTCGGCCAGGGCCGGGTTGTTGTCGAGCTTCGCGCGGTGCGACAGACCCCGGGTCCAGGCGTAGATCGATGCGATCGGGTTGGTCGAGGTGGGCTTGCCCAGCTGGTGCTGGCGGTAGTGGCGGGTCACGGTGCCGTGGGCGGCCTCCGCCTCGACGATCTTGCCATCGGGGGTGGAGAGCACGCTGGTCATGAGGCCGAGCGAGCCGAAGCCCTGGGCGACGGTGTCGGACTGAACGTCGCCGTCGTAGTTCTTGCAGGCCCAGAGATAGCCACCTTCCCATTTCATGGCCGAAGCGACCATGTCGTCGATCAGACGGTGCTCGTAGGTGAGCCCGGCCGCTTCGTAGGCGGTCTTGAACTCGGCGTCAAAGATGTCCTGGAAGATGTCCTTGAAGCGACCGTCATAGGCCTTGAGGATGGTGTTCTTGGTCGACAGGAAGACCGGCACGTTGCGCTCGAGGCCGTAGGCCAGGGTGGCACGAGCGAAGTCGGTGATCGACGAGTCGAGGTTGTACATGCCCATGGCGACGCCGTCGCCGGGAGCCTCGAACACCTCGAACGTCGACGGCTCGCTGCCGTCCTGCGGGGTGAAGGTCATGCTGAGCGTGCCCTTGCCCTTGAACCGAAAGTTGGTGGCCTTGTACTGGTCGCCGTAGGCGTGACGGCTGATGATGATCGGCTTGTTCCAACCCGGCACGAGGCGCGGAATGTTGGAGATGACGATCGGTTCGCGAAAAATGGTGCCGCCGAGTATGTTTCGGATGGTGCCGTTCGGCGAGAGCCACATCTTCTTGAGGCCGAACTCTTCCACCCTCGCTTCGTCGGGCGTGATCGTCGCGCATTTCACGCCGACGCCGTGCTTCTGAATGGCGCGGGCGGCGTCGATCGTGATCTGGTCGTTGGTTTCGTCGCGCTTTTGAATCGAGAGGTCGTAGTACTCGAGGTCAACGTCGAGGTACGGGTGAATGAGCGTTTCCTTGATGGCGTGCCAGATGATACGGGTCATCTCGTCGCCATCGAGCTCGACAACTGTTCCCTCAACCTTGATCTTCGACAAAAAATTCTCCTCGTTACTCTTTGTGGCCGTCACGACCATCGACAAGCCTACTAGAGGCCCGCAACTATCTTGACATCGAGATAAATGTTGCAGGTGAATTGCCGGGGTCGAACGGTCACTCGACTACCGACCGCCCCGGGCGCACGTTAGCCTGATCACATGGGTGATCTGAAGCTGGAAGAATTATCTGCTCGAAACATCGTCGCGGCCAACACTTTGAGCCTGAAACCGGGCCAGGAACAATTCATTGCGCCGGTCTCGTATTCGGTTGCAGCCTCGGTGATCAACCCGGCAACCTCGTGGCAGCGCGTGGTACTTCTCGATGGTGTCGTCGCGGGATTCATCCACGGTAACTTCGATCCCAACTCTGAGCACGAAGAGTTTCGCGCATGCATCTGGCGCATCAACGTGGACGCGGATGCCCAAGGGCAGGGCGTCGGCAAGTTCGCTGCTGAAGCGCTCGCCGCCGAAGCTCGCGAACGTGGTTTCGACCGGGTCAACGTCATTTGGGAACCCGGTACCGACGGGCCGGAAGCCTTCTTCCACCGCATGGGCTTCGTGGATGTCGGCGAAACCCAGTACGGCGAAGTCATCGGCGCCCTGCAGCTCTAGTCGGTGCGACTGGCGCCCGACAGCCCGTTCGTCGAACACGTCCTGGCGATCGTCGAATCGATCCCGCGCGGCCGGGTTATGACCTATGGCGACGTCGCCGCAGTGCTGGGTTCCCGGGCCGCTCGGGTGGTCGGCCAGGTCATGTCACACTACGGTGCTGACATGCCGTGGTGGCGCGTTGTCCGTTCGGGCGGGCATCCGCCGTTCCAGCACGAAGCCCGCGCCCTCACGCACTATCTCACCGAGGGCACACCCCTGCTCCGGCGATCGCCAGCGGATGCGCACTACCGCGTCGACTACGCCGCCGCCCGTTGGTCTCCCCCGGCTTAGCGGATATGTCGGTCGAGCGACCAAACGGTGGTCGAGCTAGGACGGCGGGCAGGCTGTGCTGTCCCGCACGATCAGCTCGAACGGCATGCTCGTGTTCAGGGCTCCCGTGCCGGCATCCGCCACGCCGGCCGAGCCGGCCTGCAGCTCATTCATGAGAATCTCTACCGCCTTCTCGCCCTGCGCTTCGGGAAACTGGGCGACCGTGCTGAGCCCAAAGAATCCGGCTTGCTCGTGGTCGTCGACGCCGATCACCGACACGTCCCGCGGAACAACCAGGCCGAGGTCGCGGGCAGCCAGAATGCAGCCGATCGCCATCTCGTCTGAGGCCGCGAAGATCGCCGTGGGTCGCTCATGGGGGCTGCCCAGCAGTTGCTTCGCGGCCTGATAACCGCCCCGCATCGTGAAGTCGGCGGGTTTATAGAGTTCTGGGGACACCTCAATGCCCGCCCCGGCCAAAGCGGCCTGGTAACCGAAGCGCCGGTTTGTCGGCAGGTTGAAGTCGAGGTCGAACGCCTTGTCACCGCCGATGTGCGCGATTCGGGTGTGACCGAGCGTGATCAGATGCTCGGTGGCCAGTCGGGCAACGGCGATGTCGTCGACGGTCAGCGTAGGCACTCCCAAGAGCGGCCCCCCCACACCGACGAGAGGCTTGCCGAGCGCGTGCAACCGAGTCACCTCGTTTTCGGTCAGCTCGAGTGAGACGGCGATGACGGCATCCACTCGCTGGCGCAGCAGAAAATGTTCGAAGACGCTGCGCCTGGCCTCGGTGCCACCGGTGAGGTTGTACAGGGTGAGGTCGTAGCCGTTGCGCTGCAGCGCGCTCTGCGCACCCTCCACGACGCTCGCGAAGAACCATCGGTTCAGAAACGGAACGACGACACCGATGTTTTTCATGCGGCCCGAGGCGAGGCTCGACGCGTTCGACGACGGTACGTAGCCGAGCTCTCGGGCCGCCGATTCGACCCTGATACGGGTGGCCGCCAGCACCGGCCCGTTGCCGCTGAGCGCTCGCGACACCGTCGCGGTGGAGACTCCGGCGTGCCGGGCGACGTCAGAGATGCCGACCATGAAGCTCCTTCGCGCGTGGCTCGTGCTGTTTTATTGAGCCTAGCGCGCCCTGCCCATGCTGCAAGCGTTTCCATAAACAGTGCGATTGGAGGATTCCTTAATGAATTTGTGACTATCTAAACCGCCAATAGCCGCGAAGTCATGGCAGGATCAATCTGTAATCGCTTGCATCGAGGCGAGCGTGAAATCTGAAAGGCACACCACCAATGACGGTGAACAAGAAAAGCCTGCTCCTGGCCGGCGCTCTAGCGGTCGTCGCTTCCCTCACTCTGGCCGGTTGCACCTCGGGGGCCGCAACCGACTCCGGTGGTGACACCGCCGCCAACACCCTGACGATCTGGCTCGACGCTGAGCGGGTCGACGCCCTCAAAGACTCGGTCGCGGCATACTCCGAGAAGACCGGCGTCAAGGTCAAACTCGTCTCGAAAGACAACGCAACCCTCAAGGATGACTTCATCCAGCAGGTACCGACCGGCAAGGGGCCGGACATCACAATGGGCGCGCACGACTGGCTCGGTGAACTCGTCACCAACGGTGTCGTGTCGCCGATCGAACTCGGCGACAAAGCCGGCGACTTTCTTGATGTCGCGATCTCGGCATCCACGTATGACGGCCAGGTCTATGAGCTGCCCTACGCGGTCGAAAACCTCGCACTGCTGCGAAACGCCGATCTCGTTCCCGAGGCCGCAAGCAACTTCGACGACATGATCGCCAAGGGCACCGCTGCCGGCGCGAAGTACCCCTTCCTGGTCGAACAGGGCGTAGACGGCAACCCGTTCCACCTCTACCCGTTCCAGACAGCCTTCGACGCCCCGGTCTTCGGCACCGATGCCGCCGGCGGCTACGACGCCACCAAGCTCGAGCTCGGCAATGCCGGCGGCGAGGCCTTTGCCACCTGGCTCGGTAGCCAGGGCAAGAACGGCACCGGCGTGTTCAACACCGAAATCACCGGTGACATTGCCAAGGCCGCCTTCACCTCCGGTGAAGCCGCCTTCTGGCTCACCGGACCCTGGAACGTCGGCGCCGCCGTTGACGCCGGCATCAACCTCGCCGTCGACCCGATCGCTTCTCCCGGCGCCAGCGCGGCCCAGCCGTTCGCCGGCGTCAAGGGATTCTTCGTCAGCGAGCAGAGCAAGAACAAGGTAGCCGCCAATGACTTCCTGGTGAACTACATGGCGACCGAAAAGGTACAGACCGCCCTGTTCGAGTCCGGCCAGATTCTGCCGGCGCTCAAGGCCTCCGCCAAGGCCGCCTCGGCCGACCCCGTCATCGCCGGATTCGCCACCGTCGGCGCCGACGCCGTGCCGATGCCGGCCATCCCGGCCATGGGCCAGGTCTGGGAGTTCTGGGGCATCGCCCAGGCCGCCGTCATCAACGGTGCCGACCCGACGACGACCTGGCAGAAGCTCACCGCTGACGTGCAGGGCGCCATCGGCTAACGGCTCCCGCACGTCTGCACGACGGGCCGGGGGGCGGGGGGGTTGGCACACGCCCCCGCCCGGGGGACGCCCCGAGGCCCCCCCACTCCGAC
>NZ_JAJAYI010000002.1 GCF_026786305.1 Cryobacterium sp.
CGAGGCGACCTCGACGAGGCGACCTCGACAACGCGGACCGCTGTGCCCCGCCGCTGTTCTCGGTACCCCTATCGAGCGGGCACCAAGCTCGGGTACTCGTGGGCTAGAGAGCCGCGAGGCGCCAGAGGGAGGTGACCTCGGCCACGCGCACCGCGTGCAGCGGGTCGCTCGTATCGGTCGTCCGGGAGTGCACGGCGGGCGTGCTCAGCGCTCCGATCACTCGCAGACCGGCCGAATCGATCACGTTCATGAGGTCGTCGCGGGAGCGCAGCCCGACCAGTTCGGCGAAGTCGGAGAGCACGAGCCAGACCTCACCCCCGGGTTGGAGATGGTCGATCACACCGGCCAGAAACCCCTTGAGCATGCGCGAGCCGGGGTCATAGACGGCCGCGTCGAGCAGGGAGTGCGCGGTAGCCGGGATCCACGGCGGGTTACACACGATGAGATCGGCACGCCCGGCAGGAAACAGATCGGCCAGCCGCACCTCGACCCGATCATCGAGCCCCAGTCGCGAGATCGTTTCTCGAGCGGATGCGACGGCTCGCGGCTCAATATCCGTCGCGACCACCCGCAGCACGCCACGGGTCGCGAGCACCGCCGCGAGCACCCCGGTTCCGGTTCCGATGTCGAAGGCAACCTGTGGCGCGGCCAGGGGAGCGCTCGCCACGAGGTCGACGTATTCGCTGCGCACCGGAAAGAACGTGCCGTAGTGCGGATAGACCCTGGCGTTCAGAGCGGTCACGGGAATGCCCTTGGTGCGCCACTGGTGGGCACCGATCGCGCCCACCACCTCGTGCAGTGACACAACGGATGCCTCACCGATGCTGCCATAGGCGTCGACCGTGGCCGCCGCCACGTCGGGCGCCCGGCGCAACCCGATGACGTTGCCGGGACCCAGCGGAACGAGCAGCAGTCCGAGAATCCGGGCACGGTGCGAGCGGTTCTGCCGGTACCGGTAGAACAGCTCGGCGGTGGTGCGCTCGGCGGGATCCGGGCGAGGCCGTGTGCGGTGCTCCAGGGCCGTCAGAATCTGGCGGGCATTCTGAAAGTCACCGTTCCAGAGCATCGCGACGCCCTGTGACGCCAGCCGGTAGGCGGCATCCGCTGTGATGGTGTCATCAACGGGCACGACCCGCTTCGGGACCGGTGCGCCATTGGCCGATTGCCAGAGCGCGGTAACCGCTTGACCATCGTGGGACCAGTCGAGGTATTCGCGTGGGGAGTATGGGGCCGTCATCGAACCGGGTCCATGGTCATAACCTCCAACTATAGGCCGCGGTCGGACCGAGTGTCGGCGGTCGGCGGCATCGTGGCGACCGCCACGGGCAGCCGCCTGGAGTACGCCGGGTTCGCGTGGGGCTGGCGCACTGTTAGAATTTTCGAAGCGAAGGGGAGTATCCCTCTGGACCCGATCGGGTTCTATATCGCGATCGTCAATACGGGCCGCGCTGGTATCGATCGGTTCCGGTTGGGTCCTATCGGTGCGGGAAAGACTTTTGGGTTCTGTCACACCCGACTCCCGTCATCTCTTGAAAGGCCCCCGTGGAAGTTGCCCTCCCTCTTTGGTTCGAAATTGGATCCCTGGTCGTTTTGACCCTCATCCTCATCGCCGACCTGCTCATCGTCTATAAGCGCCCGCACGTTCCGAGCATGCGCGAAGCCAGCCTGTGGGTGGCGTTCTATGTGGGGCTCGCCCTGATTTTCGCCCTGCTGATGCTGCTGCTCGGCGACGCCGAACACGCCGGTCAATTTCTTGCCGGCTGGCTCACCGAGTACAGCCTGAGCATTGACAACCTGTTCGTCTTTGTGATCATCATGGCCCGGTTCTCGGTGCCGCGAAAATACCAGCAGGAAGTTCTGATGGTGGGCATCATCATCGCTCTCGTGCTGCGCGGAATCTTTATTCTGCTCGGCGCCCAGCTCATCGAAAGCTATAGCTGGATCTTCTATATCTTCGGCGCGTTCCTGTTCTACACCGCTGTCAAGCAGGCGTTCTCCTCGGAGGAAGAAACGGAAGATCAGGAAAACGGCGTCATTCGTCTTCTGCGCCGTCGCATTCGCATCTCCTCGGAATTCGACGGTTCCAAGGTGCGCACGCTGATCGACGAAAAAAAGGTCTTCACCCCGATGCTGATCGTGTTCATTGCGATCGGCACGACCGACCTGATCTTCGCGCTCGACTCGATTCCGGCGATCTTCGGCATCACGACGAGCCCGTTCATCGTGTTCACGGCCAACATTTTCGCCCTCATGGGCCTGCGCCAGCTGTACTTTCTGCTCGGCGGGCTGCTCGAACGCCTCGAATACCTCAAGTACGGCATCGCGGTCATTCTCGGCTTCATCGGTGTCAAGCTCGTGCTGCACGCCCTGCACGAGAACGAGGTCCCCTTCATCAACGGCGGCAACGGCGTGGCCTGGGCCCCGGAAATCGGCACCTGGACTTCGCTCGGCGTGATCATCGGTAGCATGGCAGTGGCCACCATCGCGAGCCTGATCAAAGCGCGCCACGATGCCGAGAAGCGTGGCCACACGCTGGCCGAGGAGATTTCGGCTAACGCTAAGGAATGATGACTGACGGCCGGGCGTCGGCGAACGGGGTGTCCTCATGACTCTGAACCAGCAGAGCACCATCGAACTTTCCACCGCCACCGCTCGCCTCGTTTTCAGTGCGCGCACCGATGTCGGCAGTGTGCGCAAGGTCAATGAAGACAGTGTGCTGGCGCAGTCACCGGTCTTTCTCGTCGCCGACGGCATGGGCGGCCACGCCCAGGGTGAGGTCGCCAGTCAGACCGTGCTGCGCGTGTTTGACGAACACATCGCTCGCGACCTGCCGTCGACGCCGGAACGCATCCTCGACGCCATCCACTCCTCGAACGACGCCGTGCGCGATCTCAGTGCTGCCGACGATTACGGCACCGCCGTGTCGGGCACGACCCTCGCCGGCATCGCCTTCGTCGACGCCGGCGATTCCGGCGGCTACCACTGGATGGCCTTCAACGTCGGCGATTCCCGCGTCTACACCTGGACCGACGGCGTTCTGGCCCAGTTGTCGGTCGACCATTCCGCCGTGCAGGAGATGGTCGATGCCGGCCTGATTTCGGTCGAGGATGCCGAGAAACACCCCGAGCGCAACGTCATCACCCGGGCCATCGGCGCCGACGAGTTCGTCGATGCCGACGTCTGGCTGCTTCCGGCCCTGGGGGAGCAGTCGTTCCTGATCTGCTCCGACGGGCTGACCAAGGAACTCGACGACACGGCGATCGCGCGGGTACTGGCCATTGACATCCGTTTGGATGCAGCCGGGCGCAGCGTCGCGGACGTTCTCGTCGATGAAGCCATTGAACACGGTGGGCATGACAACGTGAGCGTCGTCTACGTGGAGTCCGCGTTCGACTGACTGTTCGCGAGGCGGGGGCGGGCGAGGTGTTACCCTGAACCCGTGGTACTGAGCCGACTCCTTCTGTGCCGCGACGAGCCCCTGTCCTGAGGCCTCCCTCGTCGCGGAGTTCGGCGTGGCTGCCATCGATTCGTGAGGAAGACGCTCAAAATGACCAACGTAATATCCACTTCGCACGTTAGCTCCGACACCCACCTGCGCACGCTGGCCGAGAAAGTCTGGGACAAGCACCTCGTCTCCAAGGGCGAGGACGGCACGCCGGACCTTATCTACATCGACCTGCACCTCCTGCACGAGGTCACGAGCCCTCAGGCCTTCGACGGTCTGCGCCTGGCCAACCGAATGCTGCGTCGCCCCGATCTGACCATCGCGACCGAAGACCACAACACGCCAACGCTCGCCATCGACAAGCCCATCGTCGACCCGACCAGCCGCACCCAGATCGAAACCCTGCGTCGTAACTGCGCAGAATACGGTGTACGGCTGCACTCGCTCGGTGACATCGAGCAGGGCATCGTGCACGTCGTCGGCCCGCAGCTCGGCCTGACCCAGCCCGGTATCACCGTGGTCTGCGGCGACTCGCACACGTCGACCCACGGCGCATTCGGCGCCATGGCGCTCGGCATCGGCACGAGTGAGGTCGAGCACGTCATGGCCACCCAGACCCTGCCGCTGAACCCGTTCAAGACCATGGCCATCACGGTCAATGGCGCGTTGCGCACCGGGGTCACCGCGAAGGACATCATTCTCGCCGTGATCGCCAGGATCGGCACCGGCGGGGGAGCCGGCTACGTGCTCGAATACCGTGGCGAGGCCATTCGCGCCCTCTCCATGGAGGGGCGCATGACCGTCTGCAACATGTCGATCGAGGCCGGTGCCCGCGCCGGCATGGTCGCCCCCGACCAAACCACCTACGACTACCTGAAGGGTCGCGCGCACGCGCCGCGCGGCGCCGACTGGGACGCCGCCGTCGCGTACTGGCAGACCCTGGCCACCGATGAGGGCGCCAGCTACGACGCCGAAGTCATCATCGACGCGAACGGGCTCGAACCGTTCGTGACCTGGGGCACCAACCCCAGCCAGGGCGTGTCCCTGAGCGGATCGGTGCCGAACCCCGCCGACATCATCGACGCGAACGAGCGCTCGGCGGCCGAACGAGCCCTGGAATACATGGACCTCACGGCCGGCACCCCGATGAAGGAAATTCGGGTTGACACCGTCTTCCTCGGCTCCTGCACCAACAGCCGGGTCGAAGACCTGCGCGCTGCCGCTGAAATCATCAAAGGCAGGACCAAGGCCGAGGGACTGCGCATGATGGTCGTTCCCGGCTCTGCCCGGGTGCGGATCGAGGCTGAAGCCGAGGGGCTCGACAAGATCTTCCTTGATTTCGGAGCCGAATGGCGTTTCGCCGGCTGTTCGATGTGCCTCGGAATGAACCCCGACCAGCTCGAACCCGGCGAACGCTGCGCGTCAACCAGCAACCGCAACTTTGAAGGACGCCAGGGCAAGGGTGGGCGTACCCACCTGGTGTCGCCGCTCGTCGCGGCCGCCACGGCTATTCGCGGCACGCTCAGCAGCCCGTGGGACCTCGTTCAGGATGGAGATCGCTAGCATGCAGAAATTCACGACCGTCACCGGCATCGCGGTGCCGCTGAGACGTTCCAACGTCGACACCGACCAGATCATCCCCGCCGTGCACCTCAAACGCGTCACGCGCACCGGTTTTGAAGACGCCCTATTCGCGGCCTGGCGCCTCGATCCCGACTTCGTCATCAATAAGAAGGAATATCAGGGCGGTCGCGTGCTCATCGCCGGGGCCGACTTCGGCATCGGCTCCTCGCGTGAACACGCCGTCTGGGCCCTGCGCGACTACGGCTTCGACGTGGTGCTCAGCCCCCGGTTCGGCGACATCTTTCGTGGCAACTCCGGCAAGCAGGGGTTGCTCGCCGGCCAGATCAGCGAATCGGATGCGGAGACCCTGTGGAACCTCATCGAGTCCGACCCGGGCGTTGAGTTGACCGTGGATCTGGTGAGTAAAACCGTGCGGGTCGGCGATCTGAGCGTGAATTTTGAAATCGACGATTACACTCGATGGCGGCTGCTCGAAGGTCTCGATGACATTGGGCTGACGATGCGTGACGAAGCGCGAATCAATGAATTCGAAGCGACGCGAGAGTCGTGGCTGCCCCGCACCCTTCCCGCGCTGTCACCGGAATCACTCTCCATGCGTTAATTCGCATTAATTTGCACTGCACTAATTTGCACCAGGACAGGTAATTTGTGAGCACTCTCAGCGAAGCACTGCGTGATCAAGAGGCGAAGATTTTAAACGACGCTCGAAACCACGACGACAAGATCGAGCGGGGGATCGCACAGAACCACGGCGCATCCGTTGGCCTCACCGCCGATAAAATCACCATTCGGGGCGGCATTCCGCTGGTCGGTCGCATCGAGGTGAAGGGGGCGAAGAACCTCGTCACCAAGGCCATGGTCGCCGCCCTGCTCGGTGAAACTCCGAGCGTGCTCAAGGACGTCCCGAACATCAGTGATGTTCGGATCGTTCGTGGGCTGCTCGAGGTGCACGGCGTCAAGGTGACCGAGGGTGTCGAACGGGGCGACCTCATTCTCGATCCGGTCGACGTGGAGAGCGCGCACTTCGCCGCCATTGACGCCCATGCCGGATCCTCGCGCATCCCCATCCTGTTTTGCGGACCGCTGCTGCACCGGCTCGGCGAGGCTTTCATTCCCGACCTCGGTGGCTGCCGAATCGGCGACCGACCGATCGATTTTCACCTCGAGGTGCTGCGCAAGTTCGGCGCGGTCGTCGAGAAGCAGCCCAATGGCATCCGCATGTCGGCGCCGAACGGACTCAAGGGCGCCAAGCTCGAGCTGCCCTACCCGAGCGTGGGAGCGACCGAGCAGGTGCTGCTCACGGCGGTGCGGGCTGACGGCATCACCGAGCTCAAGGGCGCGGCGATCGAGCCCGAGATCATGGACCTCATCAATATTCTGCAGAAGATGGGCGCCATCATCACGGTCGACACCGACCGGGTGATTCGCATCGAGGGCGTCGATCGCCTGCTGGGTTACAACCACCGTGCGCTGTTCGACCGCAACGAGGCAGCGAGCTGGGCAGCCGCTGCCCTCGCGACCGACGGCGATATCTTTGTCGGCGGCGCCCGCCAGCCCGAAATGATCACCTTCCTCAACGTTTTCCGCAAGGTCGGTGGCGCTTTCGACATCTGCGACGACGGCATCCGCTTCTATCACCCCGGCGGCCACCTCAAGCCCGTGATCATCGAAACGGATGTTCACCCCGGCTTCATGACGGACTGGCAGCAGCCGCTTGTCATCGCCCTCACCAAGGCGCACGGCACGTCGATCGTGCACGAGACGGTCTACGAGCAGCGTTTCGGCTTTGTCGACGCGCTCGTTGAAATGGGCGCGACCATTCAGATTCACCGCGAATGCCTCGGCGGACACCCGTGCCGCTTCGGCCAGCGCAACTTCAACCACTCGGCCGTCATCACCGGGCCGACCAAACTGCACGGGGCCGACATCGTCGTTCCCGACCTGCGCGGCGGCTTCAGCCACCTGATCGCAGCACTCTCGGCCGAGGGCACCTCCACGGTCAGTAACGTGGGAATCATCAGCCGCGGATACGAGAACTTCATCGGCAAGTTGCGGCTTTTGGGGGCGGACTTCGATCTCGAAGGATAATAGGCGCGTGCCTGAAAATAACGACGTGCCAGCCGCCGCCGAGTCACCGATCCGAATCCGTTCGGAGAAGAGCCGGCCGTCGGCGTTCTGGATTCTCGCCGGGCTGATTCTGCCGGTGATGAACCTCGCGGCTCGGTACGAGATCATCGACGCCCACAAGTTTCCGCGCAGCGGTGCGTTCGTCTTTGCGCCGAACCACTACAGCGAGATCGACCCCGTGGTCATGGGCGTTGTGGCGTGGAAGCTGGGGCGGCTGCCTCGGTTCCTGGCGAAGGCATCCGTTTTCAAGATTCCCGTCGTCGGTTGGGTGTTGACCAAGTCCGGCCAGATTCCGGTACAGCGCGGCGGATCGGTGCGCGGCAGCGAACCGGTCAAGGCCGCCCAGCGCCTCGTCGAAAATGGCCAGATCGTGGTCGTCTACCCGGAGGGGTCGCTCACCCGCGACCCTGACCTATGGCCGATGCGCGGCAAGACCGGCGCCGTGCGCATCGCGCTCGAGCAGGGGATTCCGATTGTGCCGGCCGCTCACTGGGGCGCCCAGCATTTGATGGAACGGTATTCCAAGAAGATCAGGCTGTTTCCGCGCAAGACCATCACCGTGAAAATCGGCGACCCGATCGACCTCGCCCAGTTTCGCGGCCGCAGCCTCGACACGGCCACACTCAACGAGGCGACCGCGGTCGTGATGGTGGCCATTACGGCGCTGCTCGAAGAACTGCGCGGTGAAAAAGCCCCGGCCCAGCGCTGGAACCCGTCGGAGCACAACCAGAAAGAGACCGGCCGTTTTGAAGCATAGAACCCTCCCGCAGCCCAAGATTCAACCAGGCACACGGGTGGCCGTTCTCGGGGCGGGGAGTTGGGGAACAACGTTCGCCAAAATTCTGACGGATGGCGGCGCCGACGCCGTTCTGTGGGCTCGCCGCCCCGAATTGGCGCGGGAAATCTCGGAGGCGCGCCGCAACAGCGACTACCTGCCGGGCGTGAACCTGCCGGTCGGCCTGCGCGCCACGAGCCGTCTCGATCTGGCCCTGGCCGGCGCCGAAATGGTGTTCGTCTCGGTGCCCAGCCAGTCGTTGCGCGAAAACCTCAAGCAGGTCGAGCCGTATCTGGCCGAGAACGCGATCATCATTTCGCTCATGAAGGGCGTCGAACGCTCCACCGGTATGCGCATGAGTACGGTGATCGAAGAAGTACTGCGCATCGAGCCCGATCGCATCGCGGTGATCAGCGGGCCGAACCTCGCGCTCGAAATCGCCAAGGAGCAGCCCACCGGTGCCGTCGTCTCCTCGGCGAGCCTCGAAACCGCGCAGGCTGTGGCCAAACTGGCTACCAACCGCTACTTTCGTTCGTACGTCAACACCGACGTCATCGGTACCGAGTTTGGCGGCGTGCTGAAAAACCTCATCGCGGTCGCCATCGGCATCGTCGACGGGGTCGGCTACGGCGAGAACACCAAGGCCTCGATCATCACCCGTGGTCTGGTCGAAATGACCGACTTTGCGGTCGCGTACGGCGCCCACGCCGAGACGCTGGCCGGCCTGGCCGGCCTCGGTGACCTCATCGCGACCTGTCAATCCCCGCTGTCCCGCAACAACACGGCCGGGCGGCTGCTCGGCCAGGGCTACAGCATCAACGACGTCGTCAAGCAGATGCAGCAAACCACCGAAGGCCTCGCGTCGGTGAAGCCTGTTCTCGAACTGGCCCGTGCCAAGGGCGTTGAGATGCCGATCGTCGAACAGGTTCGCCAGGTACTCGACGGCACGCTCAACCCCCGCGACATTGCGCCGCACCTCACAACTGATTCCGGCGAACCGCAGGGCGAAAGGACACTTGACGATGTTGGACAAGCTCACGGTGGTGCTTCTCTTTGGAGGGCGTTCCAGCGAACACTCGATCAGCTGCGCAACGGCGGGCGGAGTCCTGGCAGCCCTCGACCCTGAGCAGTACACGGTCATCCCGGTTGGGATCACCCGCGACGGCGCGTTCGTGCTCGAAGACAACGACCCGGCCACGTTCGCCCTGAACGCCGCGGCGTTGCCCGTTGTCGCCGACAACGGCACCCGGGTGCGCTGGCCGGAGGGCGCGTCGAGCCGGGAACTGACCGTCGTCGACGCGTCCGGTGAGCGTTCACTCGGCTCGGTCGACCTCATATTTCCAATTCTGCACGGTCCGTTCGGCGAGGACGGCACCATCCAGGGCATGCTCGACCTGCTCGGCCTGCCGTATGTCGGGTCGGGGGTTCTCGCATCCGCTCTGGGCATGGATAAGCACTTCGCTAAGACCGTCTTTCAGCAGGCAGCGCTGCCGGTTGCGCCGTGGCGCACCCTCACAGCGGATGATTGGGCGCAGGCCCCCGGCATGGCCTACGCGGCCCTCGAGCAGCTCGGCGTGCCCGCATTTGTGAAGCCGGCGCGTGCCGGGTCGAGCGTCGGCGTCAGTCGTGTCTCGACGCCGGATCAGCTGGCCGAGGCCATGGCAGTCGGACTCGCCGAAGACAGCAAGGTGCTGATCGAATCCGGGCTCGTCGGCCGGGAGCTCGAGATCGCGGTGCTGCAGGGACGCCCGGGGGAGCCGACCCGCGCCTCCGTGGCCGGCGAGGTCGTCGTGACCGGACGCGACTTCTACGACTTTGCCGCGAAGTACCTGGACGCGCCGGGTGTCGCCCTGGTCTGCCCGGCGCCCCTGTCAGCGGCAGAACTGGCTGAGGTGCAACGAATGGCCATTGCCGCGTTCGAGGCGATCGGCGGCGCCGGACTGGCCCGCGTCGACTTCTTCCTGACGGCGACCGGCTGGGTGATCAACGAGATCAACACCATGCCCGGGTTCACGAGCATTTCGATGTTCCCGAGCTGCTGGCTGGCAAGCGGCTACACCTATCCCGAGCTCATCGACGAGCTCATCGCCGTGGCCATCGCCCACGCTGAGCACGGTTCCTGACCCGCCCGCGCTGGCGGTCTTTCGAAACATCCCCACTCGCTGGTGTCGCTGGTCGAGACCGCCACCGTATGACGCGACCCGGCTTGCTGAACGCCGCTGAGAGAGCGCCGGCAGGATACCTACGGGGCGTTTGTGGGCCCGTCGGTGGGTAGTTGCACGTCTTCGGCTCCGACACACGCACCGGTCGCCGGCACGTAGCCAACCGCGTTGGCAACGTCGATGAGCGCCGTCGAGCCGCTCACCGCTTCGGAGTCGATGACGATCTCGATGGCCGGGTCTCGACCGTAGGTCGTGTACCGGTACATCGGGGCGTCGGAGTCGTCTTCGATCCAGTCGATCCCGTTGATATTCAGGCACGGCAGTGTCGTGGGCGTCGGCACCGTCACGCCACAGTGCAATAACACGGCGGCCGGGTCGCCCCAGGCGCCGGTGGACTGGGCGTTCGTCTCCCGTGACGCCTGGTCGGCGACGGTGGAGGGCAGGTGCACGATGACGTCAGCGCAGGCCACGTTGGTGGCATCGGCGGCCGGGCTCAGCGGCACGGCGGCGGCGCAGCCGGCCAGCACCAGTGAACTCGCGAGCACGGTGACGACGGCGACGGAGCGAAGAGGAGCTGAACGCAGGAGCAGGAATGGGTGAGACATCGTATTCAGGCTACCGTTTATTACATGACCACTGCTGCGGATTCCCCGCGCCCAGCCCCGCTCACAGCCGCCACGCCGCCATCCACGGCTACCGAAACTCTCGCCGATCTGAGCGAAGGGGCCGTTCTCGAGCGAATCTTTCCCCGACTGCCCACGGCTGCGGCCGAACTCCTCGGCCCCGGCGACGATGCCGCGGTCATTTCAGCGCCCGACGGACGCTTCGTGGTAACGACCGACATGATGATTCAGGGGCCGGACTTTCGCCTCGCCTGGTCGACACCGCACGACCTCGGCTGGAAGGCCGCGGCAACCAATCTTTCCGACGTTGCCGCGATGGGCGCTCGTCCCACGGCCCTCGTCGTGGCGATCGCCGCACCGCCGTCGACGCCCGTGTCGGTGCTCGAGGGCATCGCCGACGGGCTGCGTGACTGCTGCGAGGCCCTTGCCCCCGGCTGCGGGGTCGTAGGGGGCGACCTGTCGGCCTCAGACGCCCTCACGATCGCAGTGACGGCCTTCGGCGACCTGGAAGGCCGTGCGCCCGTGCTGCGCTCGGGGGCGCGCCCCGGGGACACGGTGGGGCTCTCCGGTCGGCTCGGCGACGCCGGAATCGGCCTTGAACTGCTGTTCCGCCTGGGCGTCGATGGCCACGGAGTACCCGACCTTGAGCGGGCCAGCGCGCTCAAGCTCGCGCACCCGCTCGAGGTTGCCGCCCAGCTCACTCCCGTGCCGCCAATAGCGAGCGGCCCGATCGCCGCCCTCGCCGGCGCCACCGCCATGCTCGACGTCTCCGACGGGCTCGCCATCGACGCCGGACGCATCGCGAGAGCCAGCGGTGTCGCCATCGATTTCGACTCCGCGTGCCTGGGCGCGCGCATCGAGGTTGCCCTCGGGGGAGGCGAAGACCACGGCCTGCTCGCCACCTTTTCGCCCGACACCGTGCTGCCGCCCGGCTTTCGCCGTCTCGGTACGGTTGTGGCGGCATCCGCTTGTGTTGTGGCCGGAACGATCACCGTCGATGGTGCGCCGCACGACCAGGGCGGCTGGGACCCCTACCGTGGCTGGGACGGCGCGGCCGGCTAGATCACCCGGGCCGGCCGCCGCACAACCAGGGCGGGCGGCACGGGTGGCCGGCCGAGCTACGACTCGGGCTGCCCGGCGGGCGAGGCATACCAGACGGTCGTATCGCCGTAATCCCTGCGGCGTTCGAGCACGAGCGTCTCGCCCCATTCCGGCTCGGGCGACCGTGAGCTGCGCTCCAGCACCACGAGTGCGTCGTCGGCCAGCAGCGGAGCGAGCGCACTCAAATTGTGCCCCAGCTCCACCTCGCTGAGGTCGTAGGGCGGGTCGATGAACACGACGTCGAAGCCGTCTTTGGTCGCCGCCAAGAAGGACTGAACTGCCTGCGATGACACGGCAATCTTCAGCTCGGTGCCCCTCGGGGCTGACCGCTGCACCGCCTCACCGTTCTTGCGGCACATGGCCGCAGCACCGTAACTGTTCTCGACGAGCGTCACCACCCGCGCTCCGCGGCTTGCCGCTTCGAGCCCCAACGCGCCCGATCCCGCATACAAGTCCAAAACGCGCACACCGTGCAGCGCATCCCGAGAGTCGAGAGCCGAGAAGATCGCCTCCCGAACCCGATCACTGGTCGGCCGGGTGCCCGACTTCGGAACAGCCAGGGTCAAGGAGCCGGCAAAACCAGAAATAATTCGTGTCATAACTCTTCAGAGCCTAGCTGCCTCCCTGCCGGCGCCCGTGAGTCGAGGGTTGTTCGCGCAAGTACTAATGTCCGGCGCCGGTTTACGATGGAATCATGACCGGTTCGAGCGCTGCCAGTGGCCCCGAATTCGATGGTGTTGCTCTGCCAGCGGCCCAACGTGAACCGCTCACTCTCGACACTCCCTTGAAAAAAGCTCTGAGTGCACCCCAGGCAACGGCGCTGCACAAGGCCTTCGCCATGCAGACCGTCAGCGACCTGCTGAGTCACTACCCGCGGGACTACGCCGACCGCGAGGTACTCCGGCCCCTGAATCAAATCACGCCCGGCGCCAACATCACCGTCATCGCCGACATCATTTCGGTACACGAAAAGCGCATGTCCTCCCGGCCGGGCACGATCGTCGAGGTGGTGATCTCCGACGGTGGAGGCGAATTCACCCTCACGTTTTTCGGCAAAAACAGCCAAGAATGGCGGCTGAAGCAATTGCGGCCCGGCTTGCGCGGCAGTTTCTCGGGCAAAGTACGCATGTACAGGGGCGAGAGTCAATTGGCCAACCCGGCCTACAAGACTTTTGAAAGTGAAGAAGAGGAGGCACTCGAAGACCCGACCCTGCGGCTCCGACAGAAGCCGCTCATACCGATCTACGTGGCAACGGCCGCGGAGACCAGCTGGAACCTGCAGACCATGATCGACCAGGTGCTCCGGCGCGTGGGCACTCTGCCCGAACCCGTTCCCGACGATTTGCGGGTCGAACACAGCCTGCTCGACCACACCCAGGCCATCCGCTGGATTCACAGCCCCGATGATCAAGAACAGTGGATGGCTGCCCAGGACACCCTGCGGTTCACCGAGGCCTGGGTGTTGCAGTGTGCCCTCATGCAGCGGCACAATCGTGCGCGCGAGCGCCGTACCCGGCCGCGCGTACCCGCCCCGGGCGGGTACCTCGAACGCTTTGACGCGGCGCTGCCGTTCGTGCTCACGGTCGACCAGGAGATCTGCGCGGCCGAAATTGCCACCGACATGTCCCAGTCGGGCCCGATGAATCGGCTGTTGCAGGGCGAGGTCGGATCGGGCAAGACCGTGGTCGCGCTGCGGGCCATGCTCGCTGTGGCCGACAGCGGCGGCCAAACGGCGCTGCTCGCACCGACCGAGGTGCTGGCCGGGCAACACCTGCGGTCGATCACAACCCTGCTCGGCCCCGATCTCGCGGCCGAACTCATGCCGACCCTGCTGACCGGCAAACTGCCGGTCGCGCAGAAACGCAAGGCTCTGTTGCGCACCGTGTCGGGCCAGTCGCGTATCGTGATCGGTACCCACGCGCTGCTCAGTGACACGGTGGCCTTTTTCGACCTCGGTCTGATCGTGATCGACGAGCAGCACCGGTTCGGCGTCGAGCAGCGCGAAACCCTCCGGCTCAAGGGCGCCGAACCACCGCACGTTCTCGTCATGACGGCGACACCGATACCGCGCACCATCGCCATGACCGTGTTTGGCGACCTCGACGTGAGCATCATCCGCATGTTGCCGGCCGGCCGCCAGGGCATCACCAGCATCGTTGTGCCGCTGGCCGATCACCCGAACTGGTTCCAACGGATCTGGACCAAGCTTGCCGAGGAACTCGCTCTCGGACGGCAGGGTTTTGTGGTGTGCCCGGCAATTTCCCCCCTCGACGTTGAAGAAGGGTCAGACGCCGAGACGGCACCATTGCCCGACGATCAGAAGACTCCGCTCGCCAATGTGGAGACCGTGCACGAGAGGCTGCGCGGATTTGCTCCGTTGGCCGGATACCGCATCGAGGCACTGCACGGGCGCATGACGAGCGACGAGAAAGATCGCATCATGCGCTCTTTCGCCGCCGGCGAGATCGACGTTCTCGTCGCGACGACCGTCATAGAGGTCGGTGTTGACGTGCCCAATGCCTCGGCTATGGTCGTGCTCGATGCTGACCGGTTCGGTGTCTCCCAGCTGCACCAGTTGCGCGGCCGGGTCGGGCGTGGCGGCGTGCCCGGGCTGTGCCTGCTCGTGACCAACTCCCGGGCCGGGTCGCCGGCCCGCCAGCGCATCGGCGACGTCGCCGCGACTCTCGATGGTTTCGTGCTCGCCGAACTCGACCTCGCCCTGCGGCGGGAGGGCAACGTGCTCGGCGACGTGCAATCCGGCGACGGATCAAAACTGCGCTTTCTGCGGGTGGCGGTCGACGGCGATATTATCTCCTCGGCCCGGCAAGCCGCCTTCCACCTCGTGACGGGCGATCCGGGCATCCGCACCAACCCGGCACTACGGGAGGCAATTGCGCGGCGGTTGACCGAATCCGAACGTACCTGGCTCAACAAAGGCTGACTATGACGATTCGAAGCAGATGCACCGGGCAGCGCCGGTCAGCCTCTGGCAGTATGGTGTGATCATGCGCAGGATCGCCGTTGTCCCTGGATCATTTGACCCCGTCACCCTGGGCCACTTGGACGTGATCGATCGCGCCGCCGGCCTGTTCGACGAGCTCCATGTGCTCGTGGTGCACAATCCCGACAAATCGGCCCTGTTGCCGATCAGCAAGCGCGTGTCGCTTCTGGAACAGGCGATCAAAGAAGCCGGGCTGCCGACCAACATCGTGGTCGCCAGCTGGAGCATGGGTTTGCTCGTGGACTACTGCATGGATGTGGGCGCAAGCGTGCTCGTGAAGGGTATCCGCTCGCAGGTCGATGTGGCCTATGAAACGCCGATGGCGATCGTCAACCGCAATCTGGCCGCGGTCGAGACTGTCTTTCTGCTGCCCGATCCAGCCAACGCCCACGTCTCCAGCTCGCTGGTGCGCCAGGTTGCCAGCCTCGGCGGCGACGTTTCGCCCTACGTGCCGCGAGCCGTCGCCCAATACCTGGAGCGTTCGCGGGTATGAACCTCAAACCGACTCGCTCCTCTGCGGAACTGGCGTCGGTTCCGTCGGCCGACGATGAGTCCGCCGTTGATCTGAGCGAGCTGCAAGAAGCCGGGCGCGCGATCATGCACAATGTCGAGACGGTCATAGACGGCAAACGTGAGGCCGTGAAGATCGCACTGACCGTTCTGCTGGCCGAGGGCCACCTGTTGATCGAGGATGTTCCCGGTGTCGGCAAGACCATGCTCGCCAAAGCGCTCGCCCGGTCGGTTGACTGCACCGTCGGACGAATCCAATTCACCCCCGACCTGCTGCCCTCCGACGTGACCGGGGTGTCGGTGTTCAACCAGGCTGAGCGCCGGTTCGAGTTCAAACCGGGCCCGGTCTTCGCAAACATCGTCATCGGGGACGAGATCAACCGGGCAAGCCCGAAAACCCAGTCGGCGCTGCTCGAATCGATGGAGGAACGCCAGGTCACCGTCGACGGCGTCACCTACCCGCTCGCCCTGCCCTTCACCGTGATTGCCACCCAGAACCCGATCGAGATGGAGGGCACCTACGCCCTTCCGGAAGCGCAACGGGACCGGTTCATGGCCCGCATCTCCATGGGCTATCCCGATTCCAAATCGGAGCTCGCGATGCTCGACTCGCGCGACACCGGCAGCCCGCTGGCACTGATCTCCGCCGTGGTGTCGGGGGATACCCTGCGTGACATGATGCTCACGGCCCGGGCTGTCTTCGCCTCCAGTGCGGTCAAGGAATACGCGGTCACTCTGGTTCGGGCCACCCGCGACGACCGCGACCTGCGCCTCGGCGCCAGCCCGCGGGCGACTCTGCAGCTGATTCGTGCGGCGAAGGCGCAGGCCGCGTTGGACGGTCGCGACTATGTGCTGCCCGACGACATCGACTCGCTCGCCGTGGCTGTTCTCGGCCATCGGCTGGTTCCCACCAGCCGGGCGCTGGGCCACCATCACCAAAACAGCGGCCCCCTGATCGACGACATCGTGCGCCGCATTCTGGCCGATACTCCCGTGCCGGTCGGCCTCGGGGCATCCGCTCTGCCCGTATCGATGCCGCCCGTGCGAATCATTCCCAGCCGGCCAGTTGGTTCCACCGGACAGTCGTAGCCATGGCCGCACGCGGGGTGAGAGGTTCGGGGCCACCGGTCAATTCCGACTGGTTTACGCGGTTGGCCGCCCGATTCGCCACGCGGCTCACCCTGCGCGGCGTGGTCTTTCTAGCGGCCGGGGTCGTGTTGTTCGCCAACGCGGTGCTGGTGAGCAGCCGCGACGTATTGTTCGTGGCCAGCGTGCTGATCATGGCGCCGCTCGTTGCGGCCGGGTACGTGTCGCTCCGTCCGGCCCGGGTCGAGGTTACGCGCGTCTTTCGGCCGCCCATTGTGTCGGTCGGCGGTGAGACTGTGGTCTCGCTGCACGCGCGCAACCTGTCGGCGATACCGCTCGGCGGCGCCTGGTGGGCCGACACCCCCTCTCCCGGAATTGATGCTCCGTCGGCGGCTGTCCTGCCGCTCCTGGGCCGCAACGGCGCCGCTGGCGACAGTGTGCGCCTGGAGTACTCCATCGTGCCGCGCCAACGCGGCGTCTACGATGTTGGCCCGCTGCGCGTGCTGCGCCAGGATCCGTTCGGCTTCGCTCGCAGCGAGAGAATTGCGGGAGCGCCCCACGACCTGATCGTCACGCCGCGAGTGACGCCCCTTGCCGGTCGCGGCCTCGCCCAGTCCAGTGATGACGGCGCGATCCGAGAACTGGTTCGTCAGGCAACCCCGACCTCTGACGAGCTCATCGCTCGCGAATACCGTCCGGGAGATGCCCTGCGCCGGGTGAACTGGCCGGCCACGGCCAGGCACGGTGAAATCATGGTGCGGCAGGAGGAACAGCGCAGCAATCCGCAGGCCCGCATCGTGCTGGACACAACCCTGGCCGGCGCTGCCGGACTGGGTGCCGGGCACGTTCCCCCGCACCTCGTGGCCGCATTCGAACTTGAGATTGAGCTGGCGGCATCCGTTGGTGTTCACCTGCTTGAAGCTGGATACCGCCTCGAGGTCATCGAACTTGGCGCCAGCCAGCTGATGCCGAACGGCCAACAGTCCATCGGCGGACTGCACGGCGACGTGCCCGCCACCTTTCGTGCACCCGGCGGCGACCGCGCACTTCTGGAGGCCCTCGCGAGCGTGGTTCCGGTGCCGTGGCCGAGCCGCGGTGCCCGCCTGGTCGCCTCGCGCCGAGTGCCGATGCGTGCCGCGCTGCGCAGTGCGCAGGTATCGGTGCCGACATTCGCGATGCTCGTCAGCGTGTCCGACGCGGATGTTGACGATCTGGTCGCCCTTGCGCGTCACTGCGAGCCTGCAGTCGCGTTCGTGCAGCGCACCGTCGCTGCCGCCGCCCGAGAACGCCTACAGGACGCCGGCTGGCGCACTCTGGCGCTCACGACGATCGACGACCTGGACGAGACATGGAACGACCTGAGTGGGGAGCGAGGCGCCAGTCATGACTAGCCTGTCCACCAAGCCGGCCCTGAGCATGGACACTCTCCCGTCCCAACGGGCACGCCCTCCGCGTCTGCCGCACAGCCGGCGTGGCACACGAGATGCCGCGGTGTGGCCACTCGTTGTCAGCCTGTTGCTCCTGCTGCTCATCTGTTGTGCTGCACTCGGTCCACTGCTGCGGGGAAGCGCGTGGTGGTGGGTCTGCGCTGCCGTTGCCAGCGCAGTTCTGCTCGGCTCGGCGGTGTTTCGTCGCTTGGGACTGCCTCGTCCGCTTGTTCCGGTGGCAAACATTGCGTTGCTGGTAGCAACGCTGACGCTGCTGTTCGGCGGTGGAACCGCAGTGTTCTGGTTCATTCCGACGCCGCAAACCGTCGACACGTTCGCCGGCCTGATCGACGCCGGTAGAGCCTCCGTCGCTCAACAGAGCACGCCGGCCGAAGTGACCCTCGGTATTCTCTTTCTACTGGCCGGTGGTACGGGATTGATCGCTATTGCCATGGACCTGCTCGCCGTGACCCTGCGGTGGCCGGCCCTGGCTGCCGTGGGTGCACTCGTGCCGCTCCTGGCGCCCGGCTTCATCATCGACGACGGGGCCGATATTGCCGCGCTCACGGCGGCTGCCATCGCTTTTCTGCTGCTGTTGCGGGTTGACGTGTACGTGCGCCGCGCGCAGGAGGCCGCGCAGGAGTCCGCGCGTGATCCGGCCGGAGTACGCGCGCCGCGTGTCTACCGCACGCAGCGGCCCCGTGGCACCGGGTCGATCGGGGGCGCAGTCCTGGTCGGAACCCTCACAATCGTGGGAGCCCTGATTCTGAGCACACTCACTCCGGCACTTACGACCAGCGGCCTGGTCACGGCCGGGCCGGCCGGGTTGCTGTTCGGCAGCGGAGTGAGCCCCCTGATCAATCTTGGTCAGGACCTGCGCCGGCCCAAGGCCGGACCGGCCTTCCACTACACCTCGACCGGCACGGAGCAGCCGTATTTCACCCTGTTGACCCTCGACCAGGTCATTGGGCTGACCTGGACGGCACGCATCGACGGGGCGGACACGCGCAACACCGTCGACGATATTGCGAGGCCGTTCGGGCTGGATAACAGTGTGGAGACGCTCAAAGCGTCGACCTCGGTTGTCATCGACGGCGTCAACAGCCACTGGCTGCCTGCACCGGCCCGTGCAACGAAAGTCGAGGGGCTGATCGGCCGGTGGTATTGGGACAGCCGCACCCGGGCAATCGCCAGCACCACCGGCAACACCCTCAGCCAGACGTACACCGTGTCATCCTTGGAGATCAAGCCGACGGCCGACCAACTGCGTCGATCGAGCACGGACTATCCGGCGAGTGTTCTCGGCAACCTGCAACTGCCCGTCAATCCGCCACCGATAATCGAGCAAACGGCGCGGCAAGTGACCGAGGGAACGTCGTCAGGTTATGACGCCGCGGTCGCCGTGCAGAACTACTTGCGCAGCAGTGCCTTCACGTACGACACGGAAGCTCCCGTTGAAGACGGTTACGACGGTGGCGGCGTTGACGTGATTGGAGTGTTCCTCCAGCAAAAGCGCGGCTACTGCGTGCACTTCGCCGCCACCATGGCCGCGATGGCACGCACCCTCGGTATTCCCTCCCGGGTGTCGCTCGGTTACCTGCCCGGCGTCAAATCCCAAGACTTCCAGCAGGGTCTCGGACAGTACGACGTTGACTCGCACGACCTGCACGCCTGGCCGGAACTGTACTTCGTCGGCATCGGTTGGGTGAAATTCGAACCGACGCCCGGCCGCGGCAGCGTGCCCAACTTCGAGCAGGCTGTGGATGCCGGCACGCCGACAAGCGGGCCGGGCGGAGCCGCCGCTAACAGCGCACCCGGCCTCAGCGTCGACCGGTTGGCCGACGATTCCGCCCTCGAACGTGGTGCCACAGCCCCAAGCGCGGCGTCCACTAACCTGCTCGGCATCATCGGATTCAGCGCGCTGGGACTGCTTGTGCTGCTCCTGCCAGGAATTACCAGGCGGATGCTGCGCTTGTCGCGGATGCGCCGCATCCACTCCGCCGGCGGCGCCGCCGCCCTCGCCTGGATCGAACTGCAGCACACCAGTCTCGACCACGGCATACCCGTGCCGGTCACCGAAACTCCGCGAGCATTCACCATGCGCCTGGAGCGCCTTCGAAGGCTCGACACGGAGTCGACGGAAGCGCTCGACCGGGTACTGCTGTCCCTGGAACGCTCCCGGTTCGACCGGTCGCCGAAACGGGCTGACACCCTCGCCGACGATCTGACCCTGGTACTGCGAGCGCTGCACGCCAGCGCGAGCGTCGGCATCCGTCTGCGAGCCACGTTCGCTCCTACCTCACTGTTCGCCGCGCTCGGTGCGGTACTGCTCGGAGAACGTCGCGCCCGCACGCTCGCCCCCTGAACAGCGCGAACAAGCAGAGCGCGTACAATATACGACCGTGACTAAGTTCAAGAAGACGCCGTACACGGTCGACGTGCGTGACCTCATCAACCGCCCCGGCACCATGCACGAACGCCACCTCGATATTGTGGTGCCCGACGACCTCGGCGCTGGCCTCGTGGCCGTGAAAGCCGGGTCGACCCTGTCGACCGAGCTGCGCCTCGAGGCGATGCACGAGGGAATCCTGGTGAGTATCGAGGTGTATGCGCGGGCGCTCGGCGAGTGCGGCCGGTGCCTCAAGGACATCGACCTGCCCGTCCGAGTTCAGTTTGCCGAGCTTTTCGGTTATCCTCAGAAGGAGGCCTTCGAGTTTGAGATTCTGGACGACCATGTCGATTTGGAATCTTTGATCCGGGACGCGGTAGTGTTATCACTTCCGTTCCAACCAGTATGTCGGCGGGATTGCCCTGGTCTTGACAGTGAGACCGGGCAGCCGCTTGCCGAACTACCTGAACTCGTATCCGACGATGCGCCCGATCCCCGGTGGTCAGCGCTTGCGGGGTTTGCGGCTTCCACAGACAAAGACATGGGTGTGGACACCTATGTTTCCGACAGCAGAGAAGAGAAGTAGTCATGGCAGTACCGAAGCGCAAGATGTCGCGTTCCAACACCCACTCGCGTCGCGCGCAGTGGAAGGCCACGCCTCCCACTCTCGTGAAGACCATGGAGGGCGGCAAGGTCGTCTACAGCCTGCCGCACCGCGCCAAGGTTGTCACCGACTCCGCCGGCACAGCGTTGTTCATGGAATACAAGGGCCGTAAAGTCGCCGACGTCTAAGACATCTCTTCTCAGCAGGCCGCACACTCGGTCGATGGCGCTGTGTAGATGACAAACGTGAACACCGAGCGGTCGCCCCTGCTGGCGACCCTCGGCGTACAGATTGAACCGGTGATTCTGGAGCTTGCTCTAACCCACCGGTCCTTCGCCTACGAAAATGGCGGCATTGCCACCAATGAGCGCCTGGAATTTCTCGGCGACTCAATTCTGGGCCAAGCTGTCACGGTGATGCTCTACCGCACCTACCCCGACCTCGACGAGGGCCAGCTGGCCAAGCGTCGGGCCAGCCTGGTGTCCACGGCCGCGCTCGCGCAGATCGCCCGCGGGCTGGGTCTGGGCGAGTACATTCGGCTCGGTCGCGGTGAAATCCTCACCGGCGGGCGCGATAAGGCGTCCATTCTGGCCGACACCGTCGAGGCGCTCATCGGCGCCACGTTTCTCGATGCCGGTGGCGACGTCGCCACCGCGTTCGTGCTGCGCCTGATTGAGCCGCTCGTGGCCGAACCGGGCCACTTCGGCGTGTCCATGGACCCGAAAACGAGCCTGCAAGAGCTCGCCGCAAGCTCGGGTGTCGGTGTTCCCGTTTACACCCTCGAGGGCAGCGGCCCCGACCACTCCCGGGAGTTCGTCGCGACCGTCGTCATCGGCACGATCGTGACCGCCCAGGGTGTTGGCCCGAGTAAGAAGTTCGCCGAGATGGCCGCAGCCCGCGAGGCCATCGACCGGCTCAAAGCACTCTAATCTCACGCTATGCCCGAACTCCCCGAAGTCGAGGTCGTGCGCGCCGGCCTGCAGCCGGCTGTGACCGGTGCCGTCGTCGCCGGGGTTGAGATTTTCGACGAACGATCCCTGCGCCGCCACGCGCCGGCAGCCGGGCCTTTCGCCGACCAGCTCAGCGGGCGGCGAATTCTCGCCGCCGTGCGCCGCGGCAAGTTTCTCTGGCTGCCCCTCGACAGCGGCCGGGCACTGGTCATCCACCTCGGCATGAGCGGCCAGGTGTTGTTGCGCACACCGGGCGCCGCGCTGGATCGCATGCTGCGCATCCGTTTGTCGCTGGAACACCCGACCCACGGCGAACTGTGGGTCAACTTCGTCGACCAGCGTATCTTCGGCAGTATGGCCATCGACACCATGATTCCCACCGACGACGGACTCCCGGGTGGCTATTCGGGAACGATCGAAGTGGATGCCGACTGGCAGCACCGCATTCCCACACAGGTCGCACACATTGCCCGCGACCCGATCGACCCGTCGTTTTCTTCGAACGCCTTCTTCGTAGCGCTCGCGCGCAAGAAGACCGGCATCAAGCGGGTGCTCCTCGACCAGAACCTGATCAGCGGCATCGGCAATATCTACGCGGACGAAGCGCTGTTCGCCGCGCGCATTCATTACGAGCAGCCGGCCGCCTCGCTGTCGCGGGCAAAGGCGACGGCGTTGCTCGCGGCCGTGCGCACCATTTTGCACCGCGCCCTCGCCGAGGGCGGCACCAGCTTCGACGCCCAGTACGTGAACGTAAACGGACAGTCCGGCTATTTCGCACACAGTCTGGAGGCCTACGGTCGGCAGGGCACACCCTGCTCCCGCTGCGGCACCCTGCTGGTGCGCGAGCAGTTCATGAACCGCGGCTCGCACTTCTGCCCGCGCTGCCAGCGCCCGCGTTAAACGGTTCGATGACGGTCATTCCATCGTCGGGTCGACCTGGTCGTCCGTTTTTCGGATCATAGACGGGTGATGGAGGGCATCATCTACCGGTAGGCCCACGCCGGGTACGCACCCGCCCTATCCGGGTGCTGGCCGACACGGCCTACTCGTCTCAAGCGAACCGGGCCATGCTTTTTTATCGCGACATCCTGGTCGTGATCCCCGAGCGTTCAGATCAGGTCGCG
>NZ_JAJAYI010000003.1 GCF_026786305.1 Cryobacterium sp.
CGCCGTCACGGTTCAGGATGACGTCGAGGACGTGGAGGGAGTCCCGCATGGTTCCGGTGACGACGACGGCGCCGATTCCCGCGACCTGGTCGTTGATCGCGTTCAGCCAGGTCACTCCTTGACCCTGGCCGAAGTAACGGGGGTTCGGGCCAGCGTCGAGGGTGCGAACGGGGACAACAAATCGGAGCCCATCGACGGACGCGACGAGTCCACCACCCCACACCTGTACGGTTCCTATCGATGCTTGCGTGTCGATGAGGCGCTTGTTCGCGGCCGAGAGAGTCTCCGCGCGGAGGTAATTCTGGGCGACGTGGGAGAGCCTGCGCCGGTTCAAGCTCGGATGGCCATGTTTAACGACCGGTGCGAAGCCGAGGTTGCATCCCTCGGCGACGAGGACGGCAGCCATCGACAGTGCCAGGTCATTCAGCCGTGATCCCGACCTGCTCTCCGTCAAATTGATGTGCGTGAAATCGTTCAGATACCCGGTCCACGCGTGGACCTCCAGCAACACCTCGGGCAAATCGACCCGCGGCATCATCCGCTCGACGAGATCTCGAAGCTTAGTCAGGGACTCCGGTTCCGGGATGGGTTTGAGTTTTGCAAGGAACACACGAGTGCGCCCATCGGGGCCGGTCTCAACGGTGAGGGGAGAGTCTTCGTTCTCGGGGACCTTGCTCAGCCGGGTCGCGATCGATGTGTAGGCATCATCCAGCCGCCCGGCCAGGTGAGTCATGTGCGTGTCGAAGGGGTCAGCCAGCTGGAGAGCCGTCAGTACGTCCGGCTTCGCCGTCGACCAGGCGTCCCCGTCAAGCAGCTGCACCCGCGGATCCCCCCAACGTGTGGATCCCTTGGCGAAGAGGTCACGGCGGCGCAGAGCGCGATGCGTACCTTCGAGCACGCACAGCGTGTACGCACGATGATCCACCGGCCCATCAGCAGCCGGGTCGGAAAAGACCAGACGCCGCCAAGCGCCACCCACCACGTCATCGACGATCTCCGACCGCTCGACTCTTTTCCGCCCGACCAGCGCGCCCAGCCCGCGGACGGCTTGGAGTAGCGACGCGCCGGCCTCGGTCGAACGCAGAGGCAGCGTCGAAGCGAACATCGACAAGAACGGCCGCACGGTCGCGTATCGCTTCACCAGCTCGACCTGTTCCAGCGTGGGATCGTCCCCGCCGAACGGACTGAATTCCTCCACAACCTGCACCGCTTTCATCAGCCGCTCCCGCATCCCCTCCGTGCGCAACAACTCCCACACCGCGGCAGCATCGATCTGTTTGCCCTTTTCGCCCTGTTCGTCCTTTTCGGCAACCTCCAGGAGCAACTTCGCCGCCGCCGCCAACGTCACGGACGCACGACGCAGCGCCGGCAATGACCGCATCTGGTCCTTGACCGCGGCCCGTGTCGCGGGGCCGATCAGCTTCGTGGCCATCAGCACAGCGAACAAGTCAAGGACATCGTCAACGGATGACACCTGCAGGGACGCCACCGTCGCGAACACCGTCGCCCGACGACGCCGCTCGGGCATTCGCCGCAACGTGCTTGCGTGAGTAGACCGGCCGTGCGTCGCCAGAACGTCCAGACGCCCCGGGGCGATCCCCGCCAAATCAACCGTGGACGCACCTACTGCGGTTACCTCGCCCACCCGTTCGAGCGCCTTCACCATTTCCGGCCCCGATGCTCGGACCGGTGCCCTGCGAAGCTCCTCCAGCCCGGAAACACGCCCCTCCACAGCGCTGTCAACGAGAGCATCGAGACGCGAAGCCAACCCGGAAGGCACCCGATCCGATAGCAGCGAGAACAACTTCTCGTTTGCCTCCGCCCTCGCCTCGGCGACCAGTCTCGTGACCAGGCTCACCCCCGGCAGGAGCACCTTCTCACGCCGCAACCACGCCAACGCCTGGTCGAACACAGCTGTCGGCCGCTCCGTGCGCGTATTCGTGCGCGCTGCAAGGAAGCACGTCAATTCACCCAGCACGACGGGGTCCGATGTCCGCCGATAACCGTAAGCCTCCACAATCTCCCACCCGTGCTCATACCCGTTCTTGGGCCGCACCGAATACTCCGCGAACACGCCCGGCGCGGCGATTCCGAGCTGCCGTGACACGAACTCGACCACGTTCCCTGGGACAGCCGTCGGGTCATCCAGAAAACTCCCCAAGTACCTCACCGTCCCGAGCTGGACAGCAAATCCCAACCGGTTAGCAGCGCCCCGCCGTCGGCCAACGATCATCAGGTCATCGTCATCGAGAAAGAAGAACCGCGCAAGGTCCAGCTCCGACACCACCCCCACGAACCGGCCATAAGACCCAACCTGCTCATCACTCAGGAAATCAACCGGCATCATCCAACCGTAATGACCCGGAGCTGCTTGGCGCCAACCACCGTTCCAGTACTGGTCAGACCCCGATTACGTCTGTTCGGGCAACGCCATCTCCGCCGTGAACAAGAACACGGTCGTCACCGCCGGACACTGCGTCAACGAAGGTCCGGGCAATTTCGCGTCGCGGCTCATCTTCGTGCCGGCCTACGACAATGGTTCCGCACCGTTCGGCCAGTGGAATGCCACCGCGCTGTACGCCCCGACCCAGTGGAGCAACAGCGGTGACATCAGCTACGACACCGGATTCGCCACCGTCTCCTCGCCCACCGGCACGTCGCTGAGCGACAGCGTCGGCGCCTCGGGCGTCACGTTCAACCAGAGCCGCGGCCTCACCTACACCGCCTACGGCTACCCGGCGGGCGCACCGTTCACCGGCGGGACCCTCCAGTCCTGCTCCGGTACCGCCACCGCCGACCCCTACGGCCAGAGCCAGTCGCAGGGCATCCCCTGCGACATGACCGGCGGATCGTCGGGCGGGCCGTGGATGATCGGCAGCGGTTCCAACGGCCTGCAGAACTCGGTCAACAGCTTCGGCTACAACAACATTGCAAACACCATGTTCGGGCCCTACTGGGGATCGGTCATTGAGAATGCCTATGTCGCAGCAGCCGCGTGATCCACGCGACGCACACCCGGTTGCCCGGCAGCGACTGAACCCCGATGCCGATGACTGGGATGACGATGATTGGGATGACGAACGGATGCGCGCAGCCCGGCCGCGCGTCATCCGCCTGAACCCCGACGGGTCGCGCGAGCTCGACGGCGGAACCAACCAACCGGACACCGACACGGAGACCGACACGGAGACCGGTACGGAGACCGATACGGAGACCGATACGGAGACCGACTCGGACACCCCGCCGACGGCATTCTGAAGCAGTGACAGCCCCGTCCACAAGGTGGACGGGGCTGTCGCTGTTGACGCGGGCGACTACGGGACCGGAGCTGTCTCCGCGACCGTAAACGCTGCCTCGGTGGTGTCCTCAATGTCTTGCAGACTCACACCGGGGGCCCGCTGCCGCAACACGAGGCCGGTCGGCGTCACGTCGAAGACGGCCGTGTCGCTGATGATGCGATCGACCACGCGCACACCGGTCAGCGGCAGGGTGCACTCGGTGACGATCTTCGGCGTGCCGTCCTTGGCGACGTGCTCGGTGAGCACGACCACCCGCGGGGTGCCGGCGACGAGGTCCATCGCGCCGCCCATGCCCTTGACCATTTTGCCGGGAATGGTCCAGTTGGCGAGGTCGCCGAGGCCGGAGACCTGCATGGCGCCGAGAATGGCGACCTTCACGTGACCGCCGCGGATCATGCCGAACGAGGTCGCCGAGTCGAAGATCGACGCCCCCGGCAACACCGTGACGGTCTGCTTGCCGGCGTTGATGAGGTCGGCGTCTTCCTCGCCCTCCCACGGGAACGGCCCCATGCCCAGCAGCCCGTTCTCGCTCTGCAGCGTCACGTGAATTCCCTCCGGCAGGTTGTTGGCCACGAGCGTCGGAATGCCGATGCCGAGGTTCACGTAGTCGCCGTCGCTGAGTTCCTGCGCCGCGATCGCAGCCATTTCGTTTCTGGTCCAAGCCATGGTTCTACTCCTTCTACAGTCGGTGATAGGCGCTAGGCGCTAGGCGGATGCCAGCACGGGCCGGCTGCGCACGGTGCGCTGTTCAATGTCTTTGACCCGCGCGGAGGCCTGAATGACGCGTTGCACGTAGACGCCCGGGGTGATCACGTGATTTGGATCGATGTCGCCGGGCTGCACGATGATCTCGGCCTCGGCGATCGTCATGATTCCGGCGGTCGCGACGACCGGGTTGAAGTTGCGGGCGGTGAACCGGTACTCGAGGTTGCCGACGGTGTCGGCCCGCCACGCCTTGACCAGCGCAACGTCGGCGACGATGCCGCGTTCCTGCAGGTAGGTTTCACCGTCGAAGTCGGCGAGCGGCTTGCCCTCGGCGATGAGCGTGCCGACGCCGGCCTTGGTATAGAACGCGGGAATTCCCGCGCCGCCGGCCCGTAGCCGCTCGGCGAGGGTGCCCTGGGGGCTGAACTCCACCTCGAGCAGGCCGGCCAGAAACTGCTCGGCGAACAGCTTGTTCTCGCCGACGTACGAGGCGATGACCTTGCGCACCTGCCCGGCTTCGAGCAGCACGCCCAGGCCCTTGCCGTCGACGCCCATGTTGTTCGACACGACGGTGAGATCTTTCACACCAGAGGCCCGCACCGCGTCGATGAGATCGGCCGGAATTCCGCTCAGCCCGAACCCGCCGACCGCGAGGGTCATCCCGTCTCGAAGTACGTCGCCGAGAGCTTCGGCCGCGCTGGTTACCACCTTGGACATGAAAATCTCCTCGTTGAGTCGTGCCTGCCTGAGTCGCATGTCCACTAAATGGACAAGACCGCTATAAATGGATGCTATTAGCCCCGTCAGACCCCTGTCAACCGCGCATTCACGCGTCTTTCTGAGCGGATCCACGTCATGAACGCTAAACTCCATTTCATCCACATTATGGACATAAGGAGCAAGAATGCCCCAGCCGCCCGTTCCTGCTCCCGGCACGCCGGGCGCGCAAGTTGTCAGCCGCATCGCACTGCTGCTGCGCCTGGTCGGTCGCAATCCCGCGGGCAGCCCTCTCGCCGAGATCGTGCGCGACTCCGGCCTGACCCGCCCCACGGTGCACCGGCTGCTGAGCTCCCTCGCGGCCGAGGGGTTGCTCGACCACGACGCAGTGCGCCACACCTGGCATTACGGGCCCGAGATCTTCGTCATGGGCACCGTCGCCGCCGCCCGCTACCCGATCGAAGAGCTGGCCCGACCGAGCCTGCAACGCCTCGCCGAAGCGACCGGCGAGAGCGCATTCCTATCGATCAGGCGCGGCGCCGAAACGGTCTGCCTGCTCCGCGAAGAGGGCAGCTTTCCCATTCGCTCCTTTGTGCTGCACGAGGGGGTGCGGTTTCCGTTGGGGGTGGCATCCGCGGGGCTCGCGATCATGGCGTATCTGCCCGATGACGAAGTGGATGCCCTCCTCGCCGACACCGAGGCGTTCGCGGCTCGCTGGGGCGGCCAGCACTCACCCACCAGCATCCGCGCCAATCTGGAGTGCACCCGGGTCACCGGCTATGCCGTCAACCCCGGACTCATTCTGGAGGGCAGCTGGGGCATGGGCGCGGCGATCTTCGACCGGGCGGGGCGCCCGGCCTGGGCCCTATCGCTGACCGGAATCGAGCCGCGGTTCAAGCTCGAGCGCCAAAAGCTGCTCGGCCAGCTGCTGCTCGATGAAGCCAGCCGCATCACCCAGACCCTGCAACAGGCCCGAATAGCCTCCAACACGATCTGACGCCCGCCGGGTCACGTCGGTCGCGCCTGTCGAGATTTCGACCGGCAATGATGAAAAAGGCCGCCTGCCAGAGAATCCCTGACCAGGCGGCCTGTCATTGTGCAGGTGGTGGAGCTAAGGAGATTCGAACTCCTGACCTTCTCATTGCGAACGAGACGCGCTACCAACTGCGCCATAGCCCCAAACTGCCTTTGAAGAATATCACGGGCTGGCCGACAGTTTCGCCGCTTCGAGCCCGGAGCGTGAAAACGTAAAGACGAATGAGACGGCGGGGCGCACCAGCCAGAGGGTGAATTAGACCGCGCGACGGCGACGCAGCACGGCGTCGAGGTCGGTCATGCCCGGCTCGGTCTCGCCGACGATACCCATCGATGCAAAGCGGCTCGGCGCGACAGCCACAGTCCCAGTCCCAGCCCCAGTCCCAGTCCCAGCCCCAGCGCCAGCCCCAGCCCCAGCCACGACGGGGCGTGCGATCGGCGTGACCGCCCGGTTCGCCTCGTCGGCGAGCGCGGCGGCGCGGCGTGCGATCTCTGCCTCGGCGGCTACCTTGCGCAGCTGGTTCGCCGCTTCAACGGATGCCATCGCCGTCTGCGCGATGGATCCACGCGAGAGGTGCAGTGCTCGCGGCACCGGTTGCGGCGTCCAGGTCGCCGCGGCGACCGGAGTCGCGTCCAGTTGCACGGGTTCAAAGGTCTGGCCGATCAACACGGGCAGCTCCACCGGGGCGTCCACCCGCACGATGCGAGCCAAGCGGGCGACCGTGGCCAGCCGTCCGAGAATACCGAACGCGGCCACCATGACGACCCCGCCGCCCGCCAGAGCGGTGAAGGAGCCGGCCAGAGCCGGAGCGATCCCGGCCAAAGCCAGCACGAACCCGGCCAGCAGAATCAGCGAGACCAGGCCGCGGAACCGACGAAGACGCCGAAGTTTCTTCACCGGCGACTCCGGCAGGCGCGGTACCGCCGCAGCGGCCACAGCGGCGGCAGCGCGGCGCACCGACGTGGCGGCATCCGCTACCGCCTGCGCTTCAGAGCGCTCGGAGAGCTCAGCCCGTGCCAGAACCCGCTGCTGCTCCGCCACGGTGCGGGCGGTCGCTTCGAGCCGCACCTGCTGCGGAACCTCGGCGGTTTCGGCCAGAATACGCAGTGTCTGCTGCAATCGCACCGCGTTGCGTTCGGTCGCCTGGTACTGCTTGCGGCGCGACCAGGTGGGCATCAGATAGGCAACCCAGAGCACGGCAGCCACCGCCACCATGACCCCGCCACCCAATGCCTCACTACTCATGTTGACAACGGTAGGAGGCGCGGGCAGATCCGACGGTCATTACCCGTGGTGTGTCACCGAGATTAATACTTTGATTTGTGCCCCCGAACAGGCAAAATCAGGTCGGTCACCGTGTAATGACACGCACCGGACGCGCGGCGGACTCGAGATCTGCCGCGGAGACGCTCGCGGCATCCGCTGGCACCAGTCCGTCGTGCCAGCGGCGCATGACGCCCTGGGTGAGTTCTTCGGCGACCAGGCCGAAGCAGAAGTGGTCGCGCCAGTCACCATTGATGTGGATGTAGCGGCGGCGCAGGCCCTCATACCGAAAGCCGAGCTTTTCCACCACCCGCAGGCTCGCCTTATTCTCGGGGCGGATGCAGATTTCCATGCGGTGCAGACCGAGCTGATAGAAGCAGTAGTCGGTCGCGAGTGCCACGGCGGTGGGGGTGACCGACTGGCCAGCGAAATTCTCGCTCACCCAGTAGCCGATGGTCGCCTGTGACAGCGATCCCCAGGTGATCGACGACACGTTCAGCTGACCGGCCAGTTGCCCGTTCTGTTCCACGATGAAGGGTAAGCCGTGGCCCGACCGCGAGTGGCTCAACAGGCTGCGGATGCTCGCGCGCGTGTCGAAAGACATCGGCGCGTAGGGGTTCGTCGCCTCCCACTTGCGCAGCCACGATCGGTTGGCCAGCAGCTCGCCCTCGAGCGCGCGCGCGTCGCGCAATCGGATGGGACGCAGGGTGACGGCCCCCTCACGTAGGGTCGGAATTGCGATCGGCACGGTTCGCCTGTCTGTCGTGGGGTATGAAGTGGTGCTGTTGGTGACGAGCGTTAGTCGAGCGTGGCGACGAATTCGCGCAGCCACGGCTTGAGGTCGGCGCCGAGATCGTCACGATCAACGGCCAGCTGCACGATGGCCTTGATGTAGTCAAGCCGGTCGCCGGTGTCGTAGCGGCGCCCGCGAAAGATGAGGCCGTACACGCCGCCGGTGGTTTCGTGGTTGACGGCCATCTCCTGCAGGGCATCGGTGAGTTGAATCTCGTTGCCCTTTCCGGGCGCGGTGTGCTCCAGAATATCGAAGATTTCGGGTCGCAGCACGTAGCGGCCGATGATGGCCAGATTCGAGGGGGCATCCTGGGCGCTCGGCTTCTCGACCAGGCCGGTGATGTGCACGACGTCGGGGTCGTCGGTCGTTTCGACCGCGGCCGCACCGTACATATGAATCTGCGAGGGGTCCACCTCGAGTAGCGCAACGATGCTGGCGCCGCGCTTGACCTGCTCCTCGAGCATGCGGGTCAGCAGCGGGTCGCGGGCATCGATGATGTCGTCACCGAGCAGCACCGCGAACGGCTCGTTGCCCACGTGCATGCGCGCGCGCAGCACGGCGTGGCCGAGGCCGCGCGGGTCACCCTGGCGAACATAGTGGATGTCGGCGAGCTCGTTGGATTCGCGCACCTTGGCGAGCCGGGTCTGGTCGCCCTTGCGTTCGAGCATGGTTTCGAGCTCGGTCATGCGGTCGAAGTGATTCTCGAGGGCATTCTTGTTGCGCCCGGTCACCATGAGCACGTCGCTGAGGCCGGCCGCCACGGCCTCCTCGACGACATATTGAATGGCCGGTTTGTCAACGACGGGCAACATCTCCTTCGGCATGGCCTTGGTCGCCGGCAGGAAGCGTGTTCCGAGTCCAGCTGCGGGAATGACGGCTTTAGTTATCGGGGTACCCATGGGCACTAGGTTACCGGCAAGTAGGATGCCTTATATGGACTCCGACACAGGTCATCGAAAGCGTGCGCTGAGAGCGGAATTGCGCGAACGCCGCCGAAACCTGACCTCATCGGAACGCCAGGCAGCCACGGCGGGATTCACCGAAAACCTGCAGAGCCTCGTACTCGATCTGTCGGCACAGTCGATCTCCTGCTATTTGTCAGCTCACAATGAACCCGATACCCGGCCTTTTCTCAACTGGGCCTCGGCAGAAGGCATTCGTATTCTGTTTCCGATTTCGCGCGAAGACGGCCTGTTGGATTGGACCGTCGGCGACGGCGACGAGGAGTTCACCGGCATTTCCGGGGTGCCGGAGGCCGTGGGAACCCTGCTCGGCCCGATCGCCATCAATGACGTCGACCTCATCATCGTTCCCGCAGCGGCGGTCGGCCAGGACGGCCTGCGCATGGGCTGGGGTCGCGGCTACTTTGACAAGACCCTGGGGTCGATGGAGAAGTGCCCGCCGGTGTATGCCGTGGTGTTCGACAGTGAATTTCTCGACGAGGTGCCCCGCGAGGTGCACGATCAGCCGGTCAACGGTCTTGTGACGCCGACCCGAATCATTGCTTTCTGACCGTTTTCACCGCTCATGAGTGCCGTTTCTGAACCTGAGGGGGCGTGGGGGCGCATAACCTTAGTTCTGGCAGGCGTTTGCCTGTCGGCTCAATCAGCTGGAGATGCAGTGCCTACCTACTCTTACCGTTGCACCGCGTGCGACACCGCCTTCGATATCCAGCAGGCCTTCACCGACCACTCGCTCACAGTGTGCCCGGCCTGCCAGGGAAAGCTGCGCAAGGTGTTCTCCTCGATCGGTGTGACCTTCAGCGGCTCCGGTTTCTACAGCAACGACTCCAAGTCAGACTCGAAGCGGGCCAACCCGAACCTCGACCGCCAGTCGGGCGAGAAGTCTGCCGACAAGACCGACTCGCCGGCGAGCAGGCCCGCCGAAAAGAGCTCAGAAAAGAGCGGCGAGAAGAGCGGCGAGAAGGCGTCCACGAGCTCGCCGGCAACGTCGACGAGCTCGTCCCCTTCCTCTTCCATTCCGGCCGCACGGGCGTCCTAGAGTAGTGGCGCTGACAAAGACGGTCTCCCAAGTCATCCGTTTGGAGCATCCCGTGATCAACGGTTTCAAAGAATTCATCATGCGCGGCAACGTCATCGACCTCGCCGTCGCCGTCGTGATCGGCACGGCGTTCACCGCGCTCGTCACCGCCATCGTCACGAGCGTGTTCAACCCGCTCATCGCCGCGATTTTCAGCGCCGAGTCCCTCAACAAAACCCTCGTCGTTCCGCTCCCCGGCGGCGATGGCATACTGTTCGGAGCCGTCATCGGCGCGCTCATCAACTTTGTACTGATCGCCGCGGTCGTCTACTTTGTCATCGTGCTACCGCTGAACAAGCTCAAGGAAGCCCAGGAACGTCGCCGCTCGGCCGGCGTGCCCTCCGACGTCGTGGCCGATCCCACAACCGAGCTCGACCTGCTCACCGAGATTCGAGACCTGCTGGCGAAAAACGCCGCGGCCGACCAGGGACCCAAGCACACCGCCTAAAGCACACCGCCTGGAGCACACCTACCAGTGCGGCGGACGATCCTGCCGCAACCGCGCGTCGTTCGCACTCGGCAGGCTGCCCACGGATGCGACGCCCCCCTCTTCGCGCAGCACCGGCGGGTGCGGGTTCGGGTCGGTGTTCGGCGCCGGCAGCAACTGGGCACGCCGGGCCGTGCCCGCGGCCTTCACGATCGGCTGACGTGCTGTGCCGAGGGGCGGCACAGCCTCAGACGTGCTCACACGCCCGGCCGTTTCGGGGTGATTGTCGAAGCGTCACCCGTTGCCACGGGGCGGGCTGCGGCCTCCGTTTTGGCCAGACCGGCGATCGCGGCCACGCGCGCCGCAACGGCGTCGGGGTTGCTGAACAGTTCGAAGCTGTGCACGCGCAGGTAGTGCCAGCCGAGGCGGCGCAACACTTCGGGGCGCAGCCGCAACGACTCGCGCAGGCTCGCCCGGCCGACCACGGCATCGGTTTCGACGACGATCGCGCGGGTGCCGTAGCTGGCGGCGAGGGCGAGCTTGCCGCGGTGGCCGAGGCGCACGGTGAGGCCGAGCTTTTCGAGGCGGCCGCCGAGGTCCACGAGCATGGCCTCGCTCGCGTCGGGCACCTGCACCTCGTCGCGGCGGGCTTCGGTCTCGCTCAGTACCTGTGACAGGGCGAGAATACCGTGGCGCTGGCGGTCCTCGTCGATATCGGCGGGGCGAAAGCACGAGACGATGTCGAGTGCGCGGCGGGCGCGGGTCATACCGATCGCGAGCAGGCGTTCGCCGCCGGGCTCGCCGAGCGAACCGAAGTTCGACAGCAGGCGACCGTGCGGGGTGCGACCGTATCCGATCGAGAAGATGACCCGGTCGCGGCTCTGCGCCACGGCCTGCTCGAGGGTGAGCACGGTGAACGGTTCGCTGCGGTCCTTCAGAATGAAATCGGAGAGGTCGGTGCGCTTCGCAAACGCGGCGAGCACGGCCTGCTGCACGCGCACGGCATGCCGGGTGCTCGCGGTGATCACCATGAGCGATTCGCGCGGACGCTTGGACGCGTGGTCGAGCACGAGGTCGACGACCTTCACGACCTCCGCGTCGACGCTCTCGATGGCACCGCTGTCGGCGTCGGGCATGCCGCGGCCGCCGGCCACATAGTTGATGGTGAGGCTGCCGTGGCCGAGAAAACTGCCAGCCCAGGGCAGGGAATCGATGCGTCCGCCGTAGAAACGGTGGTTGACGAGTTCGGCGAGGTCTTCGCCGCCGGCCCGGTAGCTGCGGGTGAGGGTGAGCGTCGGCAGCAGTTCGCCGAGGCGGGCCAGTGCGGAGTCGGCGTGCAGGGCATCGACGGACACGTCGGGCGCGGCGGCCTCGCCCGAACCGGTAATGCCGGTCTCGAACGAGGACGGCGTCTGGGTGACCGGGTCTCCGAACGCCACGATCTGGCGGCCACGGCGAATCGCGCCGACGTTTTCGGCGAGGGTCGTGGCGCCGGCGTCGACGAGCAGCACGGTGTCGAAGGTGATCTTGTCACTGATGCCGGCCACTTCGTAGGGCGAGGCCAGCCAGACCGGGGCCAGCACCCGGCCGAGGTGCGGCGCGACCTCGTTGAGTCGGGCGGGGGTGGCGCGGTCGGCGCGCAGCAGGCGGCGTAGGTGGTCGGCTTCCTCGGGAAAGTCGACGACGCCGATCTTCCACGTTTCGGCGAGCAGCCAGGCCAGCAGCTGGCCGGTGGCGGATGCGTGCGCCTCGTCGACCAGTTTGAAATCCGCCTCGAGGCGGTCCAGTACCTGGGTGTTGGCGTTGAGCAGCGCTCGGTCGCTTGCGAGCATGATCTCGAGCACGGACTGCCACCAGGCCAGTTCGAGCTCGGCGGCCACGTTCTCCTCCGACACGTGGCGCTGGGAGAGGTCGGTCATGAGCGGGTCGAGGTTGTGCTCGCGCAGCGTCGCCAGCAGCGCGGTGCGCTCGTGCAGGTTGGCGAGCACCTCGCTGTCGGCGGCGAGGCCGGAGACCATCGAGACCAGTTCGCCGATCTGACGCCCGGCGAGGGTGCGCGGGGTTCCGGCGGTGCCGAGCGGAATGTCGAGCAGGCCGAGGTCTTCGCCGACGCGCTGAAAGGCCACGTGTACGTCGTTGATACCGACCGGCACCTCCGGGGTGACGCCGGCGGCCGCGTAGCGCTGCCAGAGCGTGCGCTGGCTCTGGATGCGGCGCAGGCTCTCGTTCATGTCGGTGACCCGCACGCCGGGGCGCTGGTATTCCTCGGCGAGCTTGCGCAGCCGGCGACGACTGGCCGAGCTCATCTCCGACGATTCGCGGCGCGACGACGTGGCGGCGATCAGCTCGGTGAGGGACCGGTCATAGACGCCGGGCTGAAACTTGTCGAGGGTTTCGCGAATATCCAGCAGCAGGCGCAGGTAGATGCCGAGCTCGTTGATCGTCTCGAACGGGCGCAACCGGGTCTGGCCGATGAGGCCGTTGGCCCGTTCGAGCAACCGGGGCAGTTCGATCTGGTTGATGCGTTTGGCGAGCTGGTGCGAGTTGGAGGCATCCGCTGTGGAGCTGAACGAGGCGCCGTACCAGGGCGAGTCGCCGGGGCCGTACCGAAACTCTCCGAGTACGGCGGCTTTGATCAGGGTGTTGGCAGCGGCTGAGCGGGAGTGCGCGAGCAGTTCGAGGGCGTGCCGGTCGAGGCGAGCGGTCGTCGACGGCGGCTCGGGCAGCTGGGCGAGGCGGGCGAGCTCGCCGAGCGCGTCGAGCACCGAAACACCGAGGGCTGAATCACGGCGGGTGAGCGCCGACCGGTAGTCGAGCAGCACTTTGCGCAGGCGCACGAGGGCGTCGTCGACGTCACCGACCCGGGGAGCGGTGACCTTCTCGTTGCGGGTGATCGACTGGATCAGGTCGCGGCGCAGGGTGCGCGGGGTCACGGCGATACCGGGCAGGCCCACCTGCACCAGCCGGCCGTGAATGCCGTCGAGGCTGGAGCGGCGGGCGCTCACCACGAGCACCCGCTTGTGCTGGGCCACGAGCGAGCCGATCGCGTTGACGATGGTCTGGGTGCCGCCGGTGCCGGGCAGGGTCTTCACGACGAGGGAGTTGCCGGCCGCGATCTGCGCGACGACGTTCTCCTGTTCGGGGTCGGCGTCGCCGAGCAGCGTGTCGGTGGCCGGCGGGCGGGCGTCCTGGCCGATCGGAACCACCGGGTTGTAGGCGGTCTCGATGTTGCGCTTGGCGGTCATGTTGCCGGCGACGGCGTCGAGTAGCGGGTGGTCGAGCGCGGAGGCGTCGGCGGCGAGCGCCCGGCCAACGTCGGCGAAACTGGAGACGACGAGGCGCGGCACGACGTTGAACCAGGGCAGGTGTGAGGTGAGGCCGCGCAACCGGTCGATGACGGGCTGCGGTTTGAACGCGCCGTTGGTCACGGCGAGCGCTACGAAGGCGTCGGCGTCGAGCACGATCTGAAACTGGTCTTTCAGGGCGCGGGCGAGCTCGGGGTTGAGAAAAGGCTGACCCTTGAGCTTGAGTTCGTAGTCGCGCCCGTAGCGGCGGATGGCGAGGGGGCGCAGCAACACCGGGGCGCTGTAGTCGACGTCCTGGTAGCGCCACTCAGCGAGGCCGATAGCGAGGTTGACCGACTCGATGCCGCGCATGGAGCGCAGTTCGATGCCCTTCTGGGTGATCTCGTTCGCGGCCAGGCGGGCGTTGCGCAGTGCGAGCTCGTCGCGAATGAGGTTGGACAACAGGGTGGTCTTGCCGATGATGAACTGCGGCAGGCCGCCGGGATGCGTGGCGCTCAGCTCGATACGGGTGCGGGCTTCGTCGGTGAAGTGCAGCAGCGGCGAGCGACCGCCGAGCGCGGCGAGTTCGTCGCGCCAGCGCTGCCAGACCGGCTCGGCAATGTTGCCGGCGGTGAAGGCCGGGTCGCCCAGACTGAGGTTGTGCGGACTGGTCACATTTTGCGGGTCGTCGGCAGAGACGTTCAGGTACTTGGAAAGCACGTCGTCGTCGTCTTGTTTTCTATCGAGGTGCCACACAGGGATACCCTAATTGGCAAAACCTCGGTTTACCCTGAGGCGGCCGGGGTTTCGCGACTTTGGGCCGCAATCTGACGTTCACAGCCAGCCGCGCCGCTTGAACACGGCGTACAGGGTGACCCCCATGGCGAGCATCAGGGCGACCGCAAACGGGTAGCCGAGCGGCCAGTGCAACTCGGGCATGTTGTCGAAGTTCATGCCGTAGATGGTTCCGACCAGGGTCGGAGCGAACAGAATGGCCGCCCAGCTGGAGATCTTCTTCACCTCTTCGCTCTGCGCGAGGCTCGTCTCTGACAGGTGCCGCATTTCGTCGTTCTGGCGTTGCCCAACCAGGGTGCTGTGCACGGTGAGGGCGTTTTGCAGCAGTTGGCGAAAGGCGTCGCCGCGCTCGACGACGCGCAGGGTGTGGTCGAGCACGTCGCGCAGGTGCCGGTGCAGTTCGAGGTCGACGTTGTACTTGTCGAAGCCGCGCTGCATCGCCTCAAACATGCTCACGAGCGGCTGGGTGGCCCGCTGAAACTCGATCACCTCGCGGGAGAGGGCGTAGATGCGCCGGCTCACCTCGGGGTCGCCGTCGAAGAGCTGGTCTTCGATCTCGTCGATGTCGTTCTCCAGCCCGGCGACGACCGGGCCGTATTCATCGACGACCTGGTCGAGAATGGCGTACAGCACGGCCTCCGGGCCGAGTGCGAGGAGGTGCGGGGTGCTTTCCATGCGCTCGCGCACCGAGGCGAGGTTGGGCGATTCGGCGTGGCGAATGGTGACGACGAAGTCGGGGCCGACGAACACGTGCAGCTCGCCGAACTCGACCCGCTCGTCGTCGTCGAGGTAACGGGCCGGGCGCAGCACGACGAACAAAATGTCGGCGTAGCGCTCAATCTTCGACCGCTGATGGCCCTTGAGGGCGTCTTCCACGGCGAGGTGGTGCAGGCTGAACTCGGTCGCGACGGCCCGAACTTCGGCATCGCTCGGCCGGTACAGTCCGATCCAGGCGAAGCCCTGGTTCTCTTTCAGGGCCTCGAAGGTCTCGTCGAGGCTCGGCGGGGTGGCCACCCGGCGCCCGTCGACGTAGACCGCGTTGTCCACCAGCGCCATTGGCTCTCCTTGTTCGATGTATCAGTGTGCCACTCGCCTGCGCCCCCGGTAACGTCTAAGGGTGCCACAAACGGATGTGTACCTCGTACTGGCCCCGCGCGCGCCGCTCCCCCAGACCGACCGTGCACAGCTCGCCGCCGCCGTGGCCCGGGTCTGCCCCGAGCGAGGCCCGGTCAGCATCGAGCAGCGCTGCGAGCGCTGCGGCGGTGCCCATGGCCGCCCGCGCGTGCTGACGCCGAGCGGGGTGCGCGTGAGCCTGAGCCGTGCCGGCGACAGGGTGGTCGTGGCCGTGTCGCTGATGGAGCCGATCGGGGTCGACATAGAAAGCGTCAGCGCGGTCGGTCGCGCGGGGTTCGACGACGTCGCATTCAACGGGCTCGAGCGCGCGGCGCTGCACGCGCTGCCGGCGCGCGACCGCGATCGGGCGCGCGCTTTGCTGTGGACTTCCAAGGAAGCAGTGCTGAAGCTCTCGGGCGAGGGCCTGACTGTGGACCCGCGGGAGCTGACCGTTGCGTGGACGGAGGCGGGGGTATCCGTTTTGCTGAACTGGCCGGGCGCCACCCTCGATCTGGGCCAGGTGCAGCTCACCAGCTTCGACGCTGGCCCCGGCCTGGTCGGCACGCTGGCCGTACTCGGCGCTCAAGCGCCCCGCATCGTGCTGCGCCCGCAACCGTAGGCGCAGCGGGCATCCGTTTCACGGTGCGCGGGGGGTGCGCCGCTACGCGGGAGGCGCAACTCCCGCGCACTGGCGCAAGTCCCGCGTAGCGCGTGGCGCGGGAGTTCTGGCCAGGCCACAACCCCCGCGCACCGGCGCAGGGCACCGTAGCGGCCGGGAGCGGGGTGGGTCGAACGCCCGCGCGCCCGCGCAACTCCCACGCACCGGAGC
>NZ_JAJAYI010000004.1 GCF_026786305.1 Cryobacterium sp.
CGCGGCGGGAGGATATCGCTCCCGCCGCTGACCGACTGTCGAGAACGGGTTAGTCGTCGTTCGTCTCGGTGTCGCTCTCGGTGTCCTGGGCCAGGACCTTGCCGTTGCCGGCGTCGACCTTCACGTCGGTGACGGTGCCATCTGTCGCGGTGATCTCGACCCCATAAACCACGTATCCGTTTTCGTTTTCGAGCTCGGCGCTGCCCGCTTTTCCCGGAACCGCCGCGAGGGCTGCGGCGGTCGCTTCGTCGGCGGTCACGGTTGCCAGCGGCTGAAGGGCTTTGGACTCGTCCGCCTCGGCCGTGGTCGAATCTGCCCCTTCCGACCCGGAACCTTCAGACCCGGTGCCCTCCGCGGTCCCGGTGTCTTCGCCGGCCTCCTTCGGTGCCGTGACGCTGCCGACATAGGTGGGATCCTGTTCCTCCGTGGCAGTGCCGGTTCCTGTTCCAGGGTTGGCGGTACTGGTGGTGGCGGCCATCGCGACGCCCGTGCCGCCCAGGGCGAGTCCGGTGACGATGACTCCGGTGACGACTGCCCGCTTGATCGTTATCTTCATGGCGATGCTCCTTCTCGGTGCCGCGGACCGCCGATCGGCGGGTGCGGATTGTTCTTTTCGTCTACGGTCGAGTGATTTCTTGACCGTGATATCAGGCTACGAATCAGACGATGAGATGAGTGTGAGAGACGGTGAACCTGGGAGTTCACCGCGTCGTGAGGGGGAGTCGCAGGGTGACGGTGGTGCCGGCGCCGCTCTGAGAGTCGATCGTGACCGACCCTCCGTGTGCGTGCATGATCTGTTGGACGAGGGCAAGTCCGAGACCGTGGCCCGGCGTGGTCCTGGCATCATCGGCGCGCCAGAATCGTTCAAACGCGTGGGACGCCTGTTCGGCGGTCATCCCGATTCCGTCATCGCGGACCTGAACGATCGATGTCTCCCCGACCACGGTCGTGGTCACCGCAACGGCACCGTGGGGTTCGCTGAATTTAACCGCGTTGTCGACAACGTTCCCGATCGCGCGGGAGATCAGCTCGTCGGAGCCCCACACCCGCCCCTGCTGGCCCAGGTCGGCCGTCACAGCCGGGCCGAGGGCATGGGCGGCATCGGCTTGTGACACGACTTCACGCACTGCCATGTTGATGTCGACGGATGCGAAGGTCGCGGCGAGTTCCTCTCTTGTTGTGCGAGAGAGCTTGAGTAGGTCATCAGTGAGCCGGGTCAGCCCGGTCGCCGCCTCCAGTGAGGTCGCGATGGCGGCCTGGTATTCAGCGGGAGTGCGCAACCGGGTCAACGCGAGTTCAAGTTCACCCTGGATCACGCTGAGCGGGGTGCGCATTTCGTGGGATGCGCCGTCGACGAATTGTTGTTGACGTTCGAAGCTGGCCCTGATGGGTTTGAGTGCGGCGCGCGCCATCAACCAGCTCGAGAGGGGAACGACAACGAGCAGACAGGCGTAGAAGATGATGAGCGCCGTTCGCAGGAGCGCGAATCCTTGCTCGGCGCCGACGGCTGCTCCTTCTCCTTCGAATTCGACCGCATCGAAGTCGAACGTCCCGGTGACGAAGGTGTAGATCCCGATAGCGAATACAGCGAACAGGCCAAGTTGGATGACCGTGTAGGCGACCGTGAGCCGGATGGTGGCCTGACGGAAGATCACGTGTCTGTCGCGATCAGATAGCCGGCACCCCTGCGGGTTTGAATGATGTCGGGTTCCCCGGGCAGGCTGAGTTTCTGGCGGAGGTACCGGATGTAGGTCTGCACGACGTTGCTGAATCCCTCATAGTTGCTGTCCCAGGCGTGATCGATGAGTTCGGTCGCGCTGATGATCGTGCCGGCGTTGCGCATGAGGTATTCCAGCACGGCGAACTCCTTCGGTGTGAGGTCGATCGTTCTTCCCGCTCGCACGGCGGTCTGGGTCGCCGGGATCAATGTCACCCCCTGAGCTACGAGGGTGGGTGGTTGTGCCCGGGGGGAGCGCCTGAGTAGGGCGCGCACTCGCGCGAGCAGTTCGACGAGATGGAAGGGTTTGACCAGGTAGTCATCGGCGCCGACGTCGAGACCTTGCACTTTGGATTTCATCGAGTCGAGGGCGGTGAGCATCAGTACGGGGACGTCGCTGTTGATCTCGCGGATGCGGCGGCAGACGTCCATCCCGCCACCAGGCAACCCAGGCAGCATGAGGTCGAGAACAACCAGGTCGTACGTGTCGATCTCGAATGCGGTGATCCCGGTGAGTGCGGTGGCTCTCACATCGACGGCGTACCCACTTTCGGTGAGTGTGCGGCGGATGACATCGGCGATACGGGCATCATCCTCCACCACCAGGAGCTTCATCGTGCCCCAGCCTCCCGCTCGGGGCCGTGATTAGTCGGCTTGTTCACCGGTTCCCGCTCCCTTGCTGGCGGTGGCTGTCGCAATCTTCACGCCGTCGGCGCTGGCTTCTATGGCGAAGTCGACTTGGTTGACGGAGCTGCGGTAGAGGCTGAACTTGTTCTCCGGGAAGTGGCCGGGCGCCGGTTCGTTGTCGAAATAGACCGTGCTCTGCCCGTTTGAGGGAACGGTGACGCCGTCGAGCGCCATGTAGTACCCCTCGGTCTGCTTCGTCGTCACATCGGTCATCTCATAGTAGATCTCGACGTTCGTGAGTGGTGCTGATGTCGCGTTCGCAAGGGTGATCTGGAGCCGGTCGTCAATGGCTTTCTTGGTTACCGGATCGACGTTGTCTTCGACGGCGGCGGAGTTGATAGACAGGCCGGCGGCGGTGCTCGTGTTGGTGATCGGGTCTGATGCGATGGGCAGCACCTGAGCCGCGGTCGGCGCAGTGCTGGATCCCGGCGCACTCGAGGGTGAGTCTGGACTGCCGCTCGTTATGGCCGAGCAGCCGGCCAGTGATCCAGCGATCAGGACAAGACCTGCGGCGGTGAGAGACATTGTTCTGCGGTTCATGATTGCTTCCTTTGCAGTGTGCGCCGAGTTGTTGCGACGGCGGAGAAGATCACGGACGCGATGGTCGCTACCGTGAGGGTGATGGCGTAGGGCAGCATCGCGGCCCACACCACTGGGATCGATTGCCCGTTGTACTGGGCCTTGATTCCCAGGAATGCGAAAGACAGACGTTCGAAGTGCTTGGTGATCGACGACACCTCGAGCCCGTTTCGGATGCCGTCGAATCCGGCGAACTGGGCAAGCACCCCGAGCTCATCCGACTTCTTGATCTGCAGGGCCGCGAAGAGTCCGCCGGGTACCTGGTTGTCGGGGTCCATGGTGTCGCCGATCTGCGGGATCACGAGCACAAAGGCCAGCCAGACGACGAGTGCCACAATCAAGCCAGTGCTGAGCCGGGCCGCAAGAGAGGTGAGCCCGACAGCAAGAGCCGTCCAGAACACCAGGTAGAGCCACATGAAGCAGGCGGTGATCGCGAGACGGCCGAGATCAACCCCCGTGACCGCCCCACCGCCGATGGTGATCACGGCTATGGTCGAGAACGCGGTGAGCAGGAGCACGACGCCCAGCCAGACCGCGGAGAGTCCTGCGACCTTGCCGCCCGCGAAGGCGAAGCGACTCACGGGTCGACTGAGGAACAGTTGAAGCGTGCCGCGGTGCTTCTCCTTCGCGACCGTGCCGTAGCCGAGAACGATGGCGAACAGCGCGCCGAGGATCTCGAGGTACTCGATACCACCGCGCAACAGTTGAAGTGGAAAGAGCTGGGGGGCTGCCGGCACAACACCGGTGCCGGCGGCAGCGAGGTCGGCCACGTAGCGGTTGTACGCCTCGAGCTGAGCGCGGAAATCTGCGGCCCCGACAGCGACCGAGACGAGGGTCACTGCAGTGAGGAAGGAGATGACGATGAGGAACAGCCGATCACGGCGGAGGTCGAGGAACTCCTTCCGTGCAACTGTGAATAGATCAGTCATTAAGTGCACTCCTCAGTTTCTGCCGTGGTACGAGTGTGACGACGATCGTGGCGAGCAGGAGGAACCCGATCAGGACAATGACGCTACTGAGCGGGTTACCCGAGACATTGGGGTCCTGCAGCAGGATGCTCGCCGCCCGCTTGAACTGCTCGGTGATCGACAGGGGGGCGGTGATCGCGGCGAGCAAGTCGAATGGTCCCCCGGTCGGGGCAAGGATCGGAACGGGGTTGAGGAGCGCGACCGGGCGCGCTGCGGTGCCGAGTTGAGGCACGACAAAGGTGAGGCCGCTCCAGACGACGAATGGTACGAGCAGGGCTGTGGTCTCCCGTTTGCTGAAGATGCCTCCGAGCATCCCGATGATCGTGAATATCATCAGGAGCATCCAGGCACAGGCCGCGAACCCGAGAAGTCGGAGGGTCGCGTCGGTTCCGAGCGGCGCCCGTGTGATGACGCTGATCGCGGCCCAATTGATGGCCATGCTGATCGCCAATACGGTGAATATGACGATTCCGAGCCCTGCAAGTTGACCGCCGAGCCGGACGGGAGTGCCGACGGGGCGGCTGAGGATCAGACTCGTGGTGGCTGACTTCCGATCGCGGAGCGTTGCCTGCGCCCCGAGCACTATCGCCATGAGGGCGCCGATCAGGATGACGTAGATGACGGAGTTCCGGGCGTAGTACAGCGCTGGGACTCCTGTGAACGGGTTCGGTGCCGCTGTGAGCCCGCCAGCGAGGATCTTCTCATAGACGCTCGTGACGGTGGTGGTGGTGACCCATCCGATGATGGAGGAAACCGACACCATTCCGAGGAAGACGGCGAGGAGGACGTGGGCGATCCGCGCCCGTCGCACGCTGAGCATCTCCTGCTGGGCGCTGGCAAAGAAGACGTTCATCATGCGCGGACCGGGTCGAGCTGGAAGTAGATGTCTTCCAGAGAATGCTCGGCAGGGAACGCGGCCAATGTCCCGGCGATGCTGTCATGATGCACGAGACGCCCGTGGTTTAAGATTCCGATGCTCGTGCAGGTCTTGGTGACCTCGGACAGCAGGTGGGTGTTCATGAAGACGGTCATCCCATACTCGCGGTTGAGCCTTACGATCGTCTCCCGAAGCGTCTTCACGCCTTCGGGGTCTAAGCCGGATGTGGGCTCGTCCAGGAATAGCACGGCTGGCTCGTGCAGTATCGCCTGGGCGATACCGACGCGTTGGCGCATTCCCTTGCTGAATGTGCCGAGGCGCTGATTGTCGTGGCCGGTGAAGTCGAGGAACCGCAGCACATCTGCGATGCGCCCGTCGGGCCTGCGGATCCCGGAGAGGCGTCCGAAGAAGCGCAGGTTCTCGACCAGGGTCAGTGCGTCA
>NZ_JAJAYI010000005.1 GCF_026786305.1 Cryobacterium sp.
ATGCTTCCGATCAAGAAATCCTTGCAGGACGCCATCGGCAAGCACGCCGGGGACACAGTGACCGTGCATCTCCGCGAACCCCTGGATTAAACAATCGCGGCGCGCAACGTCGAGGCCCTGACTGGGTTCCAATAGAGGTCCGGCTTGCGGGCGCCGGTGATCGCGAACGGCCGAAAGTGAATCGGTGAGCAGACCGAGCGGAATGAAGCAGATGTCGATTGGCTGGGTATATTCCCACTCTGGGTATACTCGGTTTATGAGTGAAACTGCGTTTTGGATTTTGACGGCACTTGCTGCGGGGAGACGGCACGGTTATGCCGTGCTTAGCGACGTCGAGGGACTCAGCGAAGGACGTGTGAAGTTGCGGGTTACGACACTGTATGCGTCACTTGACCGACTTCAACGCGAAGGTCGCATCCGTTCGGCCGGTGACGAAGTTGTCGACGGCCGTGCGCGTCGCTATTACGAGATTCTCGACGTAGGCCGAGATGAACTCACTGCAGAAGCGGATCGGCTCGCAGCTCGGGCCGCGGTTGCGGTTGCAAACGTCACCCACGGTAGGCCCGTCCAACCGTTCCCCGCTGTTTCGATGGCGACTGCATGACCGCCCGCCGACGCCAACGGTACGAGCGACTGCTGCGTTGGTATCCCGCGGAATGGCAGCGGACCAACGCTGCGGTGGTCCTAGAGACCTTAGAGGAGAACGCAGACAGACTCGGTCAGTTGCGGCCCACGATCGGAGAAGCGTGGTCGCTGCGCGCCCACGGCATTGCCGAACGGGCAAGCCCTGCTTTGATCACAATCGCGGCTGCTCTAGGCCTACTACTCAACATTGGCCCTGTCATTGCATTGCTTTCTGGTGGTGTAACGGATGATCCGTGGCTTTCGGGCTTGCGTATTACCGCTCAGTTCGTCGGCGCATTTCTGATCAGTACCGCAACTGGAGCGCTACTGCTGCGCAGCGGCCGCATCATCGCCGAATCCGCGATGGCTACCCTCGCAATATCCGCAGCAGCATGGGCTCTTGGCGCGGTTGCTGTCACGGCATGGGGTGTGGGATTCGACGAAGCAGACTCGGGGGCTCCGCGGAGCTGGTTGAGCGACGCGTTCCCCATCTTCGCCGGATCGGCATGGCTCTTAGGCTCCTTCGCCCTATTCCTTGTAACCCACGGCCTCCTGCGGCCACTTCGATCGAAAACCCTGCGCACAATCCTCTCAACACTCCTGGCGATCCCGACCGCCCTCGCGCTTGGTATCTCAACGGTGACGCCCACCGGACTGGTATTCGGCGCAGCCGTGGTCCTGGTTGTCTCCAGCTTCCAACTCGGGACGCGACCCACGACAACAAGGGGTGTCACCTACCGTCGCGCAACGCTGAATCAAGGACAGCGAACCCGGATCGCTACAGTGGCAGCGGTTGCCGCAGTGCTCGGCTTTGGATGCGCCGCATTCGCTCTGACGGGGAGTATGTGGCTCCCGGCAATAGGCGACGCTACGGACGCCATGCGCGTCGGGCTTCTTGGTGGAGCGCTGGTCGCAATCATCACTGTCATTGCGGGAGCGGAAGCACTCGTGGATCGTCGTGGGGCTGTCGCACTTGGCCCGGTCGTCGCCGCGATCGGCGCGCTACTCTCCGTCGCACTCAGCTACTCACTCAGCATCGATAATGCCATGGGATGGCCGCTTGTCATCTTGGCTGCAGCCCTGACAGGTCTGACAGGTGGATTGCTCATTGCCCCTGGGCTTCCCGGCCCTCCCTTACTTCGAGCGTCACTCGTGACGGCGATCAGCGTCGCGCTTGCCGCAGCGCTCGGTCTCATCGTGACCGCCGTACCTTTCGTCGCGCCGTTCCTCGCCGCCATTCTGGCCATCAGAATGACCCGAAGACCGCGAGGGATAAATGCGATGCACAACGTTGCAGATCCGCTCGCAGAACGAGGGCTGGGGCGAGCGTAATCGTGAACGCCTCACGGTGCTGGATCCCCTACCGCCCATTTCCGCCCCGTTGAAGGTTCCCCTTGCGGGTTTGAGTTCAGCGTTTGTGCCAGCGCTGAGTTGACGGGTCCCAAATGTTATCGTCGCCCACGGTGCCGGTGAAAACCGGATCCACGAAATGGATCACGTTGGCCAGTTGGTTGTCGAACGATTCGAGGCAGATGTCTGTGAGGGCGAGTTTGCGACGCCAGGCTGCCCATTTTGTTTGAGCGATCGCTGGCCAGCCTGTCGTGGCGACCGAGATTGAGGTCAGAGGCACCTGGCGGAAATCGGCGACGCGCTGGGCCGCACCGCGAAGCTCACTCGCGCTGAAGTCGTGTGTCAGCGAGAAATTTCGCAGGTCGACGATGTCGCGCCATCGTGTGCTCGTTGATCCCCGGGTCAGCATCGTGACCGCCTTCTCTGCAACGACCATAACGAGTGGATAACCGAGCATTTCAAATTCCCCACCGAGGATGCGAGGGACAGTCACCGTGCGTGGGGCCGGCCAAATCGGGTCTCCGGTGCTGATGTCCAGGTGAAACGACAGGGCGCTCGTGTAGACGCGTGCAAATATCTTGACTCGGAGCTCGGAGCCCGGAGTATTCGTCGCCCTCGCGGATGGAGCGCACCTCGGTGCGCGCCGGATCAATAGCCAGAGCATCATCGACGGACACGTCCGCCACGGCCGCGACCACGGCACGTAAATGAGAGGCATCCACTTGAAAGTTCACCGCTTCCATGTCGATGTCGTTTGTCGGACGCCGGAGGTGATACGCAGCCAGGAGCACGCCGCCCTTCAGCACAAAGTCATCCTTGTAGCTTGTCTGAGCGAGCCGGCTCAGGAGCGCCTCCATGGCGTAGAGGGTGACCGTCTCTGAAACGGCTCGACCCGAAGCTCGGGCATGCCGTGAGAGCGCGGCATAGAGCTGTGACGCATGGCTCACGAGAGCAACTCCAGGGCATGCCGCAACGGACCGCTCGCTCGCGGTAGCTGCCGAGCGATGTCCATTAGCGCGGCCGGGTGAGACCCGCGTCGGCGCAGCCAGTTCTTCAGGGCTTCCGGAGCGATCTCGTACCCCTCCGACCCGCGCAATCGGTAGGCATCGACGATTGACCGTTCCGGGGAGTACAGGCCAATGGTCGCGTCGGATCCATCAATGGCCAGCTCAGTGCGTCCAAGCTCGAACGTCGCCGCGTCGAAATGATGCCAGGAAACAGGAGCGTTAGTTTGGGGGATTCGGGCGCCACGAGGAAGGGCGATGTCGATTCGCGCTGGGATAGCGTCAACGAGGCTATGGTGCGCCAAGGCACTCGACAGGCACAATGTTGCGTCGGGCCTGCGGGCCACGATCTCAATCAAGTCAAGGTTCACCGGCGGCAGATCGGTTCGGCGGTATAGCCCTCGGCCGATTCGGTTGATGGTGCCGTTCTCGATGAGCCGACGCAGCTCTCGTGTTCCGACACCGGCGTCGGTGGCCATGGCGGCGCTGAAAGTGATGGCAGGCAGGCTGTCAATCGAGTGCACTGCAGGCCCCATTTCGGCGTGTATCAAAGTGTGTACACGTAATTTTAGCTGTAAACGCTTCCGTACGCCAGAGGATCGAAGCGCACAGCGTCGATGAAACTGTGCCGATGCTGGCGGGCCCGTCCCGCAGAGCGATCCAGTTAGGGGACTTCGGAGGAGGCTGCACCGGTGCCGCGCAGCGGGGCTGCGACGCTGGCACGATAGCGCGCGTTCCCTGCCAGCGTGCCCACATTTTGCCCACACTTGAAAAAACTTTGGGTGAATCTGGATGCCTCACTGTGACCCAAAACGTTGAATTCACGCGGTTTTCGACCCCATCGACGACGCTGACCGGTCGATTATTGGAGTTCGAATCCCTCCAGGGGCACCGTGAAATCGTTCCGATCAGGTACTTCTATCGCCACACAATTGTCGAATGAACGCCAGAATTCATGTGTGTACCAATGTGTGTGCCTGTTTGTGTCGATGAAGGTGACACCAATCAGCTGCAACGCCCGTCCCTGGCTCGGCCTCACCGGGCAGGGTCAGCGTCTGCCGCGGGTAACGGATATAGATCTGCACCACGTTTTTTAACGTGGTGTAGGTCTTTCCCGTTACCTTGTTCGTATCCCCGGTTCCAGTCTCTGCCACCTCACCAAGCGGCGATCATCTCTGCGACGTGGCGAGCGTCGGTGCCGCAGCATCCCCCGAGCACCTGAACTCGCGGAAGCTTGGTCCTCAGCGTTGCATTGTCTATGCCCAGCGCCACGGGATCCCCCTCATCGAGCTCCTCTGCCTCGTCGAGCTCCGCGTGCGACTGTTTGGACGCGTTCACCCTGAGGCCCCCGATCCGATCCGCCGTCGCCAGATTCTCGAGCGCGTGACTGATGTGGGTCGGGTGTGCGCAGTTGACCATGAAGTACGCGGCCGCCGCGCCAGTGGCGGCATCGACCCGCTCAATCGCCTCGCCAAGACTTGTTCCGTCGGGCAGGCTCCCGTCGACCTCCACCGTGAATGAGGGCACGACCGGCACTCCCAGCGCACGAGCGGCTCGAACCACTCCGATTGCTTCCTCAGGGTAGGTCATCGTGAGGGCTGAAATTCGATCGACACCCGCGTCGACGAGCGAGGCGATCTGCTCGGAGTGATAGGCCTCGGCCTCATCAGCAGTCATGCGATTGGTGACCACGTACCCGTCCCCGCGTGGGCCTAGGACTCCTTCGACGAGGATCTCAACGGCGGGGCGGCTCGCAGCAACGTCACGGACGAACGCCACAGCGTCCGCGTTCGCCCGCGCCAGTGAAGCCGGGCTGTATCCAAGACGTTCGCCCCAATCGCGGTTTGCCCGCCACGTCGGGGTTCCCAGGACAAACGGGATCCCGCGCTCCTGCGCGATCTGCAAGAAGCTCTCGAAGTACCGGCGCATTGCATCGCGCCCCGTCGCCTCATAGAGAAGCGGGAACGCCGCGAAGTCGGGCAACTCGATGCCTTCGTGAAAGAGCAGCACCGTCTCGATGCCACCATCAGTCATCGCTATGTCGGATGTAGCCATGTTGGTCCCTCTCGTCAGGAAGGATATTGTCCTCTCCAGCGCGTGGTGTCAAGGCGAGTGTGGGCGGTCGTTGCTGCCCTCGAGCTGTTGGAGGAACGCGGTCCGCAGCTGGGGCAACCGCTCGGCTGAACGTCAGTCAGAACCGAGCGCCTCGATCTCGGCGACGACACCGGCACCCTTTTCGGCCTGGAAGTCGAGGTCGGCGACGGCGATGTCAAAACCGTCCTGGGCGAGCCGGAGTGCAATGCCGCGTCCAATTCCCTGTCCGGCTCCGGTTAAAAGTGCGACTTTGTGTGAGACGGTCATGGTACTTCTCATTTCTGGTTCGGGCATGGTGAACGCCGTTTGGCGCCGTTGACCCGCAGCCCGGACGATGTCGGTCAGACAACCGTCCGCACTCCTTCAGGGCAAGCCAACCATCTGAGGGCCTCCGATTAAACGGTCCGGGCCTCAGCCACTAGCGTCAACGTAGACGCTCAGCACTCCGGTCGTCTCCGGGATGATGCAACGTCTAAAAGACCACTTTGTCTGGAGCACTTCATGATTCCCCCCACCGCATCGCGTTCGTTGGTGTCGACGGTGGACACATCTTTAGTCCGAGTCACGGGCCTCGCGCATGGTGCTATGTGGTGGCAGCACCGAAGTGGTCTCGGTGGTTGCCGGGGGTGGTGTTGAGGCGACGCCGGAACGCTCGATTCATGGTCTCAGGGGTTCCAAACCCGCATGCTCTCGCGATCTCCTCCATTGCCATAAGCGTCGTCTCGAGAAGGCGGCACGCTGCCTCCATCCGCACCGCCTCCACATGCTCGGCCGGCGTGATGCCCACCTCGGATTTGAACACGCGACTGAACTGGCGCTCAGAGAGGTGGGCGTGAGTCGCCATCGCGGAGATGGAGAGATCGGCGGTCAGGTTGTCGGGGACCCAGGCCAGTACGTCGCGGATGGGCTCGTCGTTCGCGGACTGGTCGGCCAGCAGCGCTGAGAACTGCCCCTGGCCGCCCGAGCGGCGGAGGTAGACGACAAGGCGCCGGGCGACGGTCGCGGCGGCTGTGCGCCCGTGGTCGTCGGCGACTAACGCCAGGGCCATGTCGATTCCGGCGGTGACGCCGGCCGACGTCCAGACGTTGCCGTCCTGCACATAGATGGCGTCGGGTTCAACGGAGACCTTCGGGTAGGCGTGCCCGAGCGTTTCGCACTCAGCCCAGTGGGTGGTCGCACGACGGCCGTCCAGAAGGCCCGCGGCAGCGAGCAGGAACGCGCCCGAGCACACGGATGTGACCCGTCGCGATAGCGAAGCCAACCGCCGAATGCTGTCAACCAGTTCCGGATCGCCCGCGGCCTCGTCCATGTCCCTGCCCCCGGCGACCACGAGAGTGTCGATGTCTCCGACCACCTCGTTCATCGGCCCGGTCGCAAACTCGAGGCCGCTCGTCGAGCGCACCGGCCCGCCGTCCGTACTCACCAGCTGCGTGGCGTACCGGGGGATCGGTAAAAAACGCGAGGCCGTGGAGAACACCTCAAGCGGCCCGGTCACGTCGAGGATCTGCACGGAAGGAAACCCGACGATGACAATACGTGGTTCGATCACTGTTTTCCCTCGTGGCCGAGATCGTCAACTGCGTGTCCTAGGTGAGTCGGCACGCGCAGCCTACCGTGAAGTCATCCTCACAAACACGAATCGAGAACACGTGCGCTCCCCACGTTGCACCAGTTTCCGGTGGGTGTTCTTTGTCGCAACGATCGCGATCACCGCGACCGTCATCTCCCTCCGGCGCTTTTCGAGCAACGAACGAGTCGCTTATGCGGTCGCGTTTGGCGCAGCACGTCGGCGCGGAGAGCCCCACCCTGCAAAACCCCCAACGCCTGAATCGAGTCCGGAATGAACGCCCCACGAAACGCCGACCCCGGGCAGGTCTCGGCGATCATTGGCATCGACCCCATGGCCGCCACAACGTCCTCGCTCCAGATCGGCGCTGCTTGCATCGAGAGGGTGGCCTCATGACCCACCTCTCGGCATTCCTTGCCGCGCTCTTCACGGCACTTCTCGGCGCCCTGGCCGTCCTGCAACTCCTGCTCCTGGTCGGTATGCCGCTGGGGCGACTCGCCTGGGGCGGTCAGCAGGATCGGCTGACTCCACGGCTTCGCGTCGCCGCCGGCTTCTCGATCCTGATCTATGTCGTATTCGCCGCCACGGCACTGGCCCGCGCGCAGGTCATCACAACACCAATTCCGAATCCCATCAACGTCATCGCCATGTGGATCATCACGGGCTACCTGATTCTCAGCGTGCTTCCCAACCTGGCATCGAAAAGCCCTCACGAGAGGCGCCTCATGACTTTCGTGTCCGCTGTGTTGGCGATCCTCGCCCTGGCGATCGCTCTCATTTAGAACCTGGGCGTGCCGCGCCCGAACCTTCACAACAACCATCCATACCCCCTCGAAAGGAAACAGTCATGCCAAAAATAGTCCGCCGTATCGGCAGCATTGCACTGGGCATCACCCTTGCCACAGTGACCTTTGTGGCCATCGCCATCGCCGGCCTGTCCCAATCGGGCGGCGAGCCCAGCTCGCCCGCCGTCCTTGTGACGGATGTGCAGAAACTCACTCACGCGCCTGTCGACGGTCAGTTCGTCGTCGCGGTCGTTCTCGGCCAGTCGGGATCCGACACCTCTGATGTCTTCGCACCGTTCGAGGTGCTGGCCAGCTCCCCCTCCTTCTTCGTGTACACCGTCGCGGCCTCGGCCGACCCGGCTCCTGTTGATGGAGGGATGTCAGTCGTGCCAGCCCACACGTTCGCCGACGTCGCGTCCGGCGTTGCGCCGGCGCCCGACCTGGTCGTGGTGCCGGCCGTGAACGGTCCTGCCGACCCCGCGGAGGCAGCCGCGCGCGCGTTCATCGTTACCCAGTACACCGCGGGTGCCCGCATCCTGGGTGTCTGCGCCGGCTCCAGGCTGCTCGCCGCCTCCGGGGTTCTCGACGGCCTTCGGGCAACATCCCATTGGTCCCGAATTGCCGCCCTCAAGAAATCGAACCCCGACGTCTCCTGGGTCACGGGGGAGCGATATGTGCAGGACGGCCGCGTGACCACGACCGGCAGCGTCACTTCGGGCATCCCGGGCGCACTGAAGGTCATGGCCGACATGGCCGGCGACGCGGAAGCGATTCGGGTCGGCAACGCCATCCGTTACCCGGGATGGTCGCTCGACGCTCCCACAGCGATGCCCGTCAAGAGCTTTGGGTTCGAGGACTCCGCGTTTCTCATGAACGCCGCCTTCCCGTGGGTACGGCCGCGCGTGGGAGTGGAACTGCGCGACGGAGTCGACGAGATCGACGCTGCGGCCATCTTTGAGGTCTACACCTACTCGCAGGGCGCCGCGGCCACAGCGCTATCGCGGAAGGGCACCGTCACGACCAGGCACGGCCTCGTCGTCGAGACCGGCCCACTCAGCGACAGCCCCACGGTCCCTATCGTGGCGGGCGAACTGGGCGCCAAGGGCAGCGAACAGGGCTTCGACGCGGCGTTCGAGCAGCTGTCCAAGAGCACGAGCACATCGGTCGTTCAGTCCGTCTCCAAGATGATCGAATACCCCATCGACCGGGTCACCCAAAACGTGGCTCCCCTGACCGCGCTGGCACGAACGCCGTTGCTCCTGACCCTGGGTGTCCTTCTCGCTGTGGGCGTCGGGCTGCTGCCGACGCTGATCGGTCGCGCGGTTCGACGCCGCAGGCGCGCTGCTGCAAACGCCACCTAGAAACGTGGGCCAGTAACGGCAAAGTTTAGAACGCCGGGCGATTTCCTGGGCTTTGGGCGGGGGTCTGGGAAAATTGCTTATTTCGTTCCATCGCCGGACGGCGTCGGAGATCCCCAAGTCGCTCCGGATTGATGGCGGGGACTACGATTTTAGGACGTATCACGAAGCCCACAGGATGCCGGAACAAGAGCCTGAACGCCTCGAGGGCCGGTCGACGCTCAGGGCCGAGTGCGAGCCGAGAAGACGTTCTCCAAGCGGCCCAGGCGCTGTGTGCTTCGATCGTGACCGGGTTGACGTTCGTGCACGAGCTGCTCGACATCGATAGTGCGTGGCCCACGCTCGATATGGCAGCCTAGTTGGAGCTGATCTCTCAGACGATCGAACTGATCCTCACGATCGAGCTTTGATTAGTCTCTCGGCCACACGTGAGGACGTCGGAGTATGCTGTGCTCACTTCCGGGCCTACACCTTCGGTCCGGAGCACCAGCTTTAGCAGCCCGGATATCGTCGATCGACGGCCCAAGGGGGGGTACGGGCTCAAAAAGGGCGTCCGTCCCAGTGGTGATCCGTGCGATCAACCCCCCACGACGTTTGTGTAATATTCTCGCACCCCTCATTTTCTCCGGAACGGCACGCGCGCCGGTCCCTCACCGCATTGGACAACGATGTCACTTCGAATCAAGCCAGGGACCACCTGGGGCGAGGTCTCTGCTCGCAGCCGGTCCATCGCACCCGAGGCATTCCGACCCGACGGACTCCGCAACCTCATCGGCGGAGAGTGGGTCGACCTCGGGGAGCGGGGACAACATCAATCCCCGATCGACGGCACCGTCATCTTCGGGCCGCCGCGCGTCGACCATCCCGCTGCTCTGGACGCTGTGCGCCTCGCGGCCGAAGAGCATGCTCGATGGGCGGTGGTGCCGCTGCGGGAACGGATCGAACGGGTTAACGCCGCCGTGGACCTCATCGAAACCCAACGAGAACTGCTCGCCCTCATGCTGGTCTGGGAGATCGGGAAACCCTGGCGGATCGCTCTCGCCGACGTCGACCGGTGCGTGGATGGAGTGCACTGGTACCTCGAGAACATCACGCGCCAGCTCCATGCTGGTACCCCGGCAGCGCGCACCGCGCTGTCCGGCCCGGTGTCGAACATCGCCTCCTGGAATTATCCGATGAGCGTGCAGGTGCACGCCGAGCTCGTTCAAGCGCTCGCCGGCAATGCCGTGATCGCGAAAACACCCTCGCAGGGCGGCTTCCATGCCCTGACGCTCGCCCACGCGCTCATTCGGCGCGCAGGGGTTCCCGTTACCCTCATTTCCGGAGTGGGGTCTCATCTCGGCGACATCTTGATCCAGTCCCCCGAGATCGGGGCGCTCGCCTTCGTCGGAGGGCGCTCAAACGGACGAAAAGCCGCCGTCAGTCTCGCCGACACCGGCCGCCGACACATCCTCGAGCAGGAAGGCCTGAACGCGTGGGGAATCTGGGACTTTTCCCAGTGGGACCAGCTCGCGGCGCAGCTGCACAAGGGCTTCGAATACGCCAAGCAACGCTGCACCGCCTACCCTCGCTATGTCGTCCAGCGCCGTCTCCTCCCGAAGTTCCTCGACATCTACCTGCCGGTCGTGCGCGGCCTGCGCTTCGGTCACCCTCTCGCCGTCGCCTCCGACGACGACCCGCTGCCGGAACTCGACTTCGGTCCTGTCATCCACGCGACGAAAGCCGTGGCCCTGTCCGAACAGTTCGAGGAGGCTCTGGAGAAGGGCGCCGCGCCCCTGTTTCGCGGGGACCGGGATTCGGGAACGTTCCTTGATGACCAGGACCGGAGCGCGTACATCGCCCCTGCGACCGTGCTTGACCCGTCGACGTCCTGGTCGCTGCACCACGCCGAACCGTTTGGGCCGCTCGACTCGATCGTGTTGGTCGACACTGAGGCTGAGCTGCTGGCCGCAATGAACGTGAGCAACGGTAACCTCGTCGCCTCGATCGCGACCGACGATCTCGACCTCGCCGCCCGCTTCTCCGAAGAACTTCGGGCCTTCAAAATCGGCATCAATAAGCCGCGTAGCCGGGGCGACCGTGACGAGGTCTTCGGGGGTCTCGGTGCGTCCTGGAAGGGAGCTTTCGTCGGAGGAGATCTTCTCGTGGACGCGGTCACTCGAGGCCCGAAGGGATCCGAGGAGCGGCTCTTCGGCAACTTCCCTGGCTACTCCAAACTGCCCGCCCGACGTTGACCAAGTGCGGAGCCCCGTGGGGTTCGCCGATGGGGCGAGACCATCGGCGGCCCTCGGACGGCGCCATTGAGCGGCACCTTCGTTCACAGCGGCACGGCGCGCTGTTTCTTCGATTCGGGTGGCGCTGATGGGGTTGCCGTCGACCCATCCGACCGCGAGTGCTTCCGAAACGTCGTCGTAGCTGATCGCGGGCCTGCGGGGCCGTGGTCATAGCCGAGGCCTGAGTGAGGGTATCGGTACACTACTCGTAGTCATCCCTGTGGTTGATGCACCCGTGCTGGGCCACGAGCTCTGTTAGTACCGCGTTCTCGCTTGATGCGGTGTCAAAACCTTCATATCGACCCCTTCGGGCGAGAACGAGCCGGCGGTTGGGGTGATGAAAATACCCCCGGTGGTACCAAGACACCTCATAACTTGCCCTGTACGGTAACGAGGAGCGGTAACAAGGAGCGGTAACGAGGAGGACGAATGGCGGCATACGTCAGCGTCGCAGTGATCCTCGGAATGGCACTGGTCGGAATCGGCCTGCTCTACCTCGTCGCGCGGGCAACGTCGGTGTCCCCGAAGCCGCTTACGACCACGCCCTATCTGTCTGGGTGGATGCCGAAGGAGCACGCACTGTCCCGCTTCCACGCTCGGTGGTATCCGCTCACCATCATCTTCCTCGCCTTCGACGTCGAGATGTTGTTCATGTACCCCTGGGCCGTCGTCGTGGCGAGCGAGGGTCCCACCGCGATCATCGAGATGTTCGTCTTTCTCGGGCTGCTCATGGTGGGCGTCGTCTGGGCCTGGCGAGAAGGATCGATGAGATGGGTGTGACCTCAGTGCTCGCCCGGTGGGCCTCCACGAGCGTGCATGTTCTCATCGTGGAGGTGCCGGGCTGGGACGAATCAAGGATGCTGCTCGAGGCCGAGCTCGACCGGCGTGGCTGGAGAGTCGCGCTCTCGCCAGCCGACGCCGATCTGCTCGCCGTGTGCGGGATGCCGGGCGAAGAACTCCGAGCGGCATTCGATCTCCTGTGGAATCAGCTGCCCGGACCGCGAACCCGGGTGAGCGTGACCACCTCGGTCGCGCTGTCGGCTCTTCTCGATGCCGCCGTGGCGCATCTCGTTGATGATTCCCGGCAGCGAAAGGACGCCCGGGCGAGGTCTCGGCCCGCTGCGGCCGAGGATCAAAGGCCGGATGCCGGCGAGCACGACGGTATGGACCACGGGGGCATGGACCACGGCGGCATGGACCACGGCGGTGTGGACCACGGCGGCATGGACATGCCGATGCCCGGCGGCATCCCACTCGCCGGCGGAGGCGACGACCGCGACGGACTGGAGATGGACGTCCTCAACGTTCCGCTCGGCCCGGTACTGCCTCACTGGCCGGCCGGCCTCGTGGTGGATTGCGTGCTGCAGGGCGACGTTATCGTGAGCGCGAAGGCCCGAGTGCTCGAGGCGGCGTCGGCGCCGAAGGACGAGCCGACGACAGCGGTAACGGATGTCGCGGGCCGGCGCATCATCCGACTCTGCGATGACGCCTCGAACCTGCTCGCGCTCGCTGGCTGGCAGACCGCCGCGCAGAACGCACGCCGGTTGCGCGATGACGCTCTTCGCGGTGCGGACATCGCCGATCACGCCGCGGCACTCGATCGGCTGCGCCGACGAGTCGAGCGTTCCGTGCTGCTGCGGTGGTCACTCAAGGGAATCTCGCTCAAGGGGATCTCGCTCAACGAAATCTCACTCAAGGGGATCTCGCTCGACGAAATCCCGCTCAAAGAGATCGGCCTGGCCGCAGGCGCACGCGCGAACACGGGTAACGCGACTCCGCCTGATCAGGCGACCGTCGACATCCGTCATCGCCTGATCGGCTGGCTGCGCGAGGCTGCGGTTCTGGCCGGACCGTCGTCTGGTACGCAGCCGCCCGCAGCGAGCGACTCCGACCGGGCACGCCAGGCGCAGCTCGCGCTCGCCGCCCTGCCCGAGCTGCTCCGCGGAACGGATCTTGGAACGGCTCGCTTGCTCATTGCCGGCCTCGGTCTCGACACCGCCGCACTCGCCCAAACGCACGAGCAGACTCATGAGTGAGCCCATCGTGCAGGTCAGCCCGGCCTGGGCGGTTCTGGCGCCGCTTGCCCTGCTGCTGTTCGCGCTCGCGGGAGCGGGGCTGAACGGTGCTCTCGTGGCCCGGTCGGTCGGTCGCCCGGGCCGCTCCGGAGCGAGTGCCCCGCTCGCCCAGGTGGCCCGGCTGCTGAGACAACGTCGACAGGTCACCGTCGCAGCCGATGTACTGCTGTGGCGGATCGGTGCCGGCGGCCTCGTGGTCGTCGCCATTCTGAAGATCCTGGTCATCCCGCTCGGGCCGTGGACCCTCGCCGACCTCGACGTGGGTGTCGTCTGGTTCAACACGATGGACGTCATGATCTGGGCGCTGTTCTGGCTCATCGGCTGGGGGGCGAACAGCGCGCACTCGCTCGTGGGGGGCTACCGTTTTCTCTCGCTCGCCGTCTCGTATGAGCTGCCGCTGATGTTCGCGCTGATCACGCCGGCGGTCGCCGCGCGCAGCCTCCGGGTCGGCGACGTGGTCGCGGCCCAGCACGACCTGTGGTTCGTGATCTGGATGCCGGTCGCCTTCGTCATCTTCTGCGGCAGCGTCATCGCCTTCTCGAGTTGGGGTCCGTTCGCGACGGCTGTCGGGCGGGACATTGCCGGCGGTTTTCTCACCGACGTCTCCGGCGTCGACCGGCTGCTCATCCTCACCGGCCGCTACGCGGTGCTCACCGCGGGTGCCGCGTTCGCCGTGCCGCTCTTTCTCGGCGGCGGAGGGGGTGCGCTGCTGCCCGACTGGCTCTGGTCGATCGTCAAGACCGCCCTCGTGCTCGCGGCCTTCGTCGCGATCCGTCACCGAGTGCCGACGATCCGCCCCGACCGGTTCGCCGAGGTGGCCTGGATCATCGTGTTGCCGGCGGCGCTCCTGCAGGTGCTCGTCGTCGCGATCATCGTCGTGGGGAGCTGAGAAAAATGATCGACATCCTGTTCTGGGCGCTCGCCGTCGTGTCCGTGGCATCCGGTGTCGCCGTCTTCGTGGTCGACTCGATGGCGCGGGCGACCTACGCGCTCGCGGTCTCATTCATCGCCGTCGGAATCATGCTCGTGATGGTGGGCCTTGAGTACATCGGCATCATCACGATTCTCATGATGGTCATGGAGATGGCGATTATGGCCGTCTATATGGTGATGTTTATGGGCATGAATCCGGCCCTCATGCCGATGGACATGACGCACAACAAACGCTGGTCGGCGGTTCTGGCGATGGGAACCTTCGTGCTGCTGGCGGCGGGAGCCCTGCTCATCCCATGGCCCGCACGCGTCGGCGCACCCGCAGTCGACCTCGTCGCCTCGCTCGGCGAGGCCATCATGGGGCCCAAGATGCTCGCGATGCTCACCATCAGCCCCGTGCTGTTCGCCACGATCATCGCCGGGCTCGTGATCGTCAACCCGCGCGGGCGTTATGACCGCTGGGGCGACGACCTCAAGCACCGACCGCCGAACGATCCGCTGCGGGGAGGGCTCGGCCAATGACACTCCAAGCCGTTCTTCTGGTCGCCGCCGCACTGTTCTGTGTCGGCCTGTACGGTGCGCTGTCCCAAAAGGTGATCGTGATGGTCATGATGGGGCTGGAACTCATGCTGAACGGAGTCATCCTCGCGGCCGGCGCCTTCTGGTGGTTCCTCGCGCCCGCCCCGGACGGCCAGGTGCTGCTGCTCATCGTGATCGCCGCGATGACGGTGGAGATGGCGATGGGGTTCGCCGTCGCCACCCTGCTGCACCGTTCCCGCGGATCAGACATGACCGACTCGGCGACGGACCTCTCCGGATGAGCGGGCTCTACCTCGCTCTCATCGTGCTGCTGCCAGCGGTATCGGGAATCGTACTCTGCCTCGCCGGAGCGCGCGCACGCGCCGCGGCGATCCCGGTCTCGCTCACCACCGCGACCGTGACCACTGTCCTGGCCGTGGTCGTTGCCGTCACTCGCCCCGCGCTCGAGATCCCCTTCATCGCCGGCGCGCCGGTTGGGCTCGCTGTCGACGGGCTCTCCGCTTTGGTGCTTCCCGCCGTCGCGATCGTGACC
>NZ_JAJAYI010000006.1 GCF_026786305.1 Cryobacterium sp.
CCCCCCTGTGGGCGCCCAAACCCCCCCCGCGGCGCCCCCCGCCCGCGCGCCCGGGCCCCCCCCCCCCCTTGGGGCCGGGTGTCTGGGCGCGCCCCCCCCCCGCCCGCGGGCGGGCCCGGGGTGGGCTCGTCGTAGTCGGGCGACATGACGAAATTACCGATGCCGTCCGTGTGGACAGTGAGTCCAGCCTCGTTGCAGAGCCCGAGCAACCAGGCTCTGGCCTCGCTATCCGCAGCGGAGAATGAGGTGCGGTCCAGTCCACCGCCCGGCCCGCGCCCGATCCGTCCGAGGGCCTCCAGGTCTGCGATCAGCCGGGGGGCGTTCACCGATATCCGGGCCGGCGCACCGGTCATTTGGTGCCACCCAGGGGGCTGCCCGACGTACCCGCCAGCGTCCCGACCTGGGACAGGATGGCGGTGAGGGCGGCGGTGAGCCCGGCCGCGAGGGCAGGCTCGGAGTCCGGGGCGAAATGCGGGGAATGATTGCCAGCAACCGTCTCGCTGGCATCGATGGTCTGCTGTGAGTAACCACCGAACATCCAGTACACCGAGGGCACTCCGATGGCCTCGGCCAGCAGCCCGAAATCCTCACTGCCCATCACCGGCGGCACCTCGATCACGGCGTCTGCACCGAGCGTGCCGCCGAGCTCGGTGATCAACTGCCTGGTCGCCGCCGGGTCGTTGTAGCAGCGGGGGAAGGTGGAGAGCACCTCGATCACGGGTTCGGGGGCACCGGATGCCTGTGCCTCGGCCGTGATCATGCGGCGCACCGAGTCCAGCACGCGGGTGCGCACCTCCAGGTCGAAGGTACGCACATTCACGGTGAACTCGGCGGTAGCGGGGATGATGTTCTCTTTCAGACCGCCATGGAAGGTGCCGACTGTGACCACGGCGGCCTTCATCGGGTGTACCTCCCGGGACACGACCGTCTGAAGGCGCACCACGATGTGCGCGCCGAGCACGATCGGGTCGATCGACTGGTCGGGCTGCGATCCGTGGGCCTGGCGACCGTGAACGGTCACCCTCCAGGAGTCGGCCATCGCCATAGCGACTCCGCTGCTGATATCGATGGTGCCGGCCAGACCGGGCCACACGTGTTGGCCGTATACGATCTCGGGTCGCGGCGCCCGGTCCCACAGGCCGTCTGCGAGCATGGCGAGGGCCCCGGCCCCGGTTTCTTCGCCGGGCTGGAAGATGAAGACCACGGTTCCCGCCCAGGCAGAACGGTTAGTGACCAGGTACTCGGCCACCGTGAGGGCGACCGTCATGTGAGTGTCGTGTCCACAGCCGTGCATGGTCGGAACGTCAGTTCCGTCGGCCAGAGTACCGCGGGCCACGCTCGCATAGTCGAGTCCAGTTTCTTCCTCGATCGGTAGACCGTCGGTGTCCGCCCGATAGGCCACGGTGGGACCCTCGCCGTTACGCAGGATGCCGACGACCCCGGTACCTCCGCAGGTGAATGTCTCAAGCCCGAGCTCGTCGAGTCGCCGGGTGAGGAACTTGCAGGTCTCAGATTCCTGCATCGACAGCTCCGGATGGGCGTGCAGATGTCGGTACAGCTTCTGCATCGAGCGGGTAGTGCTGGCGTGGGTCGAGGGCAGGGTCACGGTCATGAGTTCTCTTTCGTCGAGTCGGAACGGCGCTTGCTTCGCAAAAACCAGGACAGCACAGCGGTGGTCACAACCGTGATGCCGGTTGCGAGGTTTGCGATGGCGGGGACGGCGGGTACGAGAACGAAGAAGACGACTACTGCTGTGCCGACGGCGATCATGGTAACCCGTGGTTGCTTCAGCGACACGATGAGCTGCACGATCACCGCGCCGATGATGCTGGGGAAGATGTATAGGCGCGCCACGTCAATAACCTCGGTCGGCACGATGCTCACCAGCGTGGAGCCGAGCAGGCCCACGAACACCAGCATGAAGAAGACGTGCACCATGGCGGCGCCGCAGATGGCCATCAGGGCCGAGAACTCTCCGCGTTTGGTGCCCGCTTTGGCGCCAATGGCGGCCTGGGCGACCAGTGCGGAGGGGAGGAGCTTGTTCGCGATGTTGCCGATCATGAAGGCCTGGTACATCGCCGCGGGGCCGAGGATCGGATAGTAGGTGATCGGTTCGACCACCCACAGCACGGAGAACACGGCGGCGACAGCCAAAAACGCGATCCAGACCTGCGTCTGCGTAATGCCAAGGTCGGCGAACAGCACCAAGTAGAGCGGCGCGGCGAGGGACAGGACCAGTGCGGCGATCATGGTGATCCGACCCCAGCGGGACGTGGTGCGGTCGAATGCTGCCAGGTCGGCGGACGAGGTGGTGATCACTGTGGTGGAAGACATGCTGGCCTCTCTCAGAGTCTTGTGGCGGTGGTCAGGCGACCGGCGCAAGGCCGGTGGTGTGGGCCGAGTAGGCGACGATCAGGCCGATCACGATAGAGAAGCCGAGTCCCCACTCCCGCAGCCAGCCCTGGTCAAAGCGTCGCGCCACCAGCAGGCAGGCCCCCATCACTGCCGCCGAGGCGAGGACGGTGAGGATGTGCACGGGCGTCTTGCCGAACTCGCCAATGCCGAGACTGGCGAACGCCCCGAGCAGCGCCGCAGCGGGAATGATGGCCATCAGTGCCGGGTTCACGCTGCGCAGCCGTGAGTCACCGCGTTTCAGCAGCGGGGTGAGCACGAGGGTGGCAATCATCCACATCGCTCCGGAAAGACTCATGGCCATGAACGCGACCGCGAACACGCTCTGGGTGTAGCTCGCGTCGCCGAGGGCTGCCCCCATGGTCGTAGCGGCGATGCTGGCCGAGGCTGTCTCCGTCGCAGCGGACCCGACCAAGCCGACCCGCACCAGTACCGCGGGGGTGCCAAACAGGCTGAGTAGGGCCACGCTGACCAGGACGACGGCCAGCGAGGGGCCGATTGCGGCCACGGCCCCCGCGCGGAACGAGGTCTTCAGTTCGGTCGGGCTGATGCCCGCTGCTGGCGCGGCGATCCGAGCCGCGCGCACGTAGATGATCGTTTGCAGGATGATGGCGGCGAACACGCCGACGGCGAAGATCCATAGAACGGGCAGGTTCGCAATCGCGAGGATCTCGGTTGAGCCGGGGTCGCCGGGAAGAGAGGTGATCATGGGTGCTCCAGTGCTGGAATGCGGGTGGGGCAGGGCGTGATGATAAGTTCGGCGGTACGTGAATCCTCGTGGTCCCACAGGATCGGGATCAGGCAGGGGTGGACAATGCGACTATTGGACCCGCTGGAACGGCGGATCGCGGCCGCCCTGCAATTCGATGGACGTAGCCCCTGGAGTCGGATCGCCGATGTGCTGGGCGAGCCGGAGCGTACCGTCGCCCGCCGGGGGAGCGAACTGCTCGAGGCGAAGCTGGTGCAGGTGGCTGCACTCCGGCCGCAGTCGACGTCGGTAATCATCCGGGTGCAAACCACACCGGGAACCACCCGCGCGACCGCGAACGCGCTGGCCCAGCGCCGGGACTCGACCTTCGCGTACACAATGACCGGCGGCGTGGACTGTGTCGTCGAGGTGCTGACCGAGGCTGAGCGCATGCCGGCGCTGCTCACGGACGAAATCCCGGGCACGGTGGGTCTGGTTCGCGCCGTCAGCTACCCGATCTTGCGTTACTTCCGTACCATCCGTGGCTGGCAGCCCGACCTGCTGACTGAGGTCGAGGCGGACGCTCTGCGCGTCGGTGTCACGATGGATACCTGGAGCCTGCAGGTACCACAACGGCTGAGCCGGGTCGACAACGAGATCGTGGAGGCCCTGTGCCAAGACGGGCGGGTGTCCTGTGAACGACTGGCCCGACTGACCGGGGTGTCCAACGCAACCGCCCGTCGCCGGACCGACTGGTTGCTGCAGAACGATCACGTCTACATTCGGGCAGTCGTCGAGCCGGCGAGCGTCGGCCTGCCGGTCGAGGCCTTCCTCTGGATCCGCTGCGACCCGAAGAACGTCGAAGCGGTCGGTCGCGAGCTCGCCGCCTCGCCGCTGGTGCGCTACGCGGTTGCGGTCGCGGGCGACTACCAGATCGTGGCGAACGTCACCGCGAGGGATCAGGCGGCCCTCTACGGCTGTGTCACGGCGGCGCCCTGGGTCGCACACACCAAATCCATCGACGTCAGCATGCTGCTCGAAGCCTTCAAACGCGGCGGACGGATGCTGCAGCTCCCGCGAACTTAACCGGTGACGGTTCATTTCAGCTGCCCGGCCGGGATGTCGGAGCGGATGTCGGGGCGGGTGTCCAGGCGGTGGAGTTCCGGCGCCCGCCAGGCATGCCGGCTGGCCTGTTCAAGGCCGTAGCCGACCTGCAGCAGCTCGAAGTCCTGCCCGTGGTTCATGACCAGTTGCATGCCGACCGGCAACCCGGACTCGCTGAAGCCGGCCGGTACGCAGAGCGCGGGGAGCCCGGTCGCCGAGACGACGCAGGCCGAGCGCATCCACTCGAGGTAGGTTTCGAATGCCATTCCGTCGATCTCGGTCGGGTAGCGCAAGGCCGCGTCGAAGGGCAGCAGCTGGGTGGCCGGACTCGCAAACACGTCGTAGCGAGAGAAAAAGGTACGGGTTTTCTCGGCCAGGCGGGTGCGGGCCAGCGCCAAGGAGACGACGTCGGCGCCGGTCAGGGCGAGGCCTTGCTCCACATTCCAGCGCACCTCGGGCTTGATCCGGTCGCCGTGCTGAGCGACGAGCTCGCTATATGCCAGGGCGAAATCGAATGCGCGCACGGTGCTGAACACCTCGTCGGCGTCCTGTAGATCGGGGGCGGCCTGCTCCACGGTCGCGCCGAGGTCCTCGAATACGCGCAACTGCTGATGCAGCACCCGTAGCACGTCTTTTTGCACCGGGATGTCCAGCCCGAAGTCGTCGGACCAGCCGATGACGAGCCCGGTGAGGTCGCGCTGCAGCGGTTCGCGGAACCGGCTGGCCGGCACCGGGCAGGGGTACGGAGCTGCCACGTCTGGCCCGGCAAGCACCGACATAACCAGCGCAATATCGGTCACTTCCCGCGCCATCGGCCCGCTGCGGGCCAGCCAGCTCCACGCGTCGCGGCTCGGCTGCAGGGGAATCACGCCGAGGGATGGGCGGAACCCCACCACGTTGCAGAATGATGCCGGAATGCGCAGCGAGCCACCCATGTCGCTCCCGTCGCTGATGGACTGGATGCGCGCGGCCAGCGCCGCGGCGGCCCCGCCGCTGCTGCCGCCAGCGCTGAGGCGCGGGTCGTATGGATTGGTTGTGGTTCCGAACACCTCGTTGAAGGTGTGCGACCCGGCGGCGAATTCCGGCACGTTGGATTTGCCGGTGGTGACCACGCCGGCTGCTTTGAACCGTTCGATGATCAGGTCATCGTGCCTGGGTACATGATCGGCGAACAGCGGCGAGCCGAAGGTGGTGCGCATACCCGCGGTCGAGTGGGTGTCCTTGTGGGTCATGGGCACACCATGCAGGGATGGCAGGTCCGCGCCGCTGGCGGTGAGGATGTCGGCAGCAACGGCGAGGTGCCGGGCCACATCGCGGTCCAGGGTGACGATGGCGTTGATGTGGGGGTTCACCCGGTCGATCTGGGCGAAGTGCGCGTCAAGGGCTTCGTTCGCCGACACCTCGCGCTTGCGAATGGCCAGCGCGAGGGCGGATGCTGATAGCTCGGTAATCTGGTCGGTCACGGTTCGTCCCTGCGGCTTGGTCGATAGACCGGCGCATTGCCGGTGGGTAGAAGTCTGGTTTCCGGCAGGCCAGATAATGAGCGTGGGCGCGTCAAAGCATCCGATTCAGCGGTTATGGCCATGATCCTGGCCGATTCCGCCAAAACTGGCCCATCCGCTGGCCGGTACCACCGCTACCCGAGGTCGGACCGGGTTGAGTCAGGCCCGGACTAAGGACGTGGGCTCAGTCTAGAAACTCGGCCCGCATCCCTAAATTAGGCCCGTTTTAGCCGGACTCGGTAGAGCGCACGAGCAGCACCGAGGAAGAGGCCGCGCGGCACTTGGTGCGGTCCCGAGAAGATACCCGGCAGGATGTGATGAGTGCCCGGCATCGTATGTCGATGCCGTTGCTACGCCACGGTTTCGTGTATTCCGACGGCGCCGCTTGCACGGGCAAACATGACCGATGGTTGCGATCCCAGCGAACGGGTGACGTGGCATTTGAGACGGCGTTCGGTGCGTTGCATGAGGCGGTGGTTCAGACGGGGGTCACCTCAGAGAACGGAATAAACCGTACGCTGACGCAGATCGATCGGGCGCAGTGGTCTGAACAGGGGAGACACCGCAAAGGTTCGAGGACCACCCACACGGACCCGCCGCTCAGTTCGTTGAGGCGAAGTGCGAACGGGAGAAAACGCGGCTGTGACCCGGCACCTGGCCCATTGGAAGGGAATCGTCGCCCGAGTACAGGGCAACACCGTCGCACGAGTGACTTCACGTCGATAGATCGAAACAGGCTGAGGCAGTTGAGGGCCACGAAATTGCGTCATCGTCTCGTTGCTGCCCCGCTGCCGACGACCCAGACGTGTGTTCGTTAGACGCCTGGGTCGCGCGGCTCGATCAGTCTGTTGAAGTTGCGCTCAAATTTATGTTCGTGAGGAACTCTTGAAGCCCGGCGAGGTCATCCGTGTTGATGTTGTCGACGCCGGCCGCGTGGAGCTCGGTCCACAGTGCGTCCCTGGCTGGGCCAGCCGCGTCGGGAGTGGCCCAGAACCGCACTCGGTACCCCTGGGTATGCGCCGCCTCAACGTACGCGGTCAACTTGGCCCGCTCGGCATCCGGCATCTCACCTTCGCCGTTCCAGGTGTAGAGCTTGGTCCAGTTGTCGCTCACGAGCGGCATGAGACTGGCCGGTATACCCATCGAAAGGTCGCCGGAGCGGCCGTCGTAGAAACTGAAGCGCTCCTGCTGCGCCTGCATGGTTGCAAGCGGACGGTTGCCGCTGACGACCGCAGTGACCGCTCCCGTCTTCGTCGTGCCGTTGTCGAAGCGACTCATGATGCCCCGGTGGGCGGCCAATTCCGTTTCGATCGCTGCGTAGGTGGTCTCGGCCTCGCTCTTGATGTCGATCAACAGCTGGAGGCTGCCGTCCCACCCGGGGTAGACACTCTTGCCGTGCACGAGATCGGTCAGCGGGTCGAGGTAGAGGCTTTCGAGGGTGACCCCTGGCCGCACGTCGGCGAGGCTGTGGGCGACGAGAAGTTCGCCATCGACGAGCCAGACGTCGACTTCGACGCTTGTGAAACCATGTTCGAGAGCGTCGAAGAGCGGGCGCTCGTGCTCGTAGTCGTTGTGGGCGTGAGTGCCCTCGAGCGGTCCGCCGAGCACCATGGTAGTGCCGTGCCCACCCGGGTTCCCGCGCGGCGGGCCGGAAGCATCGGAAGCGGCTGCGGCGCCCGTGACGGTTGCGACGGCAAGAACGGCGATGAGGGCCGAAGTCGCGGCTTTGAAAAACATAAGTGTCTCCTTCGTCTGTGCGAGGCGAGGTCAGGCAGTGCTCAACCCCCGTTTTGGAGCCTGTCCACGTGCCCAAACAATGTCAAGTAGTTATTACAAAGTTCACCTCGACGTGTTGCGCCCGCCGGCATCCATTCACCGGACGGATGCCGGCACGGCGGAGTCGGCAAGCTCAACCTCGCGTTCTGAGGAATCCAGCAGGAAACGCCAGAACTCTTTCACCAGACCGTCTGGCCGTTGACATCACAGAGAACAGCTCGGCGATCGGCGCACAGGACGGAGACGTCAACGAGCAATGCTCAGACACGGTAACAGAGAAAAAATTACATCCTTGATCGAACCGGGGTAGTGTCCGTTTTGACCACGTATGACCAACGGGACCTCCTCGTTGGCTGATGATCAAGGAGAAGATCGTGAAACGATATCGCATGGGGATCCTCGGAGCCTCGACCGTTGCGTTACTCGCCGCGGCTGCACTCGGATCCACCGCGGCTCAAGCGCAGAGTCCTGAAACTAGAGGCGCCAACAAGACGGTTTCGCTGCACGCAGATCTTACGGAGCTCAACGGCTCCAAGGCATTCGGAACCGCTACCGTGGTAGTGCGCAACCAGAAGATCAAGCACGTAGAAGTGCATGCTTCCGGGCTCACACCAGACGCTCCGCACGCCCAACACATCCACTTCGGCAAGAAAGCGCTGCACGAGTGCCCCACCCTGGCACAGGACACAAGCGGTAATGGCCGCCTGAACACCGTGGAAGGCATTCCGGCATACGGACCGGTCGTCGTATCGTTAACCACGACAGGCGACACGAGTCCGGCCAGTGTCGTGGCCGTCACCCGTTTCCCCGTTTCTGAGGACGGCAGTTATGACTACAGTCGCGACAACATCCGCATAACCAAGGTAGCGGGAACCGGAACGGCCAAGGAAATCGCGCATGCCATCCGCAAGGGCGAAGGCGTCGTCGTGATCCACGGGGTCGACTTCAACGGCAACGGCGAGTACGACTTCAGCCAGGGTAAGAGTGAACTCGACCCGACCCTGCCGTCAGAAGCGACGGACCCGGCCGCCTGCGGCGTCTTGAAATAAGAAGCACACCCAGGAGTCTTTTCCCGGGCACAAACAGCGATGGCCCGTCTTCCAAGACGGGCCATCGCAGGTTTGCTTCCACCGTGTCAGGCAAAGGTTCTATTAACCCGAAGTTACGACGGGGTTTGAGGCCGGTTCGTTGCCGTGGCGCCGGTTGCGGGGTCGTTTGGCCGTAATTCTGTAGACAGAATATATGGCGTGTCGTCAGTAAAAATCATGATGAATGTTCACATAATTGTGGTGTGAGCGGATCTGGTGTTTCGGTCATGCAGTCAGAGTGCGGGAGTCGCACGTGGACAAGCACGGCAGCGAACGGCGCAACCGCAGATCGTTAGGGATATGAGTCAATGACGGCTGGGAATTTGACCGGGTAGGCGCAGTTGGGGTCGTGGAGGAATGGAATTACCTGCCGCCGACGCCTCTCATAGTCGAGTGCGGAGCCAGTCGATTTCCTCGGCAAGAAGCTCAAGGCTGGTGCCGACTGGTGCGTAGCCGAGCTGCCGCCCAGCGGTCGTGTCGAGGATGATTGGGTGCGCTGTTCGCCAGGGTGGTGTTTACGGTCCGGTTCCTGCGCGACGTCGACGAGTTCGATCCGGCCGCGCCAGTCGATGCGATCAACAATTGCCCTCACGATCTGCCCGGCCGTGGGTGTGTCCGGGTCAGCACTGTTCAGTATCCGTGCGCCAGGTGAGCCGGCCACTGTTTCGATTAGCGCTGCAGTATTGCTCGCCGCAGTGAGGTGATCGATCGATGCGCCGAGGTTGGCTAGCTCGATGCTCGGAACAGCACGCTCCATCGCTTCTATCCCCTCCCATCGGAACTGCGGCGATGGCAATGACTCTGGTAGTGCCGTCGTGATCGGCTCCCGGGTCACCGAGTTCACCAACCGTGAAGAAGTGTTCGGGCCCTCAAAAGTGGTATTGCCGTGGGCGACGAGCTGGGCGTTGCGCGAATTCTGCTTCCGACGGCGATCGCGAGCGCGACGGTGATGAGTGCTGCGGCGACCGCGAATGTCCACCTTGTACCGGTGGCGACGTCACCGGGCCCCGCGGTGGTGATGTCGCTCGCCCCGGAGGCGAACGCGAAGATAGCGCCCATGACCGATGCGCCGGTGAGGAGCCCGAGGTTGCGCGACAGGTTGAGCATGCCGGAGATTACACCGCGCTGGTCTGCGCGGACGTCGGTCATGACCATGGTGTTGTTGGCCGTCTGAAACAAGGCGTAGCTGGCGGTGATGATGACGAGGGTGACGATGTAGCCCGAAATGCCGAGAGATACCGGGACCAGAGAGAGGGCGATGGACCCGATGGCCATGCCGATGAGCCCGACGATAACCATGCGTTGGGTGCCCAGGCGGTCGGCGATGCGTCCGGCGGGCACGCCGGTAAGTGCGGCAACGACGGGACCAACCGACATGACGAGCCCGATGAGGGCCGGTTGGATTCCGAGCGCGAGGGACAGGTGGAACGGACCGACCACCAGTGTCGCCATCATCACCGTTGAGACGAGCGCGCTCATCAGAAGACCAGAGCTGAGCACTGGGTCTCGTAAGTTCTTCAGGTGGATCAGAGGTGATGTCGCTCTCCTCTCGGCGAGCACGAACAGTCCCAAGCCGACGACGGCGGCCAGGAGCAGGGCCAGGCTGAGCACACCGAAACCACTGTGTTGGATGGTCATGGCGAGTGCGTAGGCCCCCAGCGTCAGGGCGAGCAGCAGCGTCCCCAGGTAGTCGAAACCGACTCGTCCGGCCTTAGGTGTCGGACTGGCGGCGGGCAGGTGACGATAAGCGAGAACGAGGGTCAGGATGCCCAGGGGTGCGGTGACGAGGAAGATCGCCCTCCATCCGAACCCGGTGATCAGGACGCCGCCCAGCGATGGCCCGAGGGCGGTGCCGATCGCGGACATCGTCCCCAGCAGGCCCATGGCGGTGCCGGTCCGTGTTGACGGAACTGTCTCTGCGACGAATGCCATACTGAGCGCCATCATGCTGGCAGCGCCGAGGCCCTGGGCCGCTCGGGCGGCTATGAGCAGCCCGAGTGTCGGCGCAACGCCGCTGAGGAACGTAGCCGCGGTGAAGAGGGCGATTCCGGCCAGCAACAGCCGTCGGCGCCCTGTGATGTCGCCGAGGTGTCCGATGCCGACGATCAGGGTGGAGATGGCGAGGAGGTAGGCGAGGACAATCCACTGGACTTCCTGGAAGGAGGCCGAGAATACCTCCGCCATCGTGGGTAGGGCGACATTGACGATGCTGGTGCTGAGGGAGGGCAGCAACATGGTCAGCGAGAGGGTGAGCAGCGCCCATCGGTACGTCTTCGCCCCGTTCTCAGTGCCATGTTCCACGGTGGTCGTTCTCATTTTGGATCCTGCTTCCGTGCGATTTTCTTGATTGTTTTTTTCAGCGTATGGTTGCACCGAAGCTGGCGAAAGACGCAACATTTACAATCTATTGTTGCGGCTCACGCCATAGTCCGGACTAATGTGCGATTGGTGATTTCATGACAAGACCCGACCTGAACCTGCTGGTTACACTGGACGTCCTGCTCCAGGAAGGCAATGTCACTCGGGCGGGGGAACGGTTGAACCTCAGCCCCTCTGCGATGAGCAGGGCGCTTGCCCGTTTGCGCATGACGACGGGCGATCCGCTGTTGGTCAGGGCCGGCCGTGGGCTTGTTCCTACGCCGCACGCGCTCGAGCTGCGCGAGCGCGTCGGTCAGCTTGTGCAGGAGGCTGAGGCCGCACTGGGGCCGCCCGAAACGGTCGACCTCGCCGGACTAGTCAAAACGTTCACCCTGCGCACCAGCGATGGGTTCGTCGAGAGCTTTGGACCCGACCTCGTCAGCCGGGTCTGTGAGAAAGCCCCCGGTGTTCGGCTGCGCTTCATGCAGAAGGTGAACACGGATGTTGCTTCCCTCCGCGACGGCACGACTGACCTCGAAATCGGCGTCGTCGACAAGACGAATGAGGTGCGCACTGAGCCGCTGTTCACGGACCATTTTGTCGGCGTCATTCGGATGGGGCATCCCCTGACCCGTGCCAGGATCACCCCCGTGCGGTATGCGTCGGGCAGTCACATCCGCGTCTCGCGGCGCGGTGTCGAGAGAGGGGCCATCGACGACGCGCTCAGGCCGTATGGAATGGAACGACAGATCGCCGTGATTGTCGGCGGTTTTGCAGCTGCACTGGCACTGGCTCGGACGTCAGATCTGATCGCGACTGTTCCCGAACGGCACACCAGTAATCTGCGCGCCGATATGCACACGTTCCCCCTCCCGTTCCCGACACCGGAGATCACAGTCTCGATGCTCTGGCACCCGAGGCTGGAGGTCGACCCGGCGCATCGATGGCTCCGTGCCTGTGTCCGACGCGTCTGCACGGACAGTGACGTCGGGGTGACGTTGGCCAGCCCCAAGGCTCTCAGCTAAGAGATCACCACACGTGGGGATTGCTCGATCATCATCATGCTCCGTAGGTTTCAAACGTCAGCCAACTCGGCAGGCATCATTTTAAACGGAATCAGGATCCTCGCATTATGAAAATGCTCACGTTCGCTCCCCGCACAGCCGGGGAAACCGGCTCCACCGAAACCATCGTCTTCCTCCACGGCGGGAACGTGGCCGGCTGGATGTGGGGACAACAAGTCCCAGCATTCCCCGAATACCGCATCCTCGTGCCCGACCTACCCGGTTTCGGTGCGAGCAACCATGTGGAGTGGAGATCGATCGAGGCGACAGCCGATGAGATCGCCACTCTGCTGCCTGACGAAGCGCACATCGTGGGGCTCTCACTGGGCGCGAGCATTGCCCTGCACCTTGCGGCCAGACACCCTCGAAAAGTCGCGAGCCTCTTCCTCGCCAGCGCCCAGGTCGCACCGCCCGCCAGACGCGACGTCATGATTGGGCGCCTGATGCTTCTGCTCTGGAATCAGCGCGGCTTCTGGACGACCCAGGCTCGAGGCTATGGTTTGACCGGCGACGACGCGGAACTGTTCGTCACGACCGGTCTCGGGATAAAGCGGGAAACGGCTCGCGCAATTCTGGACGAAGTCGCGCTCGGTATTCCCTCCGTCCTCCTCGAAAGCGTGACCGCCCCAACGATCTCAGTGGCAGGAGGCGCCGACTCCGCCGCGATCGTGCGCGCCTCGCTCGACCGAGTGGCCGCGGGTATCCGGGGCAGTATCGTCAAGACGGCCCCGGCGCTGCATCACCAGTGGAACATCGAGAATGTCGAGCTGTTCAACGACTCCGTGCGTGCCTGGCTAGTCGGCCGGGAGGCAGCAGCAGGCCTCACGGATGCGAACTAGCCGGGTCCAGGGCCACAAGCGGTCGCGAGACGCCCCGACCGACGGAAGGGCGAAAACAGATCGCGTCGGACCGCGCATTATGTCGACCTCGGACGTGGCCGCAAGGCTCAGACCTCCTCCCCGGTTCCGCCACGAGTGACCCTCCCGATTCCCTGTTCTCACGGGAAGGCGAGGGGGTTCATCCGTTTCTGAGTGGAAGCTTCCTCCGACGTTTGCGCACCCGGATCGAGCCGGAAGGGCGGGTATTCGTCGCGCAGAAGCGCGACGTAGGCAAGCACGCGGTAGATCCAGCGGTTGATGCCCATGAGCAGGTCAAAGAGAACCCGGGGGTACTGCGCCGTTACCAACAGGAAAATGCCGGCGACCACGGCAAGCAGGTTGAGCACCGAGTATCCGCCGGCGGGCTGAAGACCGGCCCCCTGGCCGCTGCCGGCGGTCCACGGGTAGTACAGGATGTTGGCCATTACGAGCGCGACGATGACCAGGTGGGGGGCGGCCAACGCCCACTTGATCAGCACCAGACTGCGGGAGAGGCGTTCTGGATAGTCGACATCGAAATCGGCCGGATAGTCGGTGCGAGCCAGGGTGAACGGTGGGTAGCGGTCGGTGCCCATGGCGGCATAGACGTAGAAGCCGACGCGCCAATTCCAGCGCAGCACGCCAACGTTGAAATCGAAGAGGGGCCGCGGGTAACGGCCGGTAAACAGGATGGCAAGGCCGGCGACCACTGTGGTGAGTAGGAATGCCAACCCGAGGAAGGCCAGCACCACGAAGTGCGGAATGGCCAGGAACATCTTCACCAGCCAGAGCCAGCGTGAGAGTTCTGGATCGAGCTCGCCGCTCAGACGAACGGGAGCGGTGGGATGTGCTGTCGTCGTTGTCATTTCGTTCCTTTTTTTGGGGGTGTGGAGTTATCAGGGCCACCCGCGGCTCGCATTGGAGGTCTTGCGCGTGCGTGTGGGCCTCCGTGAGGAGTGTCATTCCGGCTCCGTGACTCGGAGCACGTTTGCGCTAACCGACAAGCGGGGTCGCCGGCTGGCAGGCCTGGCGCGCCGACGACGGATGACGTATTCGGCAACCGCGAGGTTGATCACCCAGGCGGCGCCCATGAACACGGCTCGGGAGAGCTCGCTGGTGGAGCCGAAGATGATCGAACCGGGGATGAGAACGATGGCCTGGGTGCCGGCGCCGACTCCGATCGCGTAGGCGCGGGTCATCCACTCGCCGTGTCGGGCGAAGTCCCGTCGCACAATTTCGCGGACACCGAGAAGGATACTCACCACCATGGCGGTCCCGAAGACCAGCCGGAGCACCACGAGGATCGGACCGTCCCCGGGCGGGTGCGGGTAGAAGACCGCCATCCACATTCCGGACAGGGCGGCGACCAGGCCCGCGGGAATGAGTATCTGTCCGACGATGCGATGCCAGCCGCCCGTGCGGCGACGTAGCGCGGGAACGAACTGGAACGCCCCGAGCAGGCTGAACAGGGTCACGGTCAGGATGTGCGTCACGACCGGCACGGGGGAGTCGAGGAACCGGGAGTTCTCCGGGGTGGCGATGGCTCCGCCGGTCAGCTCGGTGAGTCGCGCCGCCCCCGCTAGTACCGGAATGAGACTGAGGAGGATGAGCCCGGTGGGCGCGAGCCACTGCGCCCCTGGGACCCTCGCCCCTGGGCCCCTCCCTCGACTGCCGCTCGTTCGCGTGCCGAGTGGTCCTTTAGTGCCTGTTTGCATGGTGGCGTTCTTTTCAAAGTTCGGGTTTGCCTGGAAGCGTGGGACTCAGGCTGCCGGTGAGCACGTTGACCGCGATCAGCGTCACGCCCAGGTTGCCGACACGTCTCAACAGCCCGTGCAGCGCCGCCTGATCGATGATCTGGCCGGTAAGGGTGGTCGTTCCATCCCGCTCGCAGGTCAGGGTGAAGCCCTCGAACCAGTCGCTCCACCTTTCGTCCAGCTGCCCCAGGAGGCGGATCTCGTACCGCTTGAGTTCACTCATCGTTCTTCCTTTCTTGTTGCACGGGACTCGTTGGCTCAGACCGCCGTCGTGCGGTCGAGGCGAGAGCCGTGCCCGTCTGACAGTGTCTGTGCTCCCACTGTGCGCTGGTCTGACCAGAGGGAGTAGCCGAGCCAGATCAGGGCGAGGCCCATGGGGATGGCGGCCATCCGTTCGAGCGTGTGCGGAAGGAGCGCTCCCGCAACCGGCGTCACCGCGGCCGCGACGATCAGCAGGATGCCGGCTCCGCGCGATAGAACGCGGGCGCGGACGATGGCAATACCGAACAGCAGGGCGCCGCCGATGTAGAGCAGGCCGCCGACCAGGGGCAGCGCGGCGAGGGGGCCGAGATCGGTCACGGCCGCGCTTCGGCCGAATAGGCCGACGAAGGACACGGCGAACTTCGGTGCGTCTGCCGCGACCAGGGGCGCGATGAACGCTTCGGCGAAGACGAAAGCCGATTGGAGGATGAAGAAGAGCCCGAACATCGCGTAGGCGATCAGACCGAGGAGGCCGACTTGTCTCACTTGGCGAAGGTAGATGCCGGTCAGGCCGATCAGGCCGAGCACGGCCATGCCGAGGCTGAGGCTGTGCACGGTCACCCAGTTTTGGGTGGTGAGGGAGGCGACCTGGTCGGCGGGATGGATGAACTGGATGCCGATGTAGATCAGCCCGGATAGTGCGGCGGCGATGCCGGCCGCGCGGGTAAGAGTGGTCGTCGTGATGCTCATGGTTGCGCTCCTGATTTTCTGGGTTCCCCAGGCGGAAGCCTGACGATGACCCGAATCTACGGAGGCAGGTGGTGACTCGGCATCACCCTGTGTGGTGATAAATGTGGTGATTGTGCCAGGCCTGGCTTCTAGATCAGGCCAGGTGACTCGGCCCGCCGCGCGGCTGCCGCATGCTGTAGACGTCGAGCTTGCCGAAGATGTGTCCGGGGTGGCTGTGCAGAGTGCTCTTGTGGTTACCGGTGACGTTGATGTGTTCCCAGCCGAGCGGGGGAGAGGTGCGGTAGCGCTCCTGCTCGAAGGAGCGGTCGCGGATCTCGCCGAGCCGGTTGAAGAAGACGGCGCGGGCGAGGGCGTTGCGGACTTCGCCTTTGTTCAGGCCCGCGGTGGTGCGACGGCGCAGATCCGGGCTCTGGAGCCAAACCTGGTGCGTTGGAGGCGGCCGAGTTCCCGGAGTGCCCGCGCGAGTCCGTTCTGCCGGGTATACGTTCCGAGTTTTCCGGAGCATCAGCGAGGCGCTACGGGGCCTGTATTGATCGACGCGGCCATGCGGTGGAATCCTCGCCTGATGCTTTCGCACTTGGAGGTGGTCTCGTGCCAACCGCCCTGCTGGAGACGAAGCTCTACGTCCCGAGGTCGAGACTTGGCCTGGTGCCCCGTCCCCGACTGATCGAGCGGATGGACCGCGGAACCGCGTCGAAGCTGATGCTCGTCTCGGCACCGGCTGGCTTCGGCAAGACGACGCTGCTGGCCGAATGGCTTGCGGCAGGATCAGCAGCGCCGGCCGACGAGCGGTTGGTCGCGTGGCTGTCGCTCGCCCGGGCCGACAACGATCCCGCAACTTTCTGGATCTATGTGATCGCCGCGCTGCAGAAGATGGCAGGCGGGGTCGGCGGGAGCGCGCTGGCACTCCTCCAGGCGCGCCGAGCGCCTCCTATCGAAACAATGCTCACCACGCTGCTCCAGGACTTGGGCGCTGTCTCGAGGGACATCGTGCTGGTGCTTGATGACTCCCACGTCATCGACGCGCGCGACGTGCAGGACGGGATGGCGTTTCTGCTCGACCATCTGCCTCCGGGGCTGCACATCGTGATCGCCAGCCGGGCCGATCCCGCGTTGCCGCTGGCCCGGTTGCGAGTGCGCGGCGAGTTGGTCGAGACTCGCGCGGCCGAGCTGCGCTTCACCGCTGATGAGGCCGCGGCCTACCTCAACGAGATGATGGGCCTGCAGCTGACGGCGCGGGACGTGGCCGCGCTCGAGGCGCGCACCGAGGGTTGGATCGCGGCGCTCCAGTTGGCGGCGCTCTCGATGCAGGGGCGAGACGACATCGAAGGCTTCATTGCCGGCTTCGCGGGGGATGATCGTTACGTTGTTGACTACTTGGTCGAGGAGGTGCTGCAGCGTCAGTCTGACCGTGTCCGGACCTTCCTGCTGCAGACCTCTATCCTGGGCCGGTTGAGCGGTCCGGTGTGCGACGCCGTCACCGGGCAGGGTGGAGGCAAGGCCATGCTGGAGGCGCTGGATCGAGGGAACCTGTTCCTGGTCCCGCTCGACGACCGCCGCCGGTGGTATCGCTATCACCATCTCTTTGCCGACGTGCTGCGCGCGCGTCTTCTGGACGAGGAGCCCGACCAGGTGCCGGACCTGCACCGACGGGCCAGCGCGTGGTATCAGCACAACGGCGAACCGGCTGTGGCCATCGATCACGCTTTGGCCGGAGGGGATTTCGAGCGTGCGGCGGGCCTCGTCGAGCGGGCGGTGCCGACTATGCGCCGGGACCGACGGGAGGCCACACTGCGTGGCTGGCTCGAGATGCTTCCCGAAGATCTCTTTCACGACCGCGCCGTGCTCAGCATCAGCTATGTTGGGGCGCTTCTGGCCACCAATGAGATCGAAGGTGTCGAGGCGCGCCTGCGGGACGCAGAGCGGTGGGTGGATGCGGCCGCGGACAGCCGCGCGGGCCCGGAAGTGCGCTCGGCCCAGGCGGTCGTGGTGGACGAAGAGGAGTTTCGCCGTCTTCCGGGGTGGGTCGCCGTCTACCGGGCGGGACAGGCCATGGCGCTCGGCGATGCCTCCACGACAGTGACCTACGCCCAGCGGGCTCTCAACCTCCTCGATGAGGACGATCTTTTCGGGCATGGAGCGGCTGCTGCGCTGATGCGACTCGCGTCCTGGGCGAGCGGGGATCTCGAGGCTGCGTATGAGGCGTATGCCGATTGCACGGCACGTCTGCAGAAGGCCGGGCACATCTCCGACGTCCTTGGTTGCGCGGTCGCGTTGGCGGACATCCGGATTGTTCAGGGACGTCTCGGCGACGCGATCCGCATCTATGAGCAGGCCCTGCAGCTTGCCCCTGAGCAGGGCGGGCTGGTTCCGCGGGGAACAGCGGACATGTACGTGGGGATGAGTGCGATCCACCGCGAGCGGAACGACCTGCCCATCGCCAGGCAGCTCTTGCTGCGAAGCGAGGAGCTGGGCGAACATCACGGGTTGCCGCAGAACCGATATCGCTGGCGGGTGGCGATGTCTCGCATCCAGGAGGCCGAAGGAGATCTGGGTGGTGCGCTCGGCCTGCTCGACGAGGCGGAGCGGGCGTATGTCGGAGACTCTTTCCCGAATGTGCGGCCGGTTCCAGCGCTGAGGGCGCGGGCGAGGATCAAGCAGGGGAAGGTGGATGACGCTTTCGCCTGGGCGCATGAGCAGGGCCTGTTCGTTGGTGACGAGCTCAGCTACCTGCGGGAGTTCGAGCACGACACCCTGGCCAAGGCGCTCTTGGCGCGGCACCGGGGCGAGAGTGCGGAGCGCTCCCTGCCTGCGGCTAGCCGACTTTTAGAGCGACTCCTGCTGGCCGCGGAAGAAGGAAAGAGGACGGCTAGCGTCATCGAGATCCTGGTGCTGCGGGCGCTCGCGCACCAGAGGCTGGGGGAGATCGCTCTCGCAGGGATGCCGATGTCGGCCTATCCCGCTTGCTCGCCGGATACTCGTGGTCCTGGAAAACCAAGACCGACAAGACCGCCTTTGACATTGAGCTGGAAGGCTGTCGGCTCCGGTGGAAAAGCACGCAGACCGACTGGACTGCCTCAACGAAATCCGTGGACGAAGTGGGCTCGATCCACACCGTTCAGGGGTATGACGTCAATTACGCCGGCAAGAAATACACAGACGACGAGCTCCAATGCCGTATCACGAACATCTACGTGGTTCTGCTGACTCATGGCCTCCGGGGGACCTACGTATACGTGTGCGATCCAGCATTTCGGCCTATCTGCGGGGCTTCATACCGATCGCTGTGTAGCTGGTCTGGACTCCCCGTTCTGGGGTGTGCGCCCGGTGTCCGACCAATCTTTGCCTCCGGTAAGTTTCTAATAGGCATGTCTGCACTCTCGTTGAGCGCGTTGAAACTGGGGGATCAGATGATGAAATTTGGCAGGCAAAAACCGGAGCCGACGAAGGCTCCTATCGGCACGCCATTCACCGCCAAAACGAAGTGGTCCAAGCCGACCTTCAGCATCTGGATCCTCGGCGGCATGGTCGCCTTCTTCGCTCTGATGTACGCAATCGTCGGTGGATTCCCCGCAGTTCTCGTCATTCTCGGAATGGCTGCCCTGGTGACGGGCGTGTACGCGATCTCTGGTCGCCGACCGTGGGCATCTGTATCAGCCCGCAAGACAACTGCGATCGCGCTGACTGCCAGCCTTGCCCTCTTCATCTCCGGTGGGGTCGCTGCTGCGGCGCCAGGTGCAGTTAAAACTGCTGTCGCCGAGCAACCCACGGCAAGCGCGACACCGAGTGCAACCCCAAGCCCAACCCCCATCCCGACAACAACACCTGGAACGGAATTCTCTGAAGAAGCACCGGTTGACCCCTCGACAGTCTCCGCTCCGAATGAAGCCGCATCAGTCGTAACCGCTGACTCCAGCTCCACCGACACGACAGCGCTCTCGCTCCTCGCGACCATCCCCGTGAAGGGCAAGGCGGCCAAGACCGGCTACGAGCGCACCGGCATGTTCGGCTCCGCCTGGATCGACGTGGACCGAAACGGATGCGACACCCGCAACGACATCCTCGCCCGGGACCTGAGCCCTATCACGAAGGCGGGAACCTGCCGGGTGATGACCGGTTACCTCGTCTCGCCGTACACGGCCACGTCGATCGCCTTCGTGCGAGGTCAGGTTACGTCAGCTCTCGTGCAGATCGACCACGTGGTGGCTCTGTCGAATGCGTGGCAGACGGGTGCTCAGCAGCTCACTCAAGCTCAACGTATTTCTCTGGCAAACGATCCCCTCAACCTCCTCGCCGTCGATGGTCGGTCCAACGCTCAAAAGGGCGACGGCGACACCGCAACCTGGTTGCCGTCGAATAAGGCGATCCGCTGCGGCTATGTTGCTCGTCAGGTGTCCGTCAAAGCAACTTATGGTCTGTGGGTCACTCAGGCTGAGCACGACGTCATGACCCGCATCCTCGGTTCCTGTGCGGGTGAAATGGCGCTGACCTCCTCGTTCACGCCTGCACCGGCTCCGGTTGTTGTTGCCCCTCCGGCGCCAGCTCCGGCCCCTGTCGTCGTAACCCCTGAACCAGCTCCGGCACCAGCACCAGCACCTGCCCCGGCACCTGCACCAGTCGAGGTCTACTACGAGAACTGCGACGCTGTGCGCGCTGTGGGAGCGGCACCGCTCTCCGCGGGATCGCCGGGCTTCCAGACCAAGTTTGACCGCGATGGGGATGGCATTGGCTGCGACACCTGATGATCGGCGGATCACCGCGCAGGCCCTAACAATCCTTCACGTCTCTCGAGCCGGCCGCAGTGGCACGCGAAGCCGCGGCCGCTCAGAAGGCCGCGGCTGACGCTGTCGCAGGCAGCAACCTGGTAGTTTCATCAAACGGTACAAAGTTGTTCTAATGCTGGCCCGAACCGCACCAAACGAGGGCAACGCCGGAAAAATCGCTATCGCTTGCGAGTGGGCGCCTCCGATTAAGACGAGGACCGCTCTGCTGGCGCACATGGCAGAGAACTATTGGCTGACATCCGCGAGGCGTCGAGTGTCACGACGTCGCGACGAATCGGTGCCCGCTACTTTTTGTCTTTCTTGTCGTCCACTATTCCGCCGAGGAGGCCGCCAATCGCTCCACCGAGGACGCCGCCAGCGGGCATGCCCAGAAGCGATCCGATACCGGCTCCGATGCCCGCGAGGCTGGAACCGTAGTTCACTCGAGCGATCGTGACCGTCGTCGATCCTTCGGGATTCTCCGAGATCTCGAACGATCCGACTGCTGCGGACGCCACGACCAGCGCGACAGGGCTGGCTTTGCCGCTTGCGGCCAGTTTGCTGTATATGTCCCGCGACTGGAAGTACGCCCGCTGGGCATCGGCTTTTGGCTCGCCTGCCTCGTAACCGATTTTGTACAACTCCAAAAGCGTTTGCGGTTCTTCATCGGTGATCAGGCCGCCCGTTTCCAACCGGTTCGGGATCGCTTTGTGGTTGCTGACCACATCGCCCTTGTTCGCATCCATGATGCGCCTGGCCTCCGCGCGGCTGGCGTGCATCAGCCCTGCGATATCGGTTCCGAGGTACGTCGGAGTGTCCATCGTGCGCCTCCTCTAGGCGTTGCTGCTTACGTTGTGCGCTCAGTGAAGCGCTCTCGAGTGACACCGACTAGGGACCAAAATTGGCTGCGCGCACCGACCGCTACGGAAGGTTGTATGGCCCGGGGACTGCCCTGACGCTACGCTCGGATTCGCTCCGGAGAAGGCGGGAGATTCCGGAAATGATCGCGACAACGATCAGACCCAGAATGAGCCCGAACACGGCCGACAGCGCGGTGTCACTGACCCAGACGACCACGGGACCGGCAGATTCGATCGCCTTCATCACGGCGTTCAGCACATCGCAAAGGCCGTGCCAGAACGTGTCGGCCAGGTTGATGATCACCAAGTGGCCACCGACCCACAACATGGCGACTGTTCCGATAATGCCGATTACCCGGAACACGGCCGGCATTGAGCGCACAATGCGCGCACCTGTGCGTCGCATCCGTCGTGCGGGGTTCTTCATCAACGCCAGTCCGACATCGTCGATCTTGACCAGCAATGCGACCGCGCCGTACACGAGCACTGTCAACCCAGGGCGCGAATGCGGTCAGGAGCAGAGTGATCGGAATGATGATGACGAACTTGTTGACCAGGCTGCCCAGTGCGATTCAACAGCGGCGCAGTCGTAGCGGCCACGTTGACGATGAGCGCAGTGACGTGGAGCGGTGGGCCAGCGTCATACGGGGATAATGGTTTCGAGTGCTCCGGTTTCGGAGCGTTACATCACGGAGTACATCGTCGAGAGGCTCACGCATGAGCGAGCAACCGAGCTTCCGAGTCCGACGCCTCAACAAAAAGCATCGGGCGGCCTTCGTCGCGTTACTCACGGAGTTCCCGCAGGCCGCAGTCGATGACGCGCCTGAGGTCTATTTCGATGACACCATTGAAATGCAAGGCGAGTCTGAGGCCTTCGCTTTGGTCGCCGAAACCGACGACGGCCCGCTTCTGGGCGCTATCGTCACCGAACCGGACAGCTACGTTGACGAGAATCAGCTCAACGAAGACTCCACCGACGACGATATTGACGATGCGATAGTCAGCGACCACGGCACCGCAGTCATCGAGCTACTGATCGCCAGCGGCTCCGAGGAGGTGTGCAAGGCGCTTCTCAACACTCTCACGCCGGCCCTCACCAACCGCGGTTTCGCTCAAGTGCATGCCAGCGTGCCACCAGACCTTGCCGATGTGTTCCGCGGTCAAGGCTGGGTTGTCCTGCCGAAAAACACGGGCATCGCGTGGATGAGCATGGACGACTCCGAAGATCAGGTGCGCGACTATGAAGCGATCCCGCGCAGTTCACTTTCCGCGTTCCTCATCATCGACCCCAACGTGTATCTGTCCTGGCCGTACGACGCCCCACAAGACCCCGAAGATGACGATTCGCGCCAAGAAAACATCGCCAGGGGTATGGATGAGTTCGCAGCCCGGTTGGCGGCAGAAACACCCTCAGATGGCCTCTCGGAGAACACTCTCTGACGGAACGGCCGCCGGCCAGGACGCCCGCAGCCGCACCCGTTGACGAGCTGGTCGCAAGTTCGAAGCAGGATGGACGGTACCCGGAACATCCGCGGGATGGGCAAGATCAAGGCGGGAAAAAATGCACATCGCGCCCTCATCGCTCGTTCGTGTGTCGGGCACGGAACGCTCCGCTGATACGTTGACGGTATGAGCGATACTTCTGTCCGCGATGAGATTGCGGCTTTCATGGCAGAGCGGGACTGGGCGCAGTTTCATACCCCCGAGAATCTCTCGAAGAGCATCGCCATTGAAGCGGGGGAGTTGCTGGAGTGTTTCCAGTGGGGAGCGGATGCCGACACCGATCGAGTGCGGGGAGAACTGGCCGATGTGCTCACCTACTGCTTCTTGCTGGCTGATCGCATCGGCGTGGACCCCGACCAGATCGTGCGCGACAAGCTCGCGGTAACGGGGGAGAAGTATCCGGTCGACAAAGCGCGGGGGCGAAGTACGAAGTATGACTCCCTCTGAAATCAAACGGGTCGACTTCACCAGGGAAGCCGTCACGACCTGGGCGCCTCGCGACCATCGCAACACGAACTGGCCGGTTGTGTACGTCTTGGACAATGCGAAGGCCGGGCGCCAAGCGGCGCGTGGTGTCAGTCTCGACGACGTCTACGTCGGGGAGTCGCTGAACGCAGCAGCACGAATGCGGCAGCATTTCGATTCCCCCGAGAAGAAACACCTCCGCACAATCCGGGTCATTGTCGACGAGAGATTCAATAAATCCGTCTGCCTCGACCTCGAGTCCTACCTCATCCGGATGCTTGCCGGTGACGGCACGTACCGGGTCCTGAATCGGAACGACGGAATCACAGAGGCCGACTACTACGACCGCGATCTCTACCAGGAGACTTTCCGTGAGGTGTTCGACCAGCTCAGGCTTGACGGAGTCTTCACACGAAGCATTCCCGAGATCGAGAACAGCGACCTCTTCAAGCTCTCTCCGTTCAAGGCGCTGAGCCAGGATCAAGCTGTCGCCGTTGAGGACATCCTCGAGGGACTCTTTCAGGATTTTGAGGCCGGCGCCAGCAGCACCATCGTCATCCAGGGTGACCCGGGAACGGGCAAGACCGTCGTCGCGATCTACCTGCTCAAGCTGCTGATGGATATCGCGAAGACGACACCCGCAGAGGATCTCGACAGCGACTCCCTGTTCTCCGAGTTCTTCGTCGATGGCTATCGGAAACTGCTCGCTGGTAAGCGCATCGGGTTCGTCATCCCCCAGCAGTCGTTGCGAGAGTCCATCAAAAAGGTGTTCCGGAAGACCCCCGGGTTGAGCCCCGAGATGGTCCTGACTCCGTTCGAGGTGGGGCTCTCGGACGAGCACTTCGACCTGCTGATCGTTGACGAAGCCCACCGTCTCAACCAACGTGCCAACCAGCCCTCAGGCATGCAGAACAAGAAATTCCGTGACATCACCGAGAAACTCTTCGGCTGGGACGATGGGGGCAAGACCCAGCTCGATTGGGTCCGCGCGAAGAGTGATCACCAGATCTTTCTGCTCGACGCGGCGCAGAGCATCCGGCCCGCCGACGTACCTCCCGAACTGCTCGCCGCACTCGTAAGCGATGCGCGACGCGCAAAACGCCACTATCCGCTGCTGTCGCAAATGCGGGTGAAGGCTGGTTCGGACTACGTCGATTACGTCCGACGTGTCCTGGGGACCGCATCCACCTCCGGGGTGCCGCAACCACTGACTCGCGAATGGTTCGATAGCTACGATCTACGCATGTTCGATAGCGTCGCCGAGATGCGTGATGAGATCCGGCGCAAGGATGCCGAAAGTGGGCTCTCACGTTTGGTCGCCGGCTACGCGTGGGAGTGGAAGACCAAGAACGACAAGACCGCGTATGACATCGAGATCGACGGCTGTCAGCTTCGGTGGAACAGCGTCGCGACCGACTGGATTGCCTCGCCGAAGTCTCTCGAGGAAGTCGGGTCAATCCACACTGTGCAGGGCTACGACCTCAACTATGCCGGAGTCATCATCGGTGAGGACCTGCGATACGACGCAGTCAAGGGCCGGCTAGTCGTTGACCGGGGATCGTACTTCGACAAGAAGGGCAAGGAGAACAATTCCCGCCTGGGCAAGATCTACAGCGACGACGACCTTCTCCGTTTCGTCAGCAATATCTACGCGGTTCTGCTGACCCGCGGCATCCAAGGCACGTATGTCTATGCCTGCGATCCTGCACTTCGGGCATACCTGCGGGAGTTCCTACCGAGCAACGAGAGAAAGTCCACTCACCGGGACGTAACGAGAGAATGAGGGCTGAATCCCGAAATTGCCGGGTTCGGAATTAGCAATCGGGCGGATGTCTTGTAAGCTCGCGCATAACAAGGGGAGTACTCCCGTCTGCGGTCGGCCCGTCAATACGAATGCATTGTTGCATTCCGGGCCGCCGGTTCTGTTTGATCAGAGCGGAGGAGACCTTGGTGCCATATCCACGCCAACCCCTTTGGAGATCCCTCATGCAGGTCACGCTCTTGATCTGGATCATCACGATCGCTGTCACGATCGCTTTCTTCGTCTACGAGTTCTTCGCCCACGTGCGCAAGCCGCACGAGCCCACCATCGGTGAGTCGGCTCGTTGGTCGGCGTTCTACATCAGTCTCGCGCTCCTGTTTGGCGTCGGCATCGGCATGGTCTCGGGCTGGACGTATGGCGGCGAGTACTTCGCCGGCTACCTCACCGAGAAGGCGCTCTCGATCGACAACCTCTTCGTTTTCCTGCTGGTCATGGGGGCGTTCGCCGTGCCGAAGGCGTACCAGCAGAAGGTATTGATGGTGGGCATCATCATCGCACTCATCCTGCGTGGCGTCTTCATCGCCGTCGGCGCGACCCTGATCGAGAACTTCTCTTGGATCTTCTACCTCTTCGGCGCCCTGCTCCTCGTGTTGGCATACCGGCAGGCATTCTCGAACCACGAAACCGACCCAGCCAATAACCGGCTTATGCGCTTCGTGCGCCGCCACCTCGCGGTGACCGACGAATATCACGGAGACAAGCTCACCGTGAAGATAAACGGCAAGCGGTTCGTAACCCCAATGCTCCTCACCATCGTCGCCATCGGCTTCATCGACCTGGTGTTCGCGGTCGACTCCATCCCCGCCATCTACGGGCTCACCAGCGAGGCGTACATCGTGTTCACGGCGAACGTCTTTGCGCTGATGGGGCTGCGGCAGCTCTACTTTCTCATCGGGGGTTTGCTCGAGCGCTTGGTCTACCTCGCGCAGGGCCTCGCCGTCATCCTTGCCTTTATTGGTGTGAAGCTCGTCTTCCACGCCCTGCATGTGAACGAGCTGCCGTTCATTAACGGCGGTCAGCCGCTTTTGTGGGTCCCCGAGATCCCGATCTCGTTCTCCCTGCTCTTCATCGGCGCCACGATCGCCGTGGCCACCGTGCTGAGCCTGGTCAAGACCCGCGGAAACCATTCAACAATCGAAACATCCACGCCGATCGATCCCTCAACCCGGAAGGAACACGCGAAATGAGCATAATCTCCAAACTCACCGGCCTCGCTCAGAAGGCTCTCGACAAGTCAGGTTCGTCGAACCAGAGTGCGAACGCTGGCCAGAGCGACTGGCGCGCGATCGTTCGTAATGCAGCAGATGCGTTGACCGGAGAGGGCCGCACTGCTGAATCCGGCCGCGCCGACGGCGGACCCGCTACCGAGTCTCTTCGATCCGCTTCAGCCGTGTCATCCGCTTCATCCGGGGCGATCGACAACACCGATCGGGCGGCGATCGCGCGCTACGACTACCTCCTACAAACCGCCGACCCGCACCAGATCGAGCAGGTGCACCGCGAGGCATTCGAGAGACTCACTCCGGCCCAGCGCGATCAGATCCAACAGCGGATGCGCGCAGAGCTCCCCGCCCACGTAGTGCCCCGCACCTCAGGTGCCGATGACCTCGCCCGGGCGGCCACCCGAACGGAGTCCAGCCGCCCCGGATTTCTCCGAGGCCTCCTCGCCCGCGCCGACGGCCAGGAGTCACGCTCGGGCGGGGGTATCGGCCGTGGAGCGCTGCTGGGCGGCGCCGCCGCGGGAGCCGGCCTCGCAGCAGGTGGTGTTCTCGCCGCCGTCGCCGGCGGAGCCGTCGTCACCTCTGTCGCAGGCCCCCTCCTCGAGCAGGCGGCGAACTTCGGAGTTGATTTCGACGCCTTGGCTAGCGGTATCGACCTCGAAGGCGTAACCGGGGGAGTGGACGAGTTCGCGGCCAGCGCGGGCGAAACCGTTTCGGGCCTTGGCGAGCAGGTGAACGAATTCGGATCCGACTTTAACCTCCCAGGGCTAGACGATTTCCTCGGCCGTTGAGCGTGAAACCACGTCGCCAGAATGCATAATCCGCAAATGTAATCCTCTGCGTGGACAACACGCACCCAACGCGGTCATGTCGCCGGCGGATAATGGACTGCGGGACAATGTTCGTGCCTGTCAGAACGTCCCCCTGCGGGTCTCCCACCTCGGAGAAGAACAGGACCGGCAGATGCGATATCGCACACTCGGCAACAGCGGCGCAGTCGTTTCGACCTACGCACTGGGCACCATGACCTTTGGGGCGGAAGCCGATGAGGAGATGGCCAACGCGCTCCTGGACACGTATGTGGGCGCCGGCGGCACCCTCATCGACACAGTGGATGTCTACAGTTCCGGAACCTCGGAGGAGATGACCGGGTCGTGGTTGGCTTCTCACCCGACCGAGAGGGAGCAGATCGGTCTCGCCACCAAGGGCCGGTTCGCCATGGGCGACGGCCCCAACGATCGGGGTACCAGTCGTCGGCACCTGCACCGGGCCCTCGACGATTCACTGCGGCGGCTCAGAACGGAGCACATCGACCGGTATCACATGCACGCCTGGGAACCGGTGACGCCGTTGGAGGAGACGCTGTGCTTTCTCGACGATGCCATCCGAAGCGGCAAGATCGGCTACTACACTTCTCCAACTTTCTCGGATGGCAGCTGACGAAAGCCGTGCACGTGGCGAAGGCTTTGGGCTTCACGGCGCCGGTCACACTCCAGCCGCAGTACAGCCTGCTCGTTCGCAAGATCGAATCCGAGATCGTGCCGGCGGCCCTCGATGGGGGTCTGGGGCTTTTGCCCTGGTCGCCGCTGGGCGGCGGATGGTTATCGGGCAAGTACCAACGCGACACCGATCCCACCGGCGCGACGCGGCTGGGAGCCCTGAGCTCTCCTGCCGTTTCCGACTATCCGTATGGGAGGGCACGGTCGCGCAACGCTTCCGCACGGTCGCCTTCTAAATGCGGAGTTCGGCAAACGCGGGTCACGTCACCGAGTCACGTCGGCAGAATCCCACGGCCGTTCGGAAACCGTGCGACCGACCATTATGGAACGTTGTTTGACCCGGTGACCTGCGTGACGCTTCGCTCGGATCTGCTCCCGAGAAGGCGAGAGATTCCGAAAACGATACCGACGATGATCAGACCAAGAATGAGGCCGAACACGGCCGACATCGCCGTGTCGGTGACCCAGACGACGACAGGTCCGGCAGATTCGACAGCCTGCGTCACGGCGTGCAGCACATCGTAGGGAGCGTGCCAGAAAGTCTCGGCCAGGTTCGCGATCACGAGGTGGCCGCCAACCCACAACATGGCGACCGTGCCGATGACGCCGATCACCCGGAACACGGTGGGCATCGAACGCACGATGCGTGCGCCGGTGCGTCGTACCCGTCGTTCCGAGTTCTTCATTAGTGACAGTCCGATGTCGTCGATCTTGACCAGCAGAGCGACGGCGCCGTAGACAAGCACTGTCATGCCGAGGCCGATGACCACCAACGCGCCGAGCGTGTTCCAGAGGCCAAAATCGGGGTCGAGGCTGGCCAGCGCGATCAGCATGATCTCGGTGCTGAGAATGAGGTCGGTGCGAATAGCGCCGAAGATGAGCTTGCCCTCATCGCGCGCTTCGGACTCGTCGCTGCTGTGATGCGCGCCAAACCATTCGGTGACTTTCTCCGCACCTTCGAAGCACAGATAGGTGCCGCCGAGGATGAGCAACCACGGCAACACCCACGGCGCGAACGCGGACAGGAGTAGTGCGAGCGGGATGATGATGACGAACTTGTTGAACAGGCTGCCCTGCGCGATGCGCCAGACGACGTGGAGCTCGCGCGCCGGCGAGAGCCCCTGAACATACTGCGGGGTGACGGCCGCGTCGTCGATGACGACGCCGGCGGTTTTCGCACTCGCCTTGAGGGCGGCGGTAAGTATGTCATCGACTACGGCGAGTAAACCGACCGACATCTGGTTCTCCTCGGGTGGGGCGTCGTCCTCGTGTTGGGCAACGGCAAGGGTCTCTAGAGTACCGTGGGGCCGGTGCCCCCGCCCAGCGCCCGAAGCGGCGCATCGCGCTGCCGAGCTTCACGGCGGCCGCGATCCGCCGTCAATTCGCCCAAACAGGGCACGACGCCCCGTCGTATCCCTTCGCGACAAAGACGGGCAGACCGGGCAGCGTCAGCAATATTGTTCGGTTGCTCCGCACGTTCGTTGACGACAACGAGCACCCGCTGAGAGACGCTCGGATCGAGGTGGGGGAGTTCATCAGGCACATCTTTCGCCGGACCGCGACCACGCTCGTCGAAGCCCGCGCGGGCTTCATTCTCGCCCGGGCTTCTCGGGCTCTCGGTGACGTCCTGTGCATGTGCGTGCTGCGCGCCGGTAGGCCGTCTGTCCCGCAGCGCTCGGGACTAAATGAATGCAGAAACGGGCTCTCCTGACGTGACCGTGGGTCAAAGACGGCCGGGGAGCACTGGCCGTGGCCTGCTGTTTCTCGGTGCGGTTTTCCGGGTTCTTCCAGGGCGCGTAGCGGGCGTACGTGAGACCGGTCGCTTGGGCGCTGCTCCAGGGCGCCGGTCAGGAAGTCGATAAGTCTTGTTTCAGGTGTATACCTTGCGTTTCCAAGGAGCGTTCTGCGTCGGCTTTGTGGCTTGCGACCTGGGTGACGCTCGGGAGCAGGGTGCTGGAGAGTGCAGCCAGTGCCAGGGCAAAGATGGGCACCCAGATGCTCGCGAGGAAAGCATCCCGAAGAACAGTCGGCGTAAAGGTAACGCCAACGATGCCAAAGAAGACCACACCGATTACAGCTATGCCGATCGCTCCGCCAACCTGCTGGAAGGTGCCGAGTACCCCTGACGCTGCTCCGGCGTTGGCGATCGATGTTTGGGCGAGGGCAACGTCTGTCAGGGGCACGACCAGAAGGGTCAGCCCGAGACCGGCGAGGGCCATCGCCGGTATCAGATCGGTGCCGACGAGGGCGTTGGCCTGGGCTCCGATAATGTTCTGGATCCAGAGGTAACCGCCGATCTGGGCGATTGCCCCGAGAAAGATCAGCCCTTTTCCCAGACGTGGGCCGAGACGTACGGCGACGCCGCTACCGACGAGAGCGGCGAGGCTGAAGGGCAGAGTTGTCAGGCCGGCCTCGATCGCGGAGAAGCCGAGCCCGATCTGCAGGTAAAGCACCAGAATCAAAAAGAAACCTCCGATGGAGGCGCTAAACGAGAACGAGGTGAGCACCCCGGCCGAGTAGCCGCGGCTGTGGAAGAGGGAGGGTGGCACAAGGGCGGAGCCGGACTTCTTATCAAGCCAGTTCTGATACCAGATGAATACTGCCAGTAGCAGGGGGCTGGCACCGATCATGATCCAGATGCCGACCGGCCATTCGAGGGCGCGGCCTTCGATCAATCCATACACGAGCAAGAACAGTGCCGCCGAGATCAGTACGACGCCCAGCACGTCCAGTCGTACCCGCCTCGTGGCACGAGACTCGGGAATGCAGAGTGAGGCTGTGATGAACAAGACGATACCCACCGGAACGTTGATCATGAACACGCTCCGCCAGCCGAGCTCGAACGCGTTCTGTGAGATGAGGAGCCCACCGATGAGGGGTCCAGCGACGGCCGCGAGTCCGGAGATCGCGCCGAGGGCGCCGAATGCCCCGGCGCGTTCCTTCGGCGCAAACAGCACTTGAATGATCGAGAGCACTTGGGGAATCATGATCGCCCCGAAGGCACCCTGCACCAGGCGGGAAACCACGAGCATGTCGCCGCTCGTCGCAACCGCGCAGGACGCCGACGCAAGGGTAAACCCTGCTACTCCGATCAGGAAGAGTCGCTTCCGGCCGAAGATGTCCCCAAGTCGACCGCCCGTGGTGAGGAGGACGGCGAAGGTGAGCACGTAGCCCGACACGATCCACTCGAGCTGTGCTGGGGTGGCGCCGAGATCTTTCTCGATCGAGGGGAGAGCCACGTTGACGATCGTCGTGTCGAGCAGGTCCATGAAGGAAGCGAAAAGCAGTACAACTACAGCGAGCCAGCGGAGGCGCATAAGTCTTCTCTTGGGTTGGGGTGGCACCGAATTGGCCCGGTGGTTGACGGGTGCATCTTTCACCGTGACGATCGTTTCGGCTCAGAGTTTGGCGATCACGGGATTGAGGCGGTGAAACATGACAAAAAGATCGGGCTGTTAGCCGAGGGTGGCAACCGAAGAACGTTGTCTCGCGGTACTTCATTTTAGGCGCTCGGCGTGGCCATCACGTTGTCCTGACGATTGAATACCGAGCTGGTTCCGGGCGACCACTGCAGGGGCGCCTCCCAAGCTCGGTGCGGCCCTGCGTGTCAGGGTTGGGTGAGGCCAGCACCACCGGTTGCGTCTGTCTACCCCCAGGGGGTCTTGTCAGTGGGGGGAGGCGGTGTTCGCGGTTCGCGAGGACCGCGAACAAGTCGCTTGCGGCGTCGCTATCGATACCGACGGTGAGGAGCCCCAGGGCTAGCCGGTCCACGACCGAATTCACTCCGGTATGGCTCCACTGCCTGCCGGTCGCGACCTCGACGAGCACGTCGCGATGTGGGAACCGCGCCACTGTGTGGTCACTGTGTGGTCACTGTGTGTTCACAGCGTGTTCACAGTGATCGCCGATCGTGGATTCCAGGAGCGGATGGTTTGACGGGCTCTGGCTGGTTTGACGGCCTCTGAGCGTATGACACTCCTCGATTGGGCGCAGTACCCGGCATCGGGAGACGAACCCGTGATAGTGCGTCATGACGTCTCCTTGATAGACGAAGGTGTATCCCTGCCAAGCGGTCGGCGGCCAACCCGTGACTTACAAGTCCCTCCGGAGGGCCAGACGGACCCGACCAGCACCGCAACCTTCGCGTCGGGCACAACCATCCCCGCCCAGCTTAAACGTGGGATGACCACAGCTGTCCTGGCAAGAGCAGAACCCGACTCGCCCGATCCACGGCATCTGCATGGAGACCCCCTGCTACCCAATTTTGACTGATTCCAGAAAACGAGGCAGACTTGAATGGTGCTTACGTCGCCGGAGGTTCAACAGTTGCTTCGGGAGGCGAGTCTGCGGGTGACGCGTCCGAGGATGGCAGTTTTGAGCGCTGTGCACACACATCCGCACGCGGACACCGAATCGATCATCGGTGCCGCGCGCGCTGTACTCCCCGAACTGTCCCACCAGGCCGTGTACGACTCCCTGCACACTCTGACAGCCGTGGGCTTGTTGCGGCGCATCCAGCCGGCCGGATCTCGGGCGCGCTACGAAACCCGCGTCGAGAACAATCATCACCATGTCGTGTGCCGCTCCTGTGGTCTCATCGCCGACGTCGACTGCGTGGTCGGCGAGGCACCCTGCTTGACTCCGTCCGACGATCACGGCTTCGTGATCGAAACAGCGGATGTCATCTTCTGGGGTTTATGCCCCACCTGCTCGACCTCACAACGTTGCTGATCACAACGATCAGCAACCCTGAAAGGAATCCCATGACCGAAGAACACGGGGTCGTCACGACTGACGACGACACAACCCAGCCGATCGGAGACGCCTGCCCCGTCCCCCACGGGCAGAACTCGCCGCATCCGACCAGAGGTTCAGCGAATAGCGGATGGTGGCCGGACCGTCTCAACCTGAAGATCCTGGCCAAGAACCCCACCGTGGCGAATCCGTTCGGCGGGGACTTCGACTACGCCCAAGCCTTCGAGTCCCTGGATCTGACTGCGGTCAAGAAGAGTATTGAGAAGGTGCTCACGACCTCTCAGGAATGGTGGCCGGCCGACTTCAACCATTATGGGCCTCTCATTGTTCGGATGGCGTGGCACGCCGCGGGCACATACCGTATCCATGACGGTCGCGGGGGCGCCGGCACTGGCCAACAGCGCTTCGCGCCGCTGAACAGCTGGCCCGATAATGTGAGCCTCGACAAGGCTCGCCGGCTGCTGTGGCCGGTCAAGCAGACCTACGGCCGCAACATCTCCTGGGGCGACCTGATGGTCCTCGCCGGCAACGTCGCCCTCGAGACGATGGGGTTCAAGACCTTCGGCTTCGGTGGCGGCCGGGTCGACGCGTGGGAACCTGACGACGATGTCTACTGGGGTCCGGAAACCACCTGGCTCGGCGACGAGCGCTACCACGGAGACCATGAGCTGGAGAAGTCGTTGGCCGCCGTACAAATGGGCCTCATCTATGTCAACCCGGAAGGACCGAACGGCAAACCCGACCCGCTCGGCTCGGCAGTCGATATCCGCGAGACGTTCAAGCGCATGGCGATGAACGACGAAGAGACCGTGGCCCTGATCGCCGGCGGCCACACCTTCGGCAAAACCCACGGCGCGGCCCCCGACAGCCACGTCGGCCCGAGCCCCGAAGATGCAGACCTCGCGGAACTGGGTCTGGGTTGGGAGAACAGTTTCGGCACTGGTAAGGGCGATGACACGATCACCTCGGGCCTCGAGGTGACGTGGACGTATCATCCGACCCGCTGGGATAACGAGTACTTCCATATCCTGTTCGCCTACGAATGGGAGCTGATGGAGTCCCCCTCGGGCGCCCACCAGTGGCGGCCGGTAGACGGTGGCGGCGCCGACATGGTGCCGCTGGCCCACCACGCCTCGAAGCGACGTGAGCCGCGCATGCTCACCTCTGATATTGCTCTGCGCGTCGACCCGATCTACGGACCGATCTCGCGCCGCTTCAAGGATGACCAGGACGCGTTCGCGGACGCGTTCGCCCGGGCCTGGTTCAAGCTGACCCACCGTGATATGGGTCCCAAAGCGCGCTACCTCGGCCCCGATGTGCCCATGGAAGCACTGATCTGGCAGGACCCGCTGCCCGAGGCGTCCGGCGAGCCGGTCAATGCCGAGCAGATCACCGCGCTCAAGGCGCAGATCCTCACCTCCGGCCTGACCGTCTCTCAGTTGGTATCGACCGCATGGGCCGCAGCGTCCACCTTCCGCGGCAGCGACAAGCGCGGCGGCGCGAACGGGGCACGCATCCGCTTCGAACCCCAGAAGAGTTGGGAGGTTAACAACCCCGACCAGCTGGCGTTGGTACTGAACGCCCTCGAACGCATCCGGGCCATCTTCAACGCCTCAGCGGTCAATCCGATCTCTCTTGCCGACCTTATCGTGCTTGCGGGCTCGGCGGCGGTCGAGAAAGCGGCGCAGGACGCCGGCGTCGCCATCGAGGTTCCGTTCACGCCGGGGCGCGTTGACGCCCTCGAGGAGGAAACCGATGCAGAATCGTTCGGATGGCTTGAACCAGTCGCTGACGGATTCCGCAATTACTACGGTCCGCTCGCGTCGCTCCCGGCCGAGTATCATCTCCTCGACAAGGCGAACCTGTTCGTGTTGAGCGCCCCCGAGATGACGGTACTCATTGGGGGGCTACGCGTGCTCGGTACCAACTACGACGGGTCACAGCATGGCGTGTTCACCGAGAACCCTGGCGTGCTGAGCAACGACTTCTTCGTGAAGTTGCTCGACATGAGCACAAAGTGGACGGCCCTCGATCCCGGCAAGCATGCGTACCAAGGCAGCGACTACACCACGGGCGCACCGACCCTCACCGGCACCCGGGTCGACCTGCTCTTCGGCTCGAACTCCGAGCTGCGGGCCGTTGCGGAGGTGTACGCAAGCGATGACGCGAAGAATAAGTTCGTGGAGGATTTCGTCGCGGCATGGGTCAAGGTGATGGAACTCGACCGCTTCGACGTGAAGTAGGCACGATCTACGGCCTGAACTTCCTCCTCGCGACCGGCTGTGGGCAGGTGCGCTCGATCGCCGAGGAGCCAGCGGGCAACCACGCAGCGGCATGAGAAGTACACCTCGTGCTGGACGAGACCGGGGTGTACTCGATGAACATCGTTGGCTCCACGAGCTGCTAAACGCGGCAGTAGCTGTGAATCAGTGACACTTGGCAGCGCCTCTCAGTGAAATATCGATATTGAAGTCGACAGTCAATTCGGATGCTTGACCCACTCAGGAAGTGCCTGAGTGGGTACCCGTATGCTGGGGAAGACCACGACCTGCAGGAGAACTCCATGAAGTGTCCAACTGATTCTGCCACCCTGGTGATGAGCGAACGCGGTGGCGTTGAGATCGATTACTGCCCGGAGTGTCGCGGTGTCTGGCTCGACCGCGGTGAGCTGGACAAGATCATTGACCGTGCGGAGAAAGAATTCGCAGCTGCAGCGCCGGCCGCCCCTGTGGTCGGCGCTATTCCCCAGCAGCCATACCCGGTTCAACAACCGCGCTCTTCCCAGCCCGGTGATCGCGGATACGACGACCGCGACCGTGACAACCGCGACCGCGACCGCGACAACCGCGACCGCGACAACCGGGACCGCGACAACCGCGATGGGTACCGCCCGAAGAAGCGAGAAAACTGGCTCGGCGAGCTCTTCGGATAAGCGATTGAAGCAACGACAGAGTGCTGACAATTCAAGAAATGAGCGCACGGTGAAAACTTCTTCATCCGCCCGACGACGTCTGCGAGCGTTGCTGATTCTACCGATAATCGTCGCTCTCGTCGGCTGCTCTCAGATTCAGACCGCGGTGTCGGATGGTGCCCAGGGCGTCGCTGACAGCGCCGCAGCGACCGCCAGTGCTGAGCTGACCAAACGTATCTGCGCACCCCTGACGGATGGAACAATCAGCGCCGAAGACCGGGCGCGGCTGACCGATCTGCTCGCGCTGGCTGAGGAATCCGGGCTGGCCACCGACCTGATCGACAGCATGCGAAAGGTCGCCGACTCCGGAACCGAGGTGTCGGCCACTGACGTCACCGCGTTCGTCGAGGCATGCGATACCGCCGCGTCATAAGCCGTCTTCGAGCTCACCGTCGACCTCTCGGACGAGGACGGCGGTTTGACGGTCTCCACTGATACGTATGGTGTCCTGAACGTGGAGTACGACGTCAACGACGGCTTTTTTACCGAGGTCTACCACCTGGCCGCTGGGGAATCTTGACCACCCCCAAGAGGGGGCCATTGGAGGATGTTTCGTGATGTAGATTTACGTGAGGGAAATTTCCCCCGGTCGACTCGCGGCATTCAAACGAGGCGAAGTTGCCGACCGCGTGCCTCTTCTGCCTTCCCGTAAGCGTTTCGTGCTCGTGACGCACGCTGCTCATCGAAAGATCTCGGAAGGCGTGATGACCATGACACCCCACAGGCGCAAGAATCGCTCACAGCCAGCCGCCCCCGACGATGGAACGGTTCTGGTCAACGCGAGCCTTGCGGGCGGCGACAGTGCCTTCGCGCAGAACGCTGCACTGGAGAAGAACCTTCTGCAGCAGACCGTGAGCCTGCAGGATGCCATCTTCAATAGCGCTAATTTCTCGAGCATCGCCACCGATGCTCATGGCGTCATTCAGATTTTCAACGTCGGGGCGCAGCGGATGCTCGGCTACTCCGCCGACGAGGTCGTGAACAAGCTCACGCCGGTTGAGATGCATGATCCGGAAGAGATCATTCTGCGCGCCGCCCAACTCAGCCTGGAGTTCGGCACCACCATCAAGCCCGGCTTCGAAGCCCTCGTTTACAAGGCCAGTCGCGGCATCGAGGACATCTATGAACTTACCAAGGTGCGCAAGGATGGCAGCCGATTCGCGGCGATCGTGTCGGTCACCGCCCTGCGCGACGTCGATGCGGCGATTATCGGCTACCTGCTGATCGGCACCGACAACACCTCGCGCAAGCAAGTGGAGATCGCTCAATCGGTGCTGGACCAGCGGCTGCGCGACCAACAGTTCTACACGCGCTCCTTGATCGAATCAAATATCGACGCGCTCATGACGACCGACACCACGGGGATCATCTCCGATGTCAATCAACAGATGATCGAGCTCACGGGGCGATCCCGGGATGAGCTCATCGGCGCTCCATGCCGCAACTTCTTCACCGACCCGGTTCGAGCGGATACCGCAATTCGACGGGCTCTCACCGAAAACAAGGTCAGCGACTACGAGCTCACGGTGCGAGCGCTCAACGGTGATGAAACGGATGTCTCCTACAACGCAGCAACCTTTTACGACCGCGATCGGGTCGTGCAGGGCGTGTTCGCGTCAGCCCGTGACGTCACCGAACGCAAGCGGTTCGAGCGGGCGCTCAAAGAGACCAACATCGAGCTGGAACACGCCAGCCGAATGAAGACCGAGTTTCTGGCCACCATGTCGCACGAATTGCGCACGCCCTTGAATGCGATCATCGGGTTCTCCGAAGCCCTCAAAGACGGTCTCATGGGCGATATGAGCGAATCCCAGCGCGAGTACATCGGCGATATCTTCACCAGTGGACACCACCTGCTCGCACTCATCAACGACATCCTCGACCTGTCCAAGGTCGAGGCAGGAATGATGGACATCGAGCTGGAGGCCGTTGACGTGCGTTCATTGCTCGAGCAGAGCCTGTCGATCGTGCGCGATGGCGCCGCGGCACACGGTATTCAACTTCGTTTTGAAGGTGCCGATGACCTGGGCGTGCCGCTGCTCGACATGCGCAAGACCAAACAGATCGTGTACAACCTACTGTCGAACGCCGTGAAATTCACGTCGGACCAGGGCCGGGTCATTCTCATGGCCAAACGCGTACCGCGCAGCGCCGTCGGAAAGATTGCCGGCTCCTGGCCCGTGCACGATTTTCCATTGCCCAAGAGCACCATCATGGACTTTCTCGAGATTCGCGTCGATGACACGGGACCGGGAATTTCGTCGGAGAACATGTCGAAACTCTTTCTGGCGTTCAGTCAGATTGACAGCACCCTGGCTCGACGATTCGAAGGCACCGGCCTCGGTCTGGCCACGGTCAAGCAGATGGTGGGAATTCAGGGCGGCACGGTCGCTGTCGCCAGTGCCGAGGGCGAGGGCGCGAGTTTTGCTGTCTGGCTTCCCTTGGGAATCACCGACCAGATCGCTCCCGCCTGGTCGGCGCCGGGCTCGGAGAACTCGGCTCAGACCGATCGAGACCTGGTTGTGCCGGTGGGTTCACCCAGCACTCAGGCGCCTCCTGGTGACCGGCCGAAACCGCATCCGTTTCGACCCCATGCGGCCGCCGCCACGCCGTCACCATCGGCCGCACCGGAAACGGGGGAAGCGGTACGCGATGTGAAGGTGTACTCGACCACGACCGGCCAGCGGGTTGAAGAATCCCTCGCCGTGGCTGCGAAGTCTCGACCGCAACAGGACTACGAGGCGCGGTCGGAGAAACACGTTGCCCTGGTCATTGAAGACGACGCCAAAGGTGCTGAAGTGCTTCGACTGCTGCTCGAAGCTGAAGGTTTTCGCGTCATCATCGCGACCAGTGGAGAGCGAGGCCTCGCCATTGCCCCGCATCACCACCTCAGCCTCATTACCCTCGACATTCGCTTGCCCGGAATAGACGGCTGGGGCTTTCTCATTCGCCTGCACGAGTTCTCGGATCTCGCCGCCGTTCCGATCGTTATCATTGCGGGAAACACCGACGTGTGCCTGGCCCTGACCCACGGCGCGGCCGCCGTGCTGGAGAAGCCAATCACCCGGGCGGCATTGCAGCAGTCGCTGAACGTACTCGGCCTCAGCCCCGATGCCCTGCGCACCCGACGGATTCTGGTGGCCGACGATGATCGCGAAACCGTCGATGTCATCGCACGATTTTTGACCCGACCGGACTACGCGGTAGAACGTGCCTTCACTAAGAATGAGGCTATCGAGCTGGCGCAGCGATTGCGTCCAGATCTCGTACTGCTGAACCTCATGATGGAAGGGTTCAGCGGCTATCAGGTCGTGTTGGCGTTGCAGAGCGACGAGAGAACCGAGCATATTCCCGTGCTCGTCGTGACCGGTAAGCAGCTCACCATCCAGGAACTGGCGGCGGTCGACAGCGACCCGAGTCAACCGGTTCGAGTGCTCGGCACGAAGAGCTTCAATCGAACGGCCTTCATGGCCGAGGTCAAGCGCGCCCTGAAGTCCGGCGACGAGCTGGGCGGGTGATGGCATGGCGAGAATTCTGATCATTGAAGACAACCCCATCAATATGAAGCTCGCCACGCTGCTCGTTCGGAGGGCCGGCCACTCAACGCTGGGGGCCGGTGACGCCGAAAGTGGCCTGCTGCTCGCTCGGGTCGAATTGCCCGACGTGATTCTTATGGATGTCCAGCTGCCGGGGATCGACGGATTTGCCGCTACCTCGGAGTTGAAGAATGACCCCATCACCGCCGATATCCCGGTGATTGCCCTGACCGCGATGGCCATGTCGCGCGATCAGGACCGGGCGCGTGCGGCCGGTTGCGATGCCTACATCACCAAACCGCTGCACTACAAGGAGCTGCAGGACACGATCAACTGGCTCATGCCGCGGGCCGACGAGAAAGTCGAGTCTGACGGGGCGCTTTCGCTGACCCGCAGGATTCTGGAGCCGATCGCGTCGCACCGCAGTGCGGCCGAGCATCTCCGGGCGGGAACGGATGTCTCACCCGCGCAGCAGGCGCGGTTGACACCTCGCGCCCCCGGTGCGACCCGCATTCTCGTGGCCGAAGACAACCCGACCAACCAGAAACTCATCCTGTGGCAACTGAACCTGTTGGGATACGAGGCCGACCTCACGGACAACGGCGCGCTGGCGTTCGCGAGGTGGAAGACGGGCGATTACGATCTCGTGATCACCGACCTGCAGATGTCGGAGATGAACGGCTATGAGCTGGCATCGGCTATTCGGGCGGCCGAGGTGCCGGGAACGCGCATGCCGATTCTGGCCATGACCGCCAGCGTCGTGCCCGGCGATACCGACCGCACCCGCATGGTCGGCATGAACGAATACCTCATGCGCCCGCTGCACCTGGCAAAGTTGCGGGCAGCCCTGCTGAAATGGTTGCCCGTGGACTCCGACCAATAACCGGCCAGCGTCTACAGGCCCGGAATGCTCAGCGTGCGGCGCAGCAGCTCGACCGTTCGATCGAGCGACGCGGCCAGGGTCGGAGCCAAGACCTGGTCGGTTTGGTTCGGTTCGGCATGTGGCGTGGCATCGGTCGGACACGCTCGAGCGGGAATCCACTGCAGGACCATAAAGCGCACGACGCCCAGCATGGCGTGTGTGAGCAGCTCTGCCTGCCCGTGCCGGAACGCACGGTCTGCGTCTTTCTCGGCGTGCCCGGCGTTGGTGTGTCCGGTGTCGGTGTGTACGCGTGCACCGCGGCCGAGGCGCAGGTAGACCAGCTCGGTGATTTCGGAGGCGACCCTGGTCATCCGCTCCATCTGCTCCTGCATGAGCTGGGGATGCAGCCCAAACATTCGCAGGCGGTCGGTGAACAGGTGCTCGTCGATGCCGTCGCGGGGGCCGATCGCGCTCATCAGGGTTAGCACGTCGGGCAGCAGGTCGTCGCCGGGGGCGGTGATGAAGGCCCGGGCGCGGCTTTCATCGATCGTTGGCGGGCCGACGCCAATGATGGCGGCCTTCTTGGTCTTGAAATAGTTGAAGAAGGTGCGCTGCGAGATGCCGCTCCGGCTGCAGATCATGTCCACGGTGACGTTGTCGAAACCGTGTTCCAGAACGAGGCTGACAGCACTCCGCTCCACGCGCAAGCTCGTCTCGTGATGCTTGTCTTCACGAGACTGCGGGCGCATGGGAAGCGTCGTGTGTGGCGGGGGAGTGGCGATCATGCCTCGTCCTGGTTCATCCGTACTGCGCTTATCGATGACGTGCGGACGCTACTCGTACCGCAGGGACTCGATCGGGTTCTGCTTGGCCGCCCGCTGGGCCGGCAGGGTGCCGGACAGGAACGCGATCAACATGACCAGGCCGATGACGAAGGCCACCGACGCCGGCTCAAACAAGAGGATATTCAACCCGGGCAGCCCGGAGAGCAGGCCCTGAGACAGCACGGCACTCAGCGCGGAGCCAAGCCCGATGGCCACGCCGGCACCAATGGCGCTGCCAAGAAACCCGATGACGATGGCCTCGAGGCTGAACAGGGTGTACACCTTGCCGCCGCTCATGCCCATGGCCTTCATCAGACCGATCTCACGGGTGCGTTCCTGTACGCTCATCAACAGGGTGTTGATGATGCCGAATGCCGCTGCGATCAGGGCAATCACGGCGAAGGCGTTGAGTACGCCGACGATGCCATTGATCACCGTCTGCACGGCGCCCAGCTGATCCGCGATAGTACTCGCGGTGTAGCCCTTGGTCGCGAGGTTTGCTTTGAGCGCGGTGACGGCATCCGTTGACAGCGCGGTATCAAAATGGGCGACGGCCACCCCGTAGCTGGTGACCGCGGTCTCGATGCCGCCGGACTGCGCGTCGGCCAACTCGGCAATCAGGGCGTCGTTGGCCCCGGCGCCCGCAGCGAGCAGGCTCTCCAGCGAGACGCCGACGACGGTGGCATTCACGGTGTGTTTCGCGCCGAGAATATCGGTGATCCCGATCGAAACGGATGCCCCCACCGCGTCGTTCGCCGACGCGAACCCGAGCGGGGCCACAAAGGTGTCCGGCAACACGAGTTGTGTCTGGGTGGCACCGCCATCGAGTTGCGCGCCCGCGGTGAGGTTGGCCGTGGTGACTGCCGACGTGGCGTTGATGCTGAACTCGTAGGGAGTGCCGGAGTCGGATTCGATGTAGTCAGGCTGCACGGATCGGATCGGATCGACCGAGACAATGCCGGCCGTGTCGCCGATGGTCGTGAGGTCTTTCTCTGTGAGTGCCTTGGTGGTGGTGCCGGGAGGTCCCTGCTGGCTCGACACCGAGGCCGAACTACCCGCGTCATACTTGACCGGACCGCCGCCGGCCGTTGTCTGGTCGTTGGCCTGGGTCATAATGAAAACGTCGGGGGAACCGAGTGTGCCCACCTGGGCGTCGACATACTGGCTGACGCCCGCGCCGACGGCGTTGGTGAGGGTCAGTGTGAACGCGCCGACGAAGATGGCCAGAACGGTCAGGGTCGTGCGGAGCTTGCTGCGAAAGGTATTGCTGATCGCTGAGGTGATGAGGTCTTTGGCTCTCATGCTGCGCCTCCAGCGGTGGTCAGCGCGTGGGCGCCGGTGTTGTGTTTCGCACCGGTCTGCGACACGACGAGTCCGTCGCGAATGTATATCTGGCGGTCACAGCGCGCGGCGAGGTCTTCGTCGTGGGTGACGATGACCAGCGTGATGCCCTGGCTGCGGTTGAGTTCAAACAAAATGTCTTCGACCACGGCTCCGGTGGCGGTGTCGAGGTTTCCGGTGGGCTCGTCGGCGAAGATCACGCGCGGCGCGTTGACGAGGGCACGACCGATCACGACACGCTGCTTCTGCCCGCCGGAGAGCGTCGTGGCCTTGTTACCCGCCTTGTCGGCCAGCTCAAGCTGTTCGAGAACCGCCATGCCGCGACGGCGGCGCTCCTTGCCGCCCATGCCGGCGATCTTCAGCGGCAGAATGACGTTGTCGAGCACGCTCACGTTGGGGGTGAGAAAGAACTGCTGAAAAACAAAGCCGAACTCCTTGTTGCGCAGCTCGTTGACCGCGCGTTTCGACAGCGACTTGGCGTCTTTACCGGCGACGTGCAGTGTTCCTGTGTCGGGCTCGTCGAGCAGCGCGAGCAGATGCATGAGGGTGGACTTGCCCGACCCGCTCTTGCCGACGATCGCGACGGTCTCACCGGGCGCGATCTGCACGGACACGCCTTTCAGCGCGTCGAAACGACTCGCACCCGATCCGTAGGATTTCTCCAGGCCTTGCGCATCAATTACCCACTCGGAGTCCATCGTGCTTCCCTCGGTTCTGTGTAACCCACACGGGCCACATATGCAGTAACTGCACTCTAAGGTGCAGTTACTGCAAGTTATCTGAGGGTTGGTCGTTTCCGAGCGGATGCTTGGGGCGGTCCGGTCTACAAATCGAGGCTGTCTCCGGGTTCGAGCGGAAAGAACTCACCGCCGCCTTGTTCGGTGACGTTTCGAATTCGAGCGTTGGACAGGTCTTTTCCGGCCCGGGAGAGCAGCATCTCGTGGGTCGGAAAGCTGCGTTTCGGCTTGACGGCCAGAACGTAGTCCATCGCCTCACTGATTTTCATCCAGGGCGCCGCGGCGGGAACGGCGAGCGTGCCCACATCGACTCCCTCAGGAATCGTGAAAGCGTCGCCGGCGTAGTACAGCTCGTCGTTGACGAGCACGCCGACGTTGTCGACGACCGGGATCGATTCGTGGATGACCGCGTGCGTGGCACCGAAGAAACGCAGGGTGAACGGGGCGACCAGGGCGGTGTCGCCGGCCTGCACCGACGTGACCTCGAGATCGGCGTCAACGGCGGCGATGGCCCGGGCAACGCCGGCTGGCGCGAAGATGCGCAGGTCGGAGTTTATTTTGACGATGCGGCCCAGTTGTTCGGGAGTCCAGTGATCGGCGTGTTCGTGGGTGATGACCACGGCCACGGCGCCCGCCGTTTCGGTAAGGGCCGTGGTGAACGAACCCGGATCGATGAAGAGCTTCTTGCCCGAGAGCTCAATGATCAGGGCGGCATGCTCCAGCTTGGTCAGTTTCATGCCCCGAGCTAACCCCGATTCGGGTCGTGGCGCAACAGCATCCGCTGTTCTTGAACGATGTGTCTACCTGCACCGGCGGGGCTGCGCCCACCCGATGCGACGCGCCGCGTGCGCTCAGTTTGGAACTGCGCTGCTCCGTGTGGCATACTCGAAAAGTTGCACAAACGGCCCCATCGTTTAGCGGCCTAGGACATCGCCCTCTCACGGCGGTAACGCGGGTTCGAATCCCGCTGGGGTCACAATTGCCCGGTTCCCTTCTCTCGTAAAGGTGCCGGGCCATTTTTATTCCTCGATTCGGGGCTATAAACGTCATTACCACCCGACTCCGGCCGGCTGAACTCGGAGCGAGGGCGCTGCTCGTTTCCAGCCTGAGAAAAAAGTCTGGTCCATCTGGGATTTTCGACCGAGCTCTCTGACAAAATTTATGGCGTCCTGCCCTCCGAATGCTAGCGTTACGTTGACTGCACGATGCAGTCCACATGTGGGGAGTGTCAACATGGCCAACATCAACGTTTCGTACCAGGAGCTCAACTCGTCTGCCGATCGCCTCGTGGCCGGCCGTGACGACATCAACGCCAAGCTTGCCCAGTTGCAGAGCCTGATCGGGTCTCTCGTGAGTTCCGGCTTCGTCACCGACAAGTCGTCTGGCGCGTTCAACGCGTCCTACGAACAATTCACCAACGGCGCCCGTGCCACGATCAATGGTCTCGACGGCCTCTCCAACTACCTACGAACCACGGCGACCACGCTGTCCGAGGTCGACGCCCAGCTCGCCGCGCGGTTGTCCCGCTAGCCTCTCGCCGTCTGCGGTCGCCGTTTTTTAGCGGCCGCCTCTGTTTGGAGGCACGTATGTACGGAGACATGTCCGTCGTCAGGTCCGACGCGGCCAGGCTCCGCGCCCAGGGCGACGATGTTCGCGCCCGTGCGATGACGATCAAGGCACGCGCGGAGGCGATGAACTGGAATTCAGTCGCCGCGACCGCGTTCCGCGCCGAGATCACCGTCACCGCTGACGCCCTCGGCCGCTCTGCTGCCGCGCTCGATGCGGCAGCAGATGCCCTCGCGAACCACGCGCGGGCCGTCGACGAGGTCAAGGCGCTGATCCACCAGGCCCAGCAGTGGGCGGGCGACCGACTGGACGAGGCGCGCTCAATCGCCGCCAATGCAGTCAAGGTTGTTCACGATATTTCGGAGAACGCCGTCACCGGTTTCATGACCGTACTCGCGACCATCCCTGACCAGATCAACAACGTCACAGTCTCCGTGTTCCGGGTCTTCGGCATGGACATCGCCCCGGAGACTGTTGCCCGCGCGCAGGACATCATGCGGGCGGTTCCGAACCGGCCAGCCGACCAATCCCCGGACTGGCTCGACGTGCAGCGTTTCCTCAACGGCGCGCGCCGCTAGGCCAGTCCGTCCGGCCGGGGCCCAGGTATGCCGGACCGTCCAAGTGGACGCTGTAGAGCAATGAGAATATCGCCCAGGCGACCTCGGAATCACGTTCGGCTGCGCCCGCGCCTGCAGGTGCAGCCGCGTGCCCTCGTTCCAGACGGTGAGGCTGAGCGGCGAGGGCTGCCAGGCGACCGAAGTTGCCCAGCCCGTCCGGAGGGCGTCGAAGTGGCGTTGTCCGCGTTTGGTGAGCAGGCGGTCAGAAGGGCTGGCAGCGTCACGGCCGCTCCCAGCGTGACGATCGATCGGAGGCGGAAATTTATGTCCGGTCCTCATCGAGTCGCTTCATATCGTGGTCCTCAGCGGGTCACCGCGAAGGCGTGGACGGTTCCGGCGAGACCTGTCGGGTGCCGACAGGAATGGTGTGGCACGGATCACCCGAACTAATCGGCCGGAGGCGCGGAAACCCCCGCCGGAGGCGCGGGAACGGCGCCCGGCCAGGGGCCCATGAAAGAGGGGGCACTCAGCGAGACGCTGGGGCTGCCGCCTGGGTCCGGGTAGTCGACTCCAGCGAGGGCGTTCGCCTGGGGTTGTAGGTTGAGTTTTCTGCCGTGACTGTACACGGTGAGGCTCAGCTCCTCCGGCTCGTCGTAGGTGGTCATTGCCCAGCCAACTCTGAGGACATAGTCCAGGACCCCGGGTGCTGTGATTGCCGCATCATCGTCAACGTAAACCTCGATGACTCCCTCGTGTCCGAGCCCGGAAATGTGTGTGCCCACGCTGGCCAGGCTCAACCCGGGCACGGCGTTGATGAGCGCTTCGGCTGCAGAGCGACTCAGGCCCCCTGTGGCACCGGACGGTGTTGGTGCGACGGATGGTGTTGGTGCGACGGATGATGTACCCGTGGGCAGGGCGGAGCAGCCGCCGAGGAGGACAAGCGCGGCCACGGCCGCGGCCAGCAAACCGATCGCGCGATGTTGGAAACTCATGTCGTGGTCCTCATCGAGTTGCTGCATAATCGTGAACGGTCGCGGTGCCACCGGTGAAGAATCCCTGCGTGGATGTGGTGAACGCGACGGCGTTGGGGTCCTCTGACTTCTGGAATTCGTCGGCCGTCACCGCGTACGTGACGGCTTTGTGCGGGTCGCCCGGGTCGGGATCGCGGCCAATCACCGGGGCTGCGGCGTGGACCGTCATCAGGTTGGTGGTCGCCGGATTGTCGGTGCCGTCTGTTGCGGGGACGAGGTCCCCCCTGTGCTCAAACGACAGGACGTTCACGTTGGAGGGGACGTCAAAGTTCCCGATCGACGCCCCTGCAGTGACGACGCTGGTGATGTTGTAGTGGTCGTTCATCCAGGGATCGGAGCCCATCAGTCCCGCCGTGATACCGCCGAGGCTGAAACCGGCGAGCATGACGGGGTCACTCGAGCCCACGTGTGCCTGCGCCATGGCATCCTTGACAGCCTGCATGAGGGCGGTCTGGTGCTGCGCTTCGGCTGCGAGGTCGCTCGTGAGGTCGTTCAAAACCGCGCTGGGGACGTGCGACCAGGACTGTGTGCTCGGAATCTGTACGATCCAGTGATGCACCCCGTCCGCGCCGACCCGGTCGACGACTCGGATGTTCGAGAAGTCGGCGACGCCGTCCTCATTGGGATCACCGTTTGCGTCGATCTCGCCGGCGCCTCGGAACAGGGTGTTCAGGTCGATCGGTACGATCTGGTCAACCACGCCTCCCTGGACATTCAGGAAAGTTTTGGAAATGACGGTTGGCTGCCCGGTGGCATCGTTGAAGGCACCGAAGCGGCCGCCGCCCGCGATGATACCTTCCACGAGCTGGTCATAGTTGAGGGGAGGCCAGGGCGCTCCCGTGAGGCCGGACAGGCCGCCGTTCACAAGCGGGCCTCCGAGGAAGGTTGCACCGGCGAGAAGGCCGGGTGCAAACCGGATGAGCGTCTGAACGAGGTCGGTGTGTTCGCGGGCCCAGGCCTGGAGCACGTCCTCGGAAGGGGTAAGGGTGAGCAGGCTCGCGAACTCTCGCGTGAGCCTATCGTTGGCGGCGGTCGCGGCAGCACTGGGCGAATATGTCGACGCAAATGCGCGTGCGCCGGTGTCAAGGAGACTGGCAGCGCTAAGTGGTGACGCGCCGCCGGGGACCAGCAGAGCGGCGAGGAGCCACGGGTTATTTCGGATCTGGTCGCCGATCGCGTCGACGGCCGCGCCGGTGGAGTCGGCCACCTCGTTGATCTGGTGGGCCACTTCGACCCCGGCGGCGTAGAGCGCGGCCGCCCCGGCCGCGACCGTGGCCCCGGCGACGGCGACGATGCCGACAGCGAATCCACCGACGAAGTACAGGCCGTCCGCCGCGATGGCGAGAGCGGACTCCGCCGTCTCGTAGGTGACGATCGCCCCGTCGATGAAGAGGTGCAATACCGTGACCCGTGCGGTCTGGGCCAAGTAGACGCCCGCAGCCTGGAGTATTTTCGCCTCGGCATCCGCCGCCGTGAGGGGGGAGAGGATCGCTGACGCTAGCAGGTCGCTGCTCGTCGCCAGGGACGCGGTACGGATGCTCTCGATCGCAAGGTCATCCTGCACGAGCCCGAGCTCCGTCGAGAACGTGCGCATGTCCTCGAAGGTCGCGACGAGGGGGGACGCGTTGGTTCCGCCGCTGACCGAGAAGTCACCCATGGGCCATCTCCGTGAGTGTCAGACCAGCACATAACGAGGCAACCTCAGCCTGGATGGCAGCTCGCGTCACTGCGGCGATCGTGATGGTCCCGGCGTCCACGATCTGTTCCGGGGTTGGCAGTTCGTCGTCATGGCCGGCCGGTAGCCCGACGTCGACACTGCGCCAGCCGGATGCCCCGCGCACGTAGCTGATCACCCGAACGGGAATGCCGTCGTCCGTCGAAAGACGAAGTTCGAAACCTGCGTCGAGGTCGCCAGCGAGTCCCGAGAGCGCGAGAACGGCGGAGTTGCCGCCGATACGGCTAGAGAGTTCGTCGAGCAGGTCGGGGTTGTTGACCCGGAGGACTTCGATGCCGCCCCGGCTGTCCGCGAGGCTCATCGTCACGAGCGGCCCGTTGTCGCCCACAACTCCGCCGGAGGGGATCGCGCCCGTCAATTCGTCGGCGAGGGTCAGGAATGGCACGACCGCGAATTCGACACCGGCCAGGTCGGCGGCCGTGCCGCGCCCACCGGTGATGCTGACGCTTTGGGCCCGTGCGAGCACGGAAGCGAAGCCACCCCGCGCCGAGGCGACAATCAGGAGTGTTGACTCGCGGGTCCACGCGGACACCGTGAAGACGCACGCGGGAGCCATATGCAGGGAGAGGAAGACCATGAGTGACTCGAGGAGCCAGCCACTCAGGTCGTCGGGAATCGGGTCGCGCGGGACATCGGCTGCGACGAGTCCCTTCAGAACGAGCTGGTCGAGTGCCGCACTCGCGCGCTCCGCGAACTTTCCGGCGTCGAGGTCTTCGTTCCACCGCTGTTGGAACCGCGCGGGCAGCAGCAGCGTAGGCACGTGATCCTGCACCAGATGCAGCTCATCGGCCGTCAACAGAAACCGAGGCGCGCGGCGCCCACTGTCCGCTTGGTCCCTCGTCGCCATGCGATTTCCCCCTCACGCTGATCACAGCCTATCGAGAATGACTTCCCACCAATGGTTCAGCCCCGAACCTCATTCGGGGAGTGCGACCTGGACCTTGGTCGCCCTGCCAGACTCGACGAGGTAGCCGCGGCCGGCCGGGAAGTCCGCGCGGCTTCCACGGGGGAACGCGACCCGGAACAGCGCGATCCCGTCGCTCTCCTCCGGCTGTAAGACGAGCCCGACCCTAGCCGTCTTGAGTTCGGAGTGGATCTGCCATGCTGCTGGGCCGGTCGCGAGGTCTGTTTCGACGACGATGAGAATGTTGGCCTTCCTGGCAGCTTTGATGAGCGTCGCAACGGCGCTCTCGGCGGTTGAGCCCTCGAAATCGCCCGCCGTTTCGACGACGATCAGACCGGGCTTGCCCGCGACCGGCCAAGCGCCGCTGGCAAGGCTCGCGATGAGGTCCCTGGCCAGCGTTTCCGCATCGGAGAGCCCCAGGGACTTTCGACCCCACGTCGCGAAGCCGGCGACTTCGCTGCCCGGGCGTGGGCTGATCAGGATCGCGTCGACATCGGTAAGGGAACGAGTGAGCGCGCGCACCAACGTCTTCAGCGCCGCCGTTTTGCCGCTGCCGAGTGGGCCGGTCACGACAACGAGGCCCTCGGGGCTGATCCCGATCGGCAGTAGGTTTGCGTCGGCTACGCCGATCACCGGGCGATTGGCTGCGAGCGGCGGGAGTTCGTCCAGGTGGATGCTTTCCGCAAGACGCTGGATTGGTGCGGCCGCGTGAACCGCTACCGCGCGGAGCTCATCACCGAGGGTTTGGGCCGCGAGGGACTGGTCACTCAGGCTGCCAGACCCACCGAAAACAGCGAACTGCACCTCTTGGCCGTCGCAAACTCCGCGCCCGGGCGGCGCATCCTCAAGAATGTCCACCGGGACGCCCAGAATCCCGTAGTCCGCGGCGGACGCCATCCGCAGCACTATGTTCTGCTGGATGTTTGCGCTCAGGACCGTTGGAATTACCCCCGCGCGGTCGGCGCTCACGGCGAAGTGGATGCCGATTTGACGGCCCACGGAGAGCAACTGGGCGAGGGCCTGGAACGTGCCGTCTCCTGCTCGGAACTCGTAAGTATTGCGGAAGTTTGCCATGCCGTCGATGAGGATCAGGATGCGCGGCTCTGCGGTCTTGCCGCTGAGCTGACGGTAGTCGGTCAGTGTCGACGCGGGCTCCCTCGCGTAGCGCAGCCCGCGCTCTGCTGCGACGTCGACGAGGTGGCGGATCAGTCGTTCGACGCGCTCACTGTCGTCACCGGGGATCACCGCACCGACTGTGGGCAGTGCGCCGAGGAGCCCGAGGGCTCCTCCGGCGAAGTCGATCGCGTAGATCTCGACGGGCAACCGTTTTGCGCTGCACGATGCAGAAATCGCGAGGGTGCGAAGCGCGGCGCTCTTGCCCGAACCGCTCGTGCCGAGGATCGCCAGGTTGCCTTGGGCATCAGGGTCGAATCCGAACGCGCTCTGCCGTTGGCGCTGGGGCTCGTCCTGGATCCCTAACGTAATCGACGACCCGCCGTCTGCTTCCGCCGGCTGCAGATCGAGCACACCCGCAAGCGGGGAGAGCCACGGTTTGCGCGGAGTATTGAGGTTTAGCCCCGCCGCAGCGTGCTGAATGGAGAGCAACATCAGTTCGATGTCTCGGGGGGAGTCCCTGCGCACCGGCGGAGCCGGCAGATCGAGCGGCCAGCTGTCCCTCACCTCGAAGGGAAACTCGGCAATGTCGATGTCGGGCAGTTTCGCAGCGGTGCGGCTGCGCCCGCCGAGGTATCCGGTCTGGAAGTGGATGAGCTTGCCAGGACCCAGTTTAGCCACACCGCGGCCGGGGGTCGCCGGATCGAAGGCGGCCGCATCCTTTCGACCGATGACGTCCTGGCTGTCGTGCTCGTCGGCGACGCGGAGTGCGATCCGAAGGTTCGTGTTGGCGCGGAGGTTGTCCTTGATGACACCGGCAGGGCGCTGTGTCGCCAACACGAGGTGCAGCCCCAGGGACCGGCCGCGCTGAGCGACGTCTACGATCCCGTCGACGAATTCGGGGACGTCTCCAACGAGGGCTGCGAATTCGTCGATGACGATCACGAGAGAGGGCGGCGCGTCGGGGTCGGCCCGCTTCTCCAGGCTGATCAGGTCCTTGGCTCCCTTGTCGTTGAGCAAAGTCTCCCGATAGTGCAGCTCGGCACGCAGAGAGGTGAGGGCGCGCCGCACCATGTGGGTGTTGAGGTCTGTGACGAGGCCGACCGTGTGTGGCAGCTGGGTACATTCCGCAAACGCGGCGCCGCCCTTGTAATCGATCAGGAGAAAGGTCAGCCGGTCGGGGCTGTACTCGCTTGCGAGGCTCATGATCCAGGTCTGCAAGAACTCGCTCTTGCCCGAACCGGTTGTACCCCCGACGAGCGCGTGTGGGCCGTGCTCGCGCAGGTCGAGTCGCAGCACGCCGGTCGCGCCCTGACCGACGATGCCACTGAGGGTGCCCGCCTCGTGCGGGGGATTCTCGCGCCACTGTGCAGTCAGACTGTGGCTGCGCTCCCACAGAGCCGCGACTGCCGCGGCGGAGGAGATCACGTTTTCCGGCTGCAAATCGTGGTACGACACGCTGACGGGCAGGTCGCTCTCGTCGAGTTGCCTGGCTCCGCTGTCCTGAACGGGAGACAGCAGGCGGGCGGCCACCGCGGCATCCGCCCCTCCCACAGTCTCGAGCGGGCTCACGACGACCGTGCTGGCCGAGCGCACGAACCCAACGACGCCGGTGCCGTCAGCGGCAACATCGACGTAGGTGCGGCACGCCGCCGGCAGGTCGGCGACGCTCGCAGCGTGCCACAGCAGATGCACGCTGTAGTCGGGGCCCTCCTCCGCGAGCGTGACGAGCCTGCCGCGATCGGCCTGGCTGTCGCTCAGCACGACGGCGACAATAACGGGCGTCATCGGGAGCGCCCGCACCGCCTGGCCATGCAGTTCGTCGATACTCGCAGTCTCGTCGAGGTGTGAGCGGATGTTGCCGCCCGCGGCAGAGTGCTCGGCCTTGCGCTGGGCGAGCACCTCTTCCAGCTGTGCGAGTAAGTGGCCACTCGTGGTCTCATCGGCGGCGAGGTGGCTGGTCGTGATCGGACTGTAGACGCTCCCCACGTGGGGTAGCCACTTGAGCCACTGCCACTCGTGCTGGCTGCCGGGGCCCGCGAAACACGCCAGAACGAGGTCGGACGGAGAGTGCAGCCCGCACAGCTGCACGATAATGGAGCGCAGCACACCCTCCGACCACAGCGAGCTTCCGGCGACACCGATGCTGCCCGCCCGCTCGAACTTCTCGAGCACGGGAACCCCGAGAACGTTCGTATTCTCCTCTTTGAGGTTCTCGAGAGTTGTCCAGAATCGCTCCTCCGATTCGTTCCGGTTTGGGAGTTCGATCTCGATGCGGCTCCGTTGGCCGCCGAGGCCGAGGCGCACCTCAAGGAATGTCTGGTGCTCGGGTCTGCGGGTCCAGAGTAAGGCGGTGCGTGACAGCATCGCCGTGCACACGTCCATTGTGCTCGGCGATTCACCCTTTCTCACCGCGGTCTCCCGTTCCCGTTCGGTGGACAGCCGGTCGCGGAGTAGGTCCAGGGCAGATTCGAACTCGGCAGTTGAGCTCTTCTTCTTGCGGCGCTCCGTGAAGATGTTATCGAGGTACGTGCCCAGCATGATAAGCGGGGAGAGAGCGACAAACACGAGGCTCAATGGGGATCGGGTGACGGCGAACAGCACTCCTCCCATCACGAGCGGTGCGATCACGGCGAGAAAGGGAAACTTTTGCGGTTCGCCACGGCGGGGTGGCACCGGAGCGGAGAATTTTCGGTCGAGGTAGCGTTGGTCGACGCGGGGCGATCGAGCGAATTCCACGATTGCAAGCGGTGAGCTGGCCGGCGACGGGGGTGTTTGAACCTGTACCGGCCTGACGGAGAAGGTGGTGTCACCGACGGCGACGATGGTGTCGGGACTGAGCTGTGCAGCGGCAACCAGGCGGTCATCGACATAGACGCCGTTTCCGGAGCTTTGGTCGGTGATTGTGATGCTCGTGCCGACTTCGATCACGGCGTGCCGGCGCGAGACGGCTCCGTCCACCAGCAGTATCCGGCAGCCGCGGCCGCGGCCGACAGTGTTTGATCCGGGGACAAGCGCGAACTCGAGGCCACACTGGGGTCCCGTCAGCACGGTGGCCATCGCAGAACGCTGGTACAGCATCACGTCCGACGGACGGGCCTGGCTCGGCTGGATCACCTCGACCCAGCATCCGGAGCACAGCCCCGAGGTGAGGACGGAGGCAAGTGGATCGAGAATTTTATAGGTGGAAGTATTGGGGTACTGGACCCGCAGGGTCAGCGCTGCGCTGTTGTTCCTCGCCGCCTCCCGATGTTGCGACGAACCGGGAACTCCGACCACCAGGTTTCGTGAGATCTCCCCGATGGAGGCGAGAACGTCCACAGTGAGGATCACATCGGTTTCTCCGTCTGGCAGCCCCAGAGTCAGCTTGAGTTTCATGCGCCCCCACCTTCGCCGCACATCGGCTTAGTGCGAGGCTAGCGGAGTCCGTGGAGTGAATTTTAGTGCTGCCCGGCTCGTGCAGACGAAACCTTCAGCCGTCGTTTTTCCCGGCGGCGAGGCGATGGCAACAATGCCGGCCCGGTCGGTCGCGCCATTCGCCGCCACGACGCTCACTGGGAATCGGAATATGGGCCTGACGCCGTGGGATGGCGGTCAGTCACGGTGACCTCATCAAGACGATCCCGGCCGACGCGCCGGTGGGCGGTGGGGCGGGTTCTGAAGCGCCTTAGACAATGCGCTCCTAAAATATACGTATGCCCACCATCGTCCACGAATTTGACTGGCCCGATCGTGTTGTCATCGGCACGGTCGGCCTGCCTGGATCACGCACGTTCTACCTACAGGTGCGCTCGGGCGCTCAAATCGTCAGCATCGCCCTGGAGAAACAACAATCTGCGCTGCTCGCTGAAAAAATCGACGAAATGTTGAAGCAGCTCATGACGCAGGAGGGCAACCCCTTCAGCGTGCCCGCCACAACGCCCATCGAACTGGTCGACAACGATCCACTGGCGCAGCCGGTCGATGAGCAGTTTCGAACCGGAACGATGACCCTGGGCTGGGACCCGCGCACGGCGCAGGTCGTGATCGAGGCCTTTCCGCTCATCGATGACGGGGCCGACAGCGAAGACGAGAACGACCCCGATGCGCCCGATCCGGTCAGCAGGCAGCGGGCAGAGATGCTGCTGGTGCGCATCCCGGTGGGCACGGCCCAGGCATTCGCAACGCGTACCCGCGAGGTCGTGGGGGCCGGCCGACCGATTTGTCCCCGGTGCGGCACCCCCGTCGACGCGGACGGTCACGTCTGTACCCTGCCCGGCGACCGCTGATGACGCCGCGAGGCGACCTCGACGAGG
>NZ_JAJAYI010000007.1 GCF_026786305.1 Cryobacterium sp.
ACGTCATCGTCGCCGGTGCCGCAGGCCTGCCCTGTCCCTGCGGGCGTGACGGTCACCTCGAGTCGATCGCGTCCGGTCCAGCCATGACCCGTGCTTACCGCCTCGCCGGTGGCTCGGCCGACGACCTCCGCGCGGTCGCCGCGGCCGCGACGGGCGGTGACGGTGCGGCCCGCGGCATCCTCGAGGCAGGGGCGGACGCCATCGGCTCCGCACTCGGCTCCGTAGCTAACCTGCTCGACCCCGAGCTGATCGTGATCGGCGGAGGCGTGACCGGCCTGGGCGCCGATTGGCTGGACCGCGTGCGCAGTGCGGCCGCCCGCACGACCATCCCCTTGATCGGCGCGCTCCGGATTGAAACCGGCCTGCTCGGTAGAGCCGCGGTCGCGATCGGGGCCGCGCGGCTCGCTCGGCCCATTCCCGGGCGGCTGGATTCCACTGCACTCTTCCCCGCACACGCCGGGCCCTCCAACGGAAGCGACACCCCATGAGCGGGATCGTACTCGTGCCGCTGGACGAGCGTCCGGTCTGTACCAGCCTGCCCGCAGGAATCGCCCGGATCGCCGGACTCGACTGCGCATTGCCGCCGTCCGGGCTGCTGCCGCGCATCCGCCGGCCCGGTGACACGGCCGGTCTCACGGACTGGCTCAGTGCCGCCCGGCAGACTGCCTCGTTCGCGATCGTCTCACTCGAAGGCCTCGGTTTCGGTGGGCTGATCCCGTCACGGATCGGACATGAGTCCCAGGCGGAGGTCGCCGTGCGCTGGAGCGTGTTGAGGCAAACCGGTTGTCCGGTCTTCGCGTCGACGCTGGTGCCGCGCACCCCTGATTCCTCGGACCCCATGGAGGAGCCGGATTACTGGGATCCGCACGGCCCGGCGCTGCACAGCCTGTCGGCGGCGCGCGCCAAGCGCGCCGGGGTGGCCCAGGCTCAGGCCGCGGTGCCCAGAGAAGTCAGGCTCGACTGGATCGGCCGGCGGCTGCGCCAGCACGCTCTCGCCCTTCAGGCTGTCGAACTCGCAGCCGATAACACCGTCGGGCGGCTGGTCATCGGGATCGACGACGCCGCGGAGGAATCCCTCTCGGCGGCAGATCAGCGTGCCCTCGGCGACTGGGTCGACCGGTGCGAACTCGGCGACCGCGTCTTCGTTCAACCCGGCGCGGATGAGATCGGCGCTGTGCTCGTGGCCCGGGCCTGCCTCGCGGTGCGCGGGGTGCGCGCGCCGATCATCGGCATCATGTGCTCCGACCCGGAGGCCTTGAACCGGGTCGCTCCCTACGAATCGTCGCGGGTGCGGGAGACGATCCGCCGACAGATCGAGGCGGCGGGCGCCCATGCGGTGTTCCTCGGCTCCGGAATCGGCGACAGCAGCAGTGGCTCCGTCTCAGGGATTGATTCGCGGGCAGCGGGATGCGACGTCATCCTGGTCGTGCACCCGCCGGAGGAGCCTCGCGTCCCTGCCGCCGACTGGGCCGTCGCTCCCGACCATCACCTCGACCCACACCAGGCCGCTTTGACTGCCGACCTCGTCACCCGCGCCCTCACCACCACCACACTCGTCGGCCTCGCCGACGTGGCCCGGCCCAACGGAGCAGACCCGGCCCTCGTCGCCGCGCTCGACGCGGCCGACGTCTGGCGGGCGCTCGGCGGTTTTGCGGCCTGGAACACGGCCGGCAACACCGTGGGAACGGTGGCGGCCCAGCTTGTGGCCGGGTGGGCGGCCCGCGAGTCCGGCACCCTCGACGCTGGTGCCGTGCGGCTCTCCGTTGCCCGCCGAGTCGTCGAGGACTACGGCTGGATGTCACTCGAGCGAGAACGCGTGCGCACCATTCTCGGGTCGCCCCGCACCAGGCACGACAACATCGCCGAGCCGGACACCGGAAACCCCGTTCTGCGGGACGCCGAGACCCGTCTTTCCGCCGTTCTCGCCGCCCGACCTGGCCTCGAGCGGGTGCGGATCGAACCAGGCAGCCTCACTCTGCCCTGGCAGCGCACTTTCGAGATCGACCTGAACCTCATCGAGGCAGGCTGATGTCGAGCGGCGAGAAGTGCGTGCGACCCGATTCCGAGGCCGACCTTTCGACCGAACGCGAGCAGGCTACTGAGTGCGCGATGGAGCTTACGGGTGACGTCGCGGTGATCGGTGGGGGGCTCGGCGGCATCGCCGCGGCCCTCTCCGCGGCCGACGCCGGGGCATCCGTGATCCTGACTGTGGCCGAGCCGATGATCGGCGGCCAAGTCACTGCCCAGCTGACTTCCCCGCTTGACGAACATCCGCTGGTCGAGTCGGCCGGGGTGACGGCGCGCTACCGTCAGTTCCGCGAATTGGTGCGAACCGCGAGCGGCGGGGCCCGAAACCCGGGAGACGGCTGGGTCAGCCGACTCTGCTTTGAACCGCTGGTCGGCCTCCGTGTGCTGGAGGGGATGCTTTGCACGCACATCGACGCCGGCCGCATCCGCGTCCTTCGGAACGCCTGGCCTGTCGCCGCCACCGACGTAGCCGGCCGCGCCGCACATTCCGGAGCCTCGATCGACGCGGTGCGCCTTCGGTATCCGACCGGCACGGACGCTCTCGTTCGCGCCCGTGTCTTCGTCGACGCGACCGAGCTCGGCGACCTGCTGCCACTCACCGGCACCCGGTGGGTGATCGGTTCGGAGGGCAGCGACGCCTTCGGCGAAACGGATGCCGTGCCCGGCGCGGCAGATCTTTTTGCGGAACAGTCCTGCACCTGGGCCGCGCTGCTCGTGCGGGAGGCAGAACCACAACCTGTCGGCGAAGCCCCGCCCGGTTACGCCGCCCTGCGAGACGCGCAACCTTTTTCGCTCAACCTGGCCAGCCCCCAAAGTGAGATCGAGACCGGCACCGGCGCCTTCGCTTGCTATCGCTTCTTCACCACCGGCCCGACCGGACTGCCTCCTTTCTGGGCCTACCGGCGCATCCGTACTGCCAAATCGGGAGCGACCGAGGCCGCCGTCATCAACTGGGCCGGTAACGACTACCGAAGCTCCGGTCTCGTTGGCGACCCGGCCAAGGCCGGCCCTGCGGCCCGTGCCCTCACGCTTGCCTTCGTGCACTGGCTCCGCACCGAGGCCCCCCGCGACCCCGGCGACGGCCCCGGACCGTTCGGCACCGGCCAGGGCTACCCCGAGCTCAGGCTCGCCCCCGAACTCAGCGGAACGGCCGACGGGCTCGCGGCGTCACCCTACGTGCGGGAGTCCCGGCGTCTGGGTAACCCTCGGCCGATCACCGCCGCAGACCTCCTGCCGGCGACGTTCTGCACTCCCATCGGAAACCCATCGGCCGATCCAGTGAGCGGTTCTGTTGCCGGAACGGATGACGGCACGGCGGTCCACCCGGCCCCCGAGATTGCCGACTCGGTGGGCATCGCCTGGTATCACGCCGATCTGCATCCGCGAGTGGGGCATCCGAGAAGCGTTTACCGCAGCGCGGCGCCGTTCCAGCTCCCGGCCGGTGCCCTCGTACCCGCCCCGGGCATTGGCCCGGAGAACCTCGTGATGGGCGCCAAGAATCTGGCCGCAACCCAGGTGGCAGCAGCCGCCTGGCGGGTTCACCCGGCGGAGTGGGCGATCGGCGAGGCCGCCGGGGCGCTGGCCGCCGCGAGCGTCCGGCTGTCCACGAGCCCGCGCCGCATCGTCCACGACCCGGCATTGCTCGCGGGCGTTCAGGGTGACCTCCTCGCCGCTGGCGCGCCGCTCAGCTGGCGCAGCACCGAAACTTTACCTTCCGAACCAGCCCCAACCCAGACGGAGATCCAGCATGTCTGAACACCCCCCCGACCCCGCCCCTGCCACCACGACGGAGTTGATCGATCGCCTGCGTGGACAGCTCATCGTCTCCTGCCAGGCCAAGCCGGGCGAGGCGCTCTATGGCCCGGACCACATGGTGGCGATGGCGTTGAGCGCGATCGCAGGCGGAGCCCGCGGCCTCCGGATCGAGGGGCCAGATGACATCCGTGCCGTGCGTGCGGCCACGACCCTACCCATCATCGGGCTGTGGAAGATCGGCGAGACGGACGTCTACATCACCCCTACCCTCGCCGCCGCCCAGGAAATACTCGAGTGCGGCGCCGACATCGTGGCGCTCGATGGCACGGACAGGCTCCGGCCGGACGGCCTGAGCCTGGCCGAGACCATCCGGCGGTTGAAGGCCGACGGGCCGGTGATCGTGCTGGCCGATGTGTCCACGGTTGACGAGGGCCGGTCCGCAGCGGCAGCCGGAGCGGACCTGGTCTCGACCACACTCTCCGGCTACACCGCGTACAGCCGTCAGGGGCCCGCACCGGACCTTGAGCTCGTGGCCGAGCTGACGGCCGTGCTCAGCATCCCGGTGCTGGCGGAGGGGCGCATCTCCACCCCCACTGAGGCGCGCGCCGCGTTCGAGCGTGGCGCCTCAGCCGTGGTGATCGGCTCGGCGATCACCCGCCCGCAGGTGATCACGGCGAGCTTCGTGCGCCAGACCGCAGACGTGCGTACGAAGCAGGGCCACCGCCTTGACTGAGGCACTGGACCGCTGTCACGTCATCTCCCACGTGCACTGGGACCGCGAATGGTATCGCGGCTTCGACGGCTACCGCGGCCGCCTGGTCGAGCTGGTCGAACGTGTCTGCGACTCGCTCGACGATGACACCTATGCGTCTTTTCACCTCGACGGCCAAACCGTCGTGCTGGCCGATGTGCTCGAAATCCGGCCTGACCTCGAGCCGCGCCTGTCGGCCCTAATCGGGGCCGGCCGGCTCACCGTGGGCCCGTGGCATGTGCTCGCTGACAATCAGCTGGTCTCGGCCGAGAACCTCGTGCGCAACCTGTTCCGCGCCCGCCGCTGGGGCAACCGGATCGGCTGTCTCTCCACCGTGGGCTACTCGCCCGACGCGTTCGGGCACCCCGCCGACCTGCCCCGGCTGCTGTCCGGGTTCGGTATGGACACCGCTCTGGTCTGGCGAGGCGCCCCGCCGGAGCTCGGCCGCTTCCTCTGGCGTTCCCTCGACGGCAGTGAGGTGTTCACGGTCAACCAGTCCTACCACCAGACCGAGGTGCTCTGGGACGCCGACACCAGCGGCAGCAGGCTCCGCGCCTACGTCGACGCCGAACGGGCGCGCCTGCCGCTAGGCCCGTGTCTGCTGCTGAACGGCGGCGACCACCTGGTGCCACAACCGCCATCCACCCGCACGAAGCACACCGCGGGTTCCGAGGTGACCCTGGTCGAGACGACTCTGGAGGCCTTCTTTGACCTAGCCAAGGGCGCCGCGCTCGATCGGGAGGCCGCTCCGCTACCCATCGTCGACGGCGAACTTCGCACCCTCGGAAACCGCCTCACTTTTCTCCTGCCGGGAACACTGTCGGCCCGCACCTACGTGAAGCTGGCCAACGAGCGGGCGCAGACCCTGCTCGAACGCTTCGCCGAGCCACAGCTCGCCCGATTCCAGCACGCCGCCGTGTCGGGCTCGGAGGATGCGGCCGGGGCGAATCCGCGCTCCTTGGCCGGTCTGCTCGACCACGCCTGGGATCTCGTGATCAAGAACGCGCCGCACGACTCCATCTGCGGCTGCAGCATCGACGAGGTGCACCGCGCCACCACGGTACGTGCCGAACAGGCCCAGGAAACCGGTGAGTTGCTCGTGCGTCGGCTGCTCCTCGCCGACGGGCTCGACACCCGTCGCTACGGTACGCCGCCGGTTGACCGGGTCGACCTCGTCGTGGTGTCCGGGCAGGGCGACGACACCAGCGGCGCCGTGGTGGTCGAGGTGGCCACGGATGTCGGCCGCGGCATCACGGACCTTCGCAGCATCGACGGCACACCGATGTCGTTTGAGGTCGAATCCACCCGGATCGAAACGGTCTTCGAGGCCGACCTCGACCTGATGCCAGACTCCCAGGAGTGCGCCATCCACAAGGTGGCGTTTAGGGCCGTCGACGTGCCTGCCTTCGGCTGGCACGCTTACACGGCCGAACTCGGCGACGCGGCGGCCGTGCCTCAGCCCGAAACTACCGGATACACGACGTCTCACCCCGAAGGGACCGAGCCTGAAACGATTGACACCGGCCGATTCCGACTATCGGTCAACGCCGACGCATCACTGCGCGTCGAGGACCGGGAAACCGGTGTGCGGCGAGACCAGGTCGGCTTGCTGGTGTCTGTCGGCGACCGGGGCGACAGCTACAACTACGACCCCCCGGCAGTCGACCTGGCCGTGCACCCGACCGTCTCGGCGGTGCACGTCACCCAGACGGACGTGCGCACCCGCATCCTGATCGACGCGTCGATGCTCCTGCCGACGGCCCTAACCGACGACCGGGAGTCTCGGCGCACTGACTGCGTTCCGGTGCCACTCAGGGTCGAAATCGAGCACTGGGCCGCGAGCGACCGGCTCGACTGGACCGTGACGGTCGACAACAGGGCCGACGACCACCGGCTCAGGTTCGAGGTTCCGCTTGACCCATCAGCCACCGAATGGACGGCCGACCAGCACTGGTGCGCGATCACCCGGCCGATCGGGCCGGCGCTCGGGAAACTGCCCACCGAGCGCGGACTTGAGGCCGAACAGGGTGTCGCGCCCGTGCACTCCTGGGCCAGCGTCGGCACCGGAGCCGGTGCGGTGGCTGTGCTCACACGCGGCCTGCCGGAGCTGCAGGCCAGCGATGCCGACGGTTCGAACGTGCTCGCCGTCACGCTGCTGCGCGCCGTGGGCTGGATGTCCCGGTTCGATCTTCGCACGCGAACCACCGGCGCCGGCCCGATGCTTGCGGTGCCGGAGGCTCAGTGCCAGGGCCTCCTCACCGCCCACCTTGCTGTCATTTTCGGACTCGGGGCCGAGGCCGGATCGCTCGACCTCTCCCTGGCCGCCGCCCGGCACCGGGTGCCGCTGGTGGCCTACGCCCTGCGGCCGGGCGCCACGTCGCCCGCAGCCAGGTCGACCACCGGTCGTGCTCCCCGAGTGGCGGGCGCCCTGGTCTCGGCGTGGAAGCCCGTCGACGAAACCACGGCCGGACAGGGAAGCGTGCTGCGGATCGGCAACCCGACGCCGCTGACCCGCACGGCAACCGTCACCCTTCCGACCGGGGTGCTCACCGTCGACCGCGCGCGAATCGACGAGACAGTTCTCGGGGATTTACCGGTCGCGGCCGACGGAACGCTCACGGTCGAACTCGGCCCGTTCGCCGTCGAGACGTTGATCCTTCGGTCCAGCGATGAGAGGCCCCGGCCGTGACCCGTGCACAGATCTGGGCACTGACCCCGAGCTAACCCCGGGCTGCCCGTCCTCCACCCAAGCCAGACACAATTCGCCAACACAAAACCCGTTACTGCACGATATTGGAGTCCAGAATGCGCATACGGTCAGCCCACATCACCGAGCAATCGATCGGCGGCCCTCGATCCGCCCGGCACGGCGCAGGTACCGGAGCCCGAGCCGCAGCCCTGGCCATGGCCCTGGCCGCGGCGCTGCTGGTGCCGTTGGTCACTGCGCAGATGGGCGCATCCGCTGCCCCGGCTGCTCCGCCCGCCGGGCCCCGGGTGACCGCCGCCGACGGCAGTGTGCAATCGATCGATGCCATTGACCCATCGAGCCGCACCACCGGCCTGTTCGCGCTCTACACGCCGGGCTTCGGCGCCCAGACCAAGACCAATTCCTTCGGTGGGGAGGCGGTGCTCCAGAAGACGGAGACCGCAGGCTCCTATCGGGTCCTGGACGTCTGCACGGCGTTCACGCCCTGCCCGAACCCGGGGAACAACCCGATCCCGGCAGACGGTGTGGTGCTGTCAGCCTCCCCAGGCGGAACCCCGGATGTGCGGCTGTTCCTGCGCGACCACGTACGCGTCGGCGAACTCGTCACGATCGCAGATCTGACGCTGCGCACGGTCACGAGCCCCATCGACGCGACCGATCCCACCGCGGCGACGAACCCGGCGGCCGTTGACCCCGGCACGGGGAAGTGTTTCCCCGGTTGCCGAGGCGCCGAGCAGCTGATCGTCTACACCCCGGCCTTCGGCCTGGCCACGACCGGCACCAATGACTTCGGTTTCGAGGTGACGGTCTCAGGTGACCGCGTCGTCGCCAGGGGCGGCGGCAACCGGGCGATCCCGGCCGACGGAATCGTGCTCTCCGGGCATGGCGGCCGGGGGGCATGGCTCTCCAGCAACGCAGTTCTCGGCGCCCGCGTGGACACCGCCGGCGGAACCGTCACCGTCACCGTCGACGCCGACACCTACCTCTACGGCGCGGAGCAGGCGCTGACCGAGGCCCGGCACGCGGTCACCGGCGCCAATGAAAGCTGTCTCCCCGCCGATCTACCCGGCGCAGACACCGCGGTCACCGAAGCCGAAGCCCTGCTCGCCAAGGCCTCCGCCGCCATCGCCGCCGGAGATCAGGACGGCGCGGTAGCCTGGGCCGTCGCGGCGAAGGAGAGCGCAAGCCTCGCGCTCTACCGCACGGCCGAGTCCTTGCCGGTGGAAGGTCGCGGCCTGTGGGTGCGGCCCACCGAGACCACCCCCGAACAGATCAGGGCCAGCCTGGACGCCATCGCCGCTTCCGGCTTCAACATGGTCTTCCTTGAAACCGTTTGGCAGGGCTACACGATCTACCCGAGTGCCGTCGCCGCCGAATACGGTATTGCGACGCAGCGACCGGAAATGGTGGGCTTCGACCCGCTCAGCGTCTGGGTGGAGGAAGCGCACAATCGCGGGATCGAGCTGCACCCCTGGGTGCACACGTTCTTCGTCGGCGTCGACTCGGCGAGCGACGGCCCCGGCCCGGTGCTGACCGCCCACCCGGAATGGGCCGCGGTGGAGCGCGAGGACGTGGGCAAAGCAGGCCCGCAGCCGTCATCCCAAGAGGTCGGCTACTACTTCATCGATCCGTCAATGCCGGAACCGCGCCAGTACGTGAAGAGTCTGTTCGAGGAAATCCTCACCGACTACGACGTCGACGGCCTGCATCTGGACTACATTCGCTACCCCGTCTCCGAACCGTGGGAAACGGCATCCTTCTCCTACAGCGATCATGCCAGGACGGCATTCGCGGCCAGCCACGGCGTCGACCCCTTCTCCCTGACCCCGGCCGACGCCCTGTGGAAGACCTGGGGCGACTGGCGAGAGGCCCAGGTGACCTCATTCGTGTCCGAGGTGCGCGACCTGCAGGTGCGCGTGGCGCCGGAGGCGGAGATCTCTGCGGCCGTGTTCCCCAATCCGGCCGACGGCCTGGCGAAGAAGTTCCAAAACTGGGCTGACTGGGTGCAGAAGGGCTACGTCGACGTGCTGACCGGGATGTCGTTCGGAACCACCGCGGATTCGGTGGCCCAGGAAACAGCGTTGATGCGAGGCATCGTCGGCACCGACAACTTGCTCTACACCGCCACCTACGGCCCGTTCCGCGGCTCAACCCCCGATGTGCTGCTGGCCCAGGTGCAGGCCGTGCGTGACGCCGGCAGTGACGGGGCCGCACTGTTCGCCTACAACCAGATGTCTGCGCCCCAGGCCAGGGCACTGCAAGAAGGCGTCTTCCGAACGGATGCCCGAACCCCCCACAGCGACCTCGTCGCCGCGGCCCGGGACGCCGGCGACTGGACCGGTCGCACCATCGCCGCGGCAACCGGGGACTGCGTGCCGCAGAAGGTAGCCAAAGACCTGGGCAAGAGGCTGGGTGCTGCCGATCGCTGGCTACGCACGGGAAAACCGGAGCGGGCAGTGACCGAATACGCGAACGCTGCCGAACTTGTGCGGGCCACCCCTGAGCTGCAGTCCGCCTTCGCCGGACGTCTGCTGCGCGACCTCGCCACCTACAGCCGCTGGAGCGAGCAGATCGTGAAGCGCGGCTGATGTCCGATCCCGCCACGGTGGTGTCGGCCTCCCCCCTGGGAGCCGGCGCCGCAGTGTTGGCCTTCGACGTCGGAGGAACCGACATGAAGTCGGCCCTGTTCGACACCACCGGCGCCATGATCGGCCTCGACCGCACGGCCACCCCGGTTTCCGGCGCGGGCACGGCGGATGTCGTGCTCGCCCACGTGGAGGACGTCGCCGCACGGTTCCGGCACGACTTCCCCGACGTGCATCCGGCCGCGGTCGCATTGATCGCGCCGGGCATCGTGGACGACGAGCGCGGTATCGCCGTGCGCGCAGCCAACCTCGCCTGGGATCGGGTGCCATTCAGAGATCTCCTCACCGAGCGGCTCGGTCTCCCGGCCTCCTTTTCACACGATGTGCGCGCAGCCGGCGACGCGGAGTTCCGGCTCGGCGCAGCCCGCCCCTATCGTGACGTGGTTGTGCTCGTTATCGGAACAGGGGTCGCGGCGGCCCTCTTCGTGAACGGCCGCGCCCACTCCGGCTCCGGCTACGCGGGTGAGATCGGTCACTCAGTGATCGACCCACGGGGCGAGCTCTGCGCTTGCGGCGCCCGCGGCTGCCTGGAAACGGTGGCGTCTGCGGGTGCCATTGCCCGCCGCTACCGGGCCGAAACGAGCACCCACATGCCAGGTGCCAAAGAAGTCCTCCAGCGCGTGAGGCAGGGAGACCCCGTGGCGTCGCGGATCTGGGACGCGGCCCTCGATGCACTCGCCCTGTCGATCAGCCAGCTCGCAGCCGTGCTCGCCCCTGACGCGGTCGTGATCGGCGGGGGTCTCGCCCAGGCCGGCGACGCCCTCTTCTTGCCGCTGCAGGAACGAGTCGACGGCCTGCTTAGCTTTCACCGCCGACCGGTGCTCCTGCCCGCTTTGCTCGGTGAGAATGCCGGGCTGCTCGGTGCCGCACTGCGGGCGAGGGGCGCCGCCGACCTACAGTAATCATCCGTGCCACGAGTGCCAACCGGTCCGGCCTCAACAATGTCATTCTGGAAATCCATCGGCAGCCCCGGTGATCGCCGCGGTGGTGGAGCTTCTTGCGACCCGCCGAACGTGATCTCGACGAGCTCCATCACGAGACTTGAATACCGGCCTCAATCACTCGCGCACGGCACCCAGAGACCGGCCTGCAGGGTCGCGGTGACCTGGAGCCCTGCGCCCAGCACGATCAGGTCGGCGCGGTTGCCTGCCGCGAGGCGGCCCCGATCCGGGAGACCGATCATGTCGGCCGGGTTCTGGGTGGCGGCGCGCACCGCGATCTCCACGGGCACGCCGGCGGTGTGCACGGCGTAGCGCACGGCCGCGCTCAAGGTGAGCACACTGCCGGCGATGGTGCCGTCGGCCAAGCGCGCCTGGCCGTCGGAGACGCTCACGTCGAGGGCGCCGAGCTGGTAGTCGCCCTCGTCCGCGCCGGCGGCGGCCATGGCATCCGTCACGAAGACGGGCCGCGAGGGGCTCTCGATGATGAAACGCACTATGGCCGGGTGCAGGTGCACCCCGTCTGCGATGAGCTCGGCGAATACCGTGGGGTCCTCGAGCAGGGCGAGCGCCGGGCCGGGCTCGCGGTGGTGGATCTGCCGCATCGCGTTGAACACGTGGGTGCCGGCCGTGGCCCCCGCGGCGATCGCCTGCCGGGTCAGGTCGTAGGTCGCGTCGGTGTGCCCGATCGCGGCCACGGCCCCGAAGCCCACGATCTGGCGGACGGCGGCGAGTCCACCCTCCAGCTCGGGCGCAATGGTGACCATTCGCACGGTGCCGCGGCCGGCCCGCATGATCCGGTCGATGCTCTCGGCGTCCGGCGTGCGCAGCAGGGCCTCGTCGTGGGCGCCGCGCTGGGCCGGACTCAGCCAGGGACCCTCCAGGTGGATGCCGGCCAGCAGTCCCTGCTCGACCAGCCCGGCCAAGGCCGCCACGGTGCGCTCGAACTCGTCCAGCGGGGCCGTGACAAGACTGGCCATCAGGGTCGTGGTGCCGTGGGCGCGGTGGGTCTCGGCGATCTGCGCGGCGGCGACGGCGGAGCCCTGGTCGTTGAAGCTGCTGCCACCCCCGCCGTGGGTGTGGACGTCGACGTAACCGGCGGCCAGGGTGCTCTCCGGGAAGCTGAAGTCCGGATCCCGGGGTGGCTTCCCCGCGCCGCAGCCGACGATCCGGCCGGCCCGGATGTCCACCCAGCCCGGAGAGTGCACGGCGTCCGGCGCGATCACGGTTCCGCCGGAGATGAGCATCGGCGCCGCCAGCAACGGGGCTGCGGGCGACGACACGGCCGAGCCCCGGTCATCCGCGACCGGTGCGTCGGAACGCTCGACAGGGACCAATCCGGCCGGACGGGAGGTGAGCGGGGTCATGATGATTGCTCCAAGGGTTCAGACGCGGGATTCAGACTAAAGGGTGCGGGGGTGAGTGTGCAGCGGCGCGGCCTAAATGCCCGGCCACGGCTTGTGGGCCCAGGCGTACCGGTAGTAGTCGAGGTTCTCAAGCTTCGAGGCGGCGGCCTCGTCCACGATTACGGTCACGTGCGGGTGCAGCTGGATCACGGAACCTGGCTTACTCGAGCTGACCGGTCCCTCCACGGCGGCGGCGATGGCATCCGCCTTCTCGGACCCGAAGGCCAACAGGATGAGGTGCCGCGCTCGGAGAATGGTACCCAGGCCCTGCGTCATGCAGTGGATCGGCACGTCGTCGATCGACGGAAAGAAGCGGGCGTTGTCGATGCGGGTCTTCTCGGTCAGGGTCTTGATGCGCGTCACCGAGGCGAACGACGAACCGGGTTCGTTGAAGCCGACGTGCCCGGTGCGGCCGATGCCGAGGATCTGCACGTCGACGCCGCCGGCGGCAAGGATGGCGGCCTCGTAGTCAGGGCCCGCCGTGCGGATGGTGGCCGGGTCGCCGCTCGGCACCTGGATGTTCGCGGGGTTGAGCCCGAGCGGCACGACGGCGTCGCGGGTGATGACCGAGCGGTAGCTTTCGGGGTGGCCCGCGGGCAGGCCCACGTACTCGTCGAGGGCGAAGCCGCGCACCCGGGACACGTCAATCGGGTCGGCAGTGAAAGTCGCGGCCAGGGCCGCGTAGACCGAGAGCGGCGTCGAGCCGGTCGCGAGGCCGAGCACGGCATCCGGCTTCCGCAGGATCAGCGAACGAATGGATGCCGCCGTGAGCGTCCCCGCCGCGGCTTCACTGTCAACAAAAACAACTTCGGCCATGGTGTACTCCAAATTCGAATTGCATGGTGCTTCGGGTCGTGCCGGCGGCACGGGGCGATCGGGCTAGACGGTCGTTCCCGCGGAGTCCGCCGCTGCCGGGTCCTGGATCTCGTCGTCGCCACGGCCTGGGGTCTTCAGGTTCCACTGACGGATGACGAAGCGGAAGAGGAAGTAGCAGATCGCGCAGTAGCGTGTTGCAGATTCAGGGTCATGTGTACCTGGTAGCGGTCGCCGCGGTACGACGAGGTGACGTACTCAACGGATACCGAGGCCGCCGCCGAGGTGCGGCGGAACACGATCAGGGGTGCGCCCTCGGTGACGCCGAGGACCTTGGCGGCACCCGCGTCCGCGGTCTCGGCCCAGACGGTCTGTTCCGCTCTGTCGATCCGCAGCCCGTATTCGGTCGCGAAAATCGTGTAGAGCGAACGGGTCAAGTCCTTACTCTCGAGGTCTGGAAGCAGCTCGGCCTTGTAGTAACCGCGTTCAATCGCCATCGGGATGCCGCCGGCGAGCCGGATACGGTCGATCTCGTAGACCCTGGCATTTGCGCCGAGGCCGAGTGCTGCCCGCACCTCGAGCGGCGCATCGACCAGGGTGAGAGAGTTCACGATCGTCGCTGGGATGAGTCCGCGCCGGCGCATGTCCTCCGTGAAAGAGGCCAGGTGCAGGTCGCTCTGCACGCGTTCGCCGGCCACGAAGGTGCCCTTGCCCTGCACGCCGTAGAGGCGGCCCTCTTCGACGAGCTGGCGGATCGCCTCACGCACCGTGGACCGGCTGACGCCGTACTGGGTCATTAGCTTTCGTTCGGCGGGGATCGCCGCGTGCGGAGCCAGCGCATGCTCGATGAGCTCCAGCAGGATCGCCCGCAGCTGTGCATGCTTGGGCACCGGGCCGGCGTCGAGTGACGGGTGCCCATTCAGGAATTTCGTCATCGTGTCCCCTTTGTTCGTCGGTCGCTCTCCAGCATAGGACCACTTTCGGCTATTGGTCCGTACTGGTACGATCCAATTAGTCCTGCTCCGGTTTATTGGGACGAACGGCAAGGAAGGTTTGAGCAAACTGCGGAGAACGCCATCCAGCGAGTCTTTTTCGCCTATGAATTCAAAAAATTCACGCACCCACACGGGCGAGGGACTCGACGACTCCGGTTACGCGCTCGATTCCCGTCACTGGGGTGGTTCGGCGCGTCGTGGCGAGCACACCTGGGACCGCAAGGTCGATCAGCAAGTGCATTGGCCGGCCGACCGTGCACTCGAGAACGTCCAAAAGGGTGACAGTGGAACCATCGCGCCGCAGACCGTGCACTCGCGCGGGATCATCCGGCGTGGACATGCGGCACAGCTCTTGTCGGTCGAGATCAATCGAGTACGTCGAGCCGGACTCGGTATGGACCAGGTACAGCCCCGAGACCTCATCCATCAGAGTACTCATCGATGGCACAAGTACACCTGCCCTCCTCGGCGCTCGTTCTCCCGGGCGGACGTCCTCACAGCAATATGGTCCGGTAGCGTTGTCGGGTCAGGCGAAACGGCTACATCGGTCACATCCTTGGCCCTTGCCGCTTCATCGAGCTCTGCGGACACGACCACACGGGCCCGTCTCTGGAGATCGGGGTTCTGACGGTTATCTTCTTGATCGGGCAATTGCAACCCTCCGACTTCCGTCGGCTGTCGGGCGAGCAGCCGATGCGGGGAGGTCAGCCGGGATTGCCGGAATGGCGAGTCCGTGCGGGAATACATCTGAGGGAACGTCGTGCCACCTGTTCCGCGCACGGATCATCAGCGGACGCTATTGCAAGCACTCGCGAAAACGTGATCAGGCCCAGATCTCGAGCACAACGGGGCGTTGCAACGACCGATTGAGCCCGCCGATTCCTTAGTGGGCAGTCGAAGTATGGTGCGCGGATTCGCGGCCGAGCTTGGAACCTCAAGTCGTTGTGCGAACTTCATGCTTTGAATACTGACGTTCGCGACGGCCATGGAGTCCTTGGTCGCAGGCCTGACGGTTCGCAGGCGACGTTCGTAGCGTGAAGGACGAGTGTCAGCGCGGGCAGCACGACCGCGCCCCGAGGGAGTTGCTGTCATGATGGTGATTCTGTTCCCGCTCACGGGTGTGCTCGGTCGCCGGGTCAACGAGGACGTCGTAAGGGTGGTGCGTTGTGGTTGACGCTGTACCGGGCTGGTACTCGGCCCGTGTGCCCAAGCCCTCGGGGATGTCGCTGTTCTCTTCCTGGTACCGCCCTCCGTGTCTCGTGAAGGTGCGCGCCACCGACGTGGACGACATGCTCCACCACGCCGGCGGCAAGGGCGGGCCCGGGATTTTTCGCTCATTGGGTTCAAGCAGGACTTTGCCGCGCTCACGTACGGTCAGGGCATTACGCTCTACTCCTTCTCGAAGCAGGGCGCAGAGGCGCTGCAGATTCAGGAGCTACCCGCCGCGGTGGTCCTTCCGGATGAAGCGCAGCTCATCATCCGCGTCTCACGCGACGGCAAACAGGAGGACTGGACGTACCCGGTTCTGAGGCTCAACGTGGCCATTGAGGAGTGGTGGCGGGGGATTGGCTTCTTGAGCCGGAACAAGTAACGAGCGGCGCCCGGACGCCGCCCGTTAAATTGGTGCGAGGTACCGGCAGAGAGGCGGAGGGCTGGGCATGAGCGTCACGGTCTACGTGAGCGAAGCGGCAAGCCGGGATGAGCGCGCTCGAGTACCTACTGCCGGCACACCCCGCCGAGAGCCTGGGCAGCTATGTCCGCGCGAAGCACGACGCCGGGGACTACCGGGTCGGGATACTGCACGTCTCCAGCGTTCCCCTGCAGGAGAAGGCTTTCGGTGAGGGTGGGACCACACCAGCGTTGTCCGCCCGTGGCTGGATGGTCATCGATCGGGGACGGACGTCGACAGCGAAGTTCGTCACGGGGGCTCAGTGTGCCGAGGCAAACGCGGCGCGCAGCATCCTCCTTCGCGGACTTCAGGCGAGAGTCGACGCGCTAACTCTGGATGCTGACTTCGTGGTCGTGCCGTGCGGAGGTTTCGCCCGACGGTTCACTCGGGAGCTTTGTCGACTGCCGGTCGCCGCGCCCTTCGAGGTTCTTCACCCCTCTCGACGTCAGTGGATCAACAACGGGAGCCGTCCGAACCTGCTCGCTCCGCGAGAACTCTTCGCCCGGCACACTGGAGTATGGAGCCGATGATGTCGAAGAGCTGGCGATGATTCTGAACGCTCTTGACATGGCTCAGGCGGACCGCCGGTCTCGATAATCGTCTATCCGGACACCTTCAGCGACACTGACACCGGGAAGTTCGACCGCGCGAGGGGCCTCTTCGTCGCTTACCTGCGGGCCCTCGGTGGCTGGGTCCGCACGTGGCGCTGGCGCTTGAATGGCCTTGTCGCGGCGAAATGGGGTCGGAGCCGATTCCGGAAGCCTCGGGTTGCGGTACTGAGCGCTGAGGTATCCGCCGGGGTCCCGGGCGCCGCCCGAGCTCAGCCGGTCGACGGGGAGGGGCCTTCCATTCTTGTCGTTGACCGGAACGTCGACAAGCACCTGCCGGACTTCAAACTTGCCCTCTTCTTCACCCCTCCAATCGACTCACGCGGAGTACATCGCGTGGCCCGCCAGGGATACTTTAAAATTCGCCGCCAAAACCGAGCGATTGTGGCGTCGTGTGGGTCGCGGCGAGGTGGTCGCGGAACGACGCACGCCCTCTTGCGACGCAAACGTGGGTCATGGGCGAGCGCTCTGGGCGTGCGCCCGCAGAACGGACCCTGACCGTGCGTCGATACGCACGGTTCCTGCCTAAAACGGGGCTTCTCACAGCTCCCGAATATGGACCAGGGAACGCAAGTTGAGCTGCCGTCTGAGTGCAGACTCTTCAAGACCATCGACCACGACGGAGGCACCGATCCACGTTGCGCCACTCATCTCGACCAACCGTTTCGCAGCAGTAGCCTGAGCGCCTGTGGCGATCCAGTCGTCGACGAACAGGACACGATCACCCGACTTCAACAGCGAACGCCGGAGGCCCAGATCGAGGTGGCGGTCGCGGTAGTCGGGCGACGTTGACGTTTCCCACCATGAGTCGCTGTCCGAGCCGCGGGAAGGATTTTTGCGGACTTTTGCAAATTTAACTTTCAGCGCCTTTGCCGTAAGTACTCCTAAGAGGCTGCCGCGCGATTGTGTGCCGATAACAACGCTAGGTGTGCGCGTGCCGTGCAAACCGCCGAGGGCGTCCCCAAGCTCTTCCAGGATTTCGGCGTCACGCCACCATCCGGTCACGTCTGCGCGATAGTCAGGATCGGTTCGGTCACCCACCCAACGAAACGACGAACGTAGACGTTGGCCAAGTTCTATCACAAGCGAATCATTGCACAGTTGATGCCCAGGGCAGGGGCAGGATGACCCGCCCGATACCGGGACCTCTAACGACGCAGATTCGGGTCGGGTCCAAGCCGGCATCCGCTGTCGGGGGCGTGTGTCATGAGGCAACCCTCTGCGACCACGTCGCCCCGACCGGTGCGGCACTCGCTCAAGATCGTGCTGGGAAGACCCTCATCTTCGACAATTCCTACCTTCCTCACCTCAGCGCCCTGGTTACTTTTCCGGTCGCGGTTGCCGGGCTCATCAGCGGTCTGACTCTTGCCCGCCCTCTGCTTCGCGTCGGCGCGGGGCGCCCGCACCTACGGACGAAGCATCAGGGCGAGGAGCGATGACATCTCGCTGGCTTCGCGGCGTCGTGTGGGCCGGAATCCTCGTCGTCTGGGCCGCCCTCATCGCGCTGGCGCTCGCGGTGTTAGGCGCGGGTCTCGACAAGACCTTCTTGTTTGAACCAACCGGGGAAGCCCGTGAGCGCGACCGTGTCGGGAAGCTCCTCATCCTCGCTGGCTCGGCCGCTCTCTTCGCCGCCGCAGTCTGGGCGCGGCGGATGGACACCCCAATCTGGGCATGCATCCTCGTTCTCAGCCCGGTGGTCTTCGTTGGCGGGCTGACCCTTCTATTCGGAAATTCCCTGCGGCCTCACCTCAGCGCTCTGGTCGCATTCCCGGTCGCCCTCGCCGGACTCATCAGCGGTCTGATACTCGCCCGGCCGCTGCTTCGGGTCGGCGCGGCACACCGGAGCCCCGCGACAGAGCGTCAGGAATCGGACGGAAGCGATCCGGCCCGCCGTCGGCGCGTGGCGCGGACTATCCATCCGAACCCGGCAGCATCGATCGCCGCCAAGAGGACGAACCCCAGGTAATACAGAGCCGCAGTGATGGGCAGCGCGCCAATGGCCGTCTCGCCGGGACTGAGCCCCTGGGACGACCCCAACACGCCAACCACGTAATACGCATGTCGAACTCTGTGGCGAAAGTCTGCCGCCGGACAAGTTACCGCACTCGGCGGCTTCTGGATGTTCGAAGTCTGTCGCAGAGTCTTGGGCTTGGCGCGACGAATCCTGAGTTGCGCGACATGTGTCTGACCATGACAAATGGGCGGAGGGACCGACCGGCGCTCACCCGACACCCGAAGCCGACCCGGCGAACCTGAGCCGTGGCTCAGCCCTGATGTCCGAGGCTCATGAGCCGTGCGAGAAGACTCATCATGCTGCCCAAATCACACAAGTACACGCGCACCGTAGAGAGCGGATGACGGGAATCGAACCCGCGCTATCAGCTTGGGAAGCTGAAGTTCTACCATTGAACTACATCCGCGCGACCGCTGTGAGTGAACAACAATCGGAACCGTGCCAGCATATCAAGCCAGCGCCGCTAGGCTGGCATCGTGCTGCTCTCCGATCGCGATATCAAGGCTGAACTCGACTCTGGACGAATCGGTTTGGAGCCGCTCGATGCCGCAATGATTCAGCCATCGAGCATCGATGTGCGCCTCGACCGCCTGTTTCGGCTGTTCGACAACCACAAATACGCCTACATTGATCCGGCCGAAGACCAGCCCGAACTGACCCACCTCATCGAGACCAAGCCCGACGAGCCGTTCATTCTGCACCCGGGCGAGTTCGTACTCGGCGCCACCTACGAGCAGGTCACCCTCCCCGACAACGTGGCCGCACGGCTCGAGGGCAAGAGTTCTCTCGGTCGCCTCGGCTTGCTCACGCACTCCACGGCCGGTTTCATCGACCCCGGCTTCTCGGGCCATGTCACGCTTGAGCTCAGCAACGTCGCGACGCTGCCGATCAAACTGTGGCCCGGAATGAAGATCGGCCAGCTCTGCTTCTTTCAGCTCAGCTCCCCGGCCGAAAAGCCCTACGGCTCGAGCGAATACGGCTCCCGCTACCAGGGCCAGCGCGGCCCGACGGCCTCACGCTCGTTCCAAAACTTTCACCGCACCACCATCGACCGCTGACGCATCCGCTTTGCGCACGTGGATGCCTGCGGGTAATCCGATCGTAACCTCGCGTCGGGTAAAATTTGGATATGACCTCCATGCCCACCCGATTCGACGAAGCGCTCATCGCGCACGGCCCCACTCCGGAATACCCCGGGCGCATGCACCGCTTCGGCCAGATGGTCGGATCCTGGGCCGCCAAGGGCTCTTGCCTCGACGAGACCACGGGCGAATGGATCGAACGCGACTTTATCTGGATGGTCGAATTCATTCTCGATGGCCGGGCCGTGCAAGACGTCGAGGTCGTCGCGAGCACGACGCATCCGTCTGGATTTGAAACCGTCGCCACCACCGTGCGTGTCTACGACCCGCTCGCCGGTGCCTGGCGGGTGAGCTACTTCGCCCCGGCCCAGGGCGAATACTGCCAGCTCGTGGCCACGCCGTATCGCCACGGTGTGCGGCAGGAGGGCACCCGCACCGACGGTCGCCCGATCCGCTGGAACTTCACCGCCATCACCCCCGACAGCTACAACTGGGAGGGCTGGGTCTCCGCCGACGAGGGCGCGACCTGGCAACTCATTGCACACAACGAGGCCACCCGCATCCGTTGACGAGCGGATGCTGATGGCCTCGGTGCGAGTGCTGTTTACAGTGCGAACGTGAAGCCGAGGTCGGCGGGGTACTCACCGAGCGCGGTGAGGTTGGTGGCTGCGGCCTGCAGAGCAGCGAGGGTGAGGCCGAGGGTACCGGGGCCGAAGCTGACCCGGGAGATGCCGAGCGCGGCGAGGCGCGCAAGAGGCACGAGTCCGGGGGCGCCGATTACGGAGATGCGGCCGTTGACCTGCTCGACCGCGCGCGCCACCTTGTCTTCGTCGGTCAAGCCGAGAAAGAAGACGACGTCGGCGCCGGCACTGAGGTAAGCGTTGGCGCGTGCGACGGCTTCGTTCCAGGCGCCCCCACCGGCGAGGGTGTCGACGCGGGCGTTGATCACGAGCGGGATGCCGCTCTGGTCGGCGCCGGCCCGGGCCGCGGCCACACGGGCGGCGGCGGTCTCGATATCGAACTGCGGGGCCTTCGGGGCGCCGACCGAGTCCTCAATATTGATGCCGACGATGCCGGATTCCTCGATGAGGCGACGCACATTGCGGGTCACGCCCACGGCATCCGGTGCGTATCCCTTCTCGAAGTCGGCTGAGACCGGCAGATCGACGGCGCCCGCGATAATCGCGGCAGCACGGATGGCCTCGTCGAGCGAGAGTCCTTCACCGTCTTGCAGGCCGCGCACGTTCGACATGGAGTGGCTCGCGGTAGCGAGGGCTTTGACGCCGGGGGCATCGGCCACGACTTTGGCGGTGATGGCATCCCACACGTTGGTCACGATGAGAGGCTCGCCCGGTACGTGCAGCGAGAGTAGGAGTTCGGCCTTCTGGAGCTGGGTCAGTGTCATGAACTTCAGTCTGACCGGCATCTACCCCCCAAGCGAGGGAATAGCCCCATTTCAGCGGATACTCAGGCAAAGGTGGGCTGGCGCCCAGCCAGCCGCGCGACGGTGTTCTACGCGCCAGCTGCGGGTGGGCGCGCCAGCTATGAATGGCGCGCCGACCGGTACCGGGCGCGCCGACCGCGACGAGACACAGGCCGAGCACGAGGTGGTTCGGCGAAGCCTGCACGAAGAACATCGCGGCCGTGATTGCGACGACCTCGAAGGTATCGACGCCGAGCCGGAACGTGCGGCGGCCCGAGATATCGGAGCATTGCCCAGCGACCGGGGCCAGCGCGGCGATTACCAGCGCGGCGATTACCAGCGCGGCGATTACCAGCGCGGCGATGGGCAGAGCCCAGCCGAGCTGGGCCGAAATGACGTCTTCGTCACCGAAGGAGGAGCCGGTGATGTACGCGGTGATGTACGCGGTGATGTACCCGGTCAAGACGAAGGTCGTGACGACCGCGTCGAACGCAGCCGACCCCTGGTCCCGGAATGCCCAGGCCACCACCCGACCGGGCGCTGGAACGGCTTCCGCGTCTCGGGTGACAGTCTCGGTCGTGTCCACAATCTACTACCCCGGGGTAAACAGCGGTATTCGCCGGCCCGCAGCATCCACTCGAATCAAAGTTGAGTCACTCACACTCAACTTTCAGCTGCAAAAATTGACACTGGTTTGGTCGTTCTGGAATACTTGAGTCATCGAGGCTCAAGTCTTGAAATTACTTTGTCGTTCGTTTCGCACATGATTGAAGGAGAACAACCCACATGGCTCGTGCAGTAGGTATTGACCTCGGAACCACCAACTCTGTGGTGGCCGTGCTCGAAGGTGGAGAACCCACCGTCATCGCCAACGCTGAAGGCTTGCGCACCACCCCCTCGGTGGTTGCGTTCACCAAGGACGGCGAAGTCCTCGTCGGAGAGACAGCCAAGCGCCAGAACGTCACCAATGTTGACCGCACCATTTCCAGCGTCAAGCGCCACATGGGCACCGGCTGGAACGTGGTCATCGACGACAAGAAGTACACCCCGCAGGAGATTTCGGCGCGTATTCTCGCCAAGCTCAAGCGTGACGCCGAGCAGTACCTGGGAGAAAAGGTCACCGACGCCGTCGTGACCGTGCCCGCGTACTTCAACGACGCCGAGCGCCAGGCCACCAAGGAGGCCGGCGAGATCGCGGGACTCAACGTGTTGCGCATCATCAACGAGCCCACCGCTGCCGCGCTGGCCTACGGCCTCGACAAGGGCAAGGAAGACGAGCTCATTCTGGTCTTCGACCTCGGAGGCGGAACCTTCGACGTGTCGCTGCTCGAGGTGGGCAAGGACGACGACTTCTCCACGATCCAGGTGCGCTCGACCGCTGGCGACAACCGCCTCGGCGGCGACGACTGGGATCAGCGCATCGTTGATCACCTGATCAAGCGTTTCAAGGAGACCACCGGCGTCGACGTGTCCAAGGACAAGATCGCCAAGCAGCGCCTCAAGGAAGCCGCCGAGCAGGCCAAGAAGGAACTCTCGTCGAGTATGTCGACGAGCATCCAGCTGCCCTACCTGTCCCTGACCGAAAACGGCCCGGCCAACCTCGACGAGACACTCACCCGCGCCCAGTTCGAGAAGATGACCGAAGACCTGCTCGACCGCACGAAGAAGCCCTTCCAAGACGTCATTCGTGAGGCCGGCGTCAAGGTCGGCGACATCGCCCACGTCGTTCTCGTTGGTGGTTCCACCCGCATGCCCGCCGTCTACGAGCTCGTCAAGAGCGAGACCGGCGGCAAGGACCCGAACAAGGGTGTCAACCCTGACGAGGTCGTCGCCGTCGGCGCCGCGCTCCAGGCCGGTGTGCTGAAGGGCGAGCGCAAAGACGTTCTGCTCATCGACGTCACCCCGTTGAGCCTTGGCATCGAGACCAAGGGCGGCATCATGACCCGCCTGATCGAGCGCAACACGGCCATCCCGACCAAGCGCAGCGAAACCTTCACCACGGCCGATGACAACCAGCCATCCGTTGCGATTCAGGTGTTCCAGGGCGAGCGCGAGTTCACCCGCGACAACAAGAACCTCGGAACCTTCGAGCTCACCGGTATTGCGCCGGCGCCGCGCGGAATTCCGCAGGTCGAGGTCACCTTCGACATCGACGCCAACGGCATCGTGCACGTGTCCGCCAAGGACAAGGGCACCGGAACCGAGCAGTCGATGACCATCACGGGCGGATCCTCGCTCGCGAAGGAAGACATCGAGCGCATGGTGCGCGAGGGTGAAGAGCATGCCGCCGAGGACAAGCGCCTGCGCGAAGTCGCCGAGACCCGCAACACGGCCGAGCAGCTCGCCTACTCGATCGAGAAGCTGATCAAGGACAACGTCGACAAACTGCCCGAAGACGTGAAGAATGAGGTGCAGGCTGACGTCGACGCCCTCAAGTCCGCTCTCGCCGGCGACGACGATGACGCGGTGAAGACCGCGTTCGACAAGCTCAATGACAGCCAGGGCAAGCTCGGCGAAGCCATCTACAAGTCCAGCCAAGCGGATGCTGCGGCCGGGGCTGACGAAGCCGGCGCCGGTGAGGCTCCTGCCGATGAGAACAAGGACGAAGACGTTGTCGACGCCGAGGTTGTCGACGACGACGACGACGACAAGAAGAAGTAGGCCGCAGCTATGGCTGACAAGAAACATCCAGACAACGATGCTTCCGCCGCGGGGGAGCCCGAAGACGGCAGCACCGCGTCGGGTGCGCCCGCGCCTGCAGAATCAGCGCCCGACGCGGTATCCGCTTCTGAAGCCGGAACCGACGATTCGGCGGACGGTATCGAAGAAGACGAACTGACCGTTCAGGACATTCTGGACGCGGCAGAGCGTGAAGTGGCGGAGCCGACGAGCGAACACCTCGCCGACCTCAAGCGCGTGACGGCCGAGTACGCCAACTACCGTCGGCGCACCGAAGCCAACCGTGCCATCGAGAAAGAGCGCGTGACCGGGGATATCGTTAGGGTGCTCATTCCAGTACTCGATGACATCTACCGTGCTGAGAAGCACGGCGACCTCGTGCCCGACTCCGCCTTCGCGACGATCGCGGCCAAGCTGCGCGCAAGCGTTGAGCGCCTCGGCCTGACCTCGTTCGGTACGGTCGGAGACCCCTTCGACCCGACAATGCACGAGGCGATCTTCCAGCAGCCGAGTGCGGCCGTCGACACCGAAACCGTCGGCGACGTCGCGGAGACGGGGTACTACCTCGGCTCCACCCTGCTGCGTGCGGCCAAGGTCGTGGTTCAGGTACCGAGCGATGGCTAGCCAAGACTGGTTCGACAAGGACTTCTACAAGGTTCTCGGGGTGCCGAAAGATGTCACTCCGGCCGAGTTGAAGAAGGCGTACCGCAAGCTCGCTCGCAAATACCACCCGGACTCCAACCCGGGGAACCCCGCCGCAGAGGCGAAGTTCAAGGAACTCAGCGAGGCGCACTCGGTGCTGAACGACGCGGCCCAGCGCAAGGAATATGACGCCGTACGTGCCATGGGCAGCGGGGCGCGGTTCGCCGCGCCCGGCGGCCGGGCCCAGAGCGGTGGATTCGAGGACGCTTTCGGTGGCATGTTCGGCGGCGGAAGCCGTCAGCAAAGCTATACCTTCGAGCAGGGCGGCTTCGACGATATCCTCGGGGGTATGTTCGGCAGAGGTGGCGGTGGCGGTGCCGGCTTCGGCAACCCCACCGGCGGCTACCGCGGGTCGGGCGCGCCCACCCGCGGCCGTGACGTGATCGCGTCCACGACCATCGAATTCATCACGGCCACCCAGGGCGACCAGATCAGTCTGCAGACGCAGGACGGCCGTCCGATCAAGGTGAAGATTCCGGCCGGAGTCGCCGACGGGCAGAAGATTCGTCTGCGCGGTAAGGGACAGCCCAGCCCCGACGGCGGAGAATCCGGCGATATCGTGCTGACGATCACCGTGCGCAAGCACCCGGTGTTTGAACGTGACGGCCTCAACCTTCGCGTGACCGTGCCGGTGACCTTCGTCGAGGCGAGCCTCGGCGCGACGATCGAGGTGCCCACCCTCGGTGGCGCTCCGGTCAAACTGCGAGTAGCCCCCGGCACTCCCGGTGGCCGCGTGCTGCGGGTCAAGGGTCGCGGCGTCACCACGACCAAGGGCACGGGCGACCTGCTCGCGGTCGTGCAGGTCGCGGTGCCCTCGCACCTGTCGAAGGATGCGGAAGAGAAGCTCGCCGCTTTCGCCGAAGCCCTGCCCAAGGAGAACCCGCGCGATGAGCTGATCGCGCGGGCGAAGGGCTAATCATGGACGAGACCACCCGGGTTTTCGTGATTTCCACGGCCGCAGAGCTTGCGGGAATGCACCCGCAAACCCTGCGCCAATACGATCGCCTGGGCCTCGTCAGCCCGGAACGCACCCCCGGCAAGAGCCGCCGTTATTCCATGCTCGACGTGGCAAAGCTCCGTGAGATTGCGGAACTGGGCTCCGAAGGCGTGAGTCTGGAAGGCATTCGTCGTATCCTCGAACTCGAGGATCATGTGCGCGGGCTCGAAAATCGCCTGCGCGAGTTGGAATCAACGCTCGCCGACGAATTACTGAACCGTGCGGGCCCCCGCGGGTTTGGGGCGGGGCCGGCCCGGGCCCGGGGTTTGGAGTAAGGGGGGCCGCGGAGCCCACCCCCCCCCCCAGGCTCTTATTAAAAAAATAAACAGCC
>NZ_JAJAYI010000008.1 GCF_026786305.1 Cryobacterium sp.
CACCGTCCAAAATTTGTCGAGGGTCTGGCGCGGCCCGTGGAGGTTCCTGTGGGCCGCGTGCGGGGGGGGGGGGCCGGGGGGCGCCCCCCCCCCACCCCCGCCACCCGCATCCGCAAGCACCAAAGGAAAAACCGTGACCAGCACAGTGCCCCGCGTCACGACGGGCGAGCCGGGCCGCGTCGCGGCCGCCGGCAGCAAGCCCATCTCGACCCGGCTTCACCGCAGCCCGCGGCTGCGCCTGCTCGGGCTGCTGGCCCTCCCGATGACGTGGCTCGTCGGCGTCTACATTTTCTCGCTCGTGATGCTCCTGATCACCGCGTTCTGGCGCACCGACCCGTTCACCTCCAAGGTCGTTCCGGGATTCACCCTCGACAATTTCATCAGGCTGGTGGAGAACCCCGCCTACCTGTCCACCTCGCTGCGAACACTGTCCATCGCGCTGCTGGTGACTCTACTCAGCGTGGTGTTCTCCATCCCGCTGGGCATCTTCATGGCGAAGGTGGCGTCACCGTGGCTGCGCGCCTTCCTGGGCGTCGCCATCACCCTGCCCCTCTGGGCCGGATACCTGGTGAAGATCCTCGCGATGCGCATCACATTCACCGAGAACGGCTTCTTCAACTCGGCCCTCGAACCCCTCGGCATTAGCGGTCCGGGATTCAGCTACACGACCGTGGTGCTCACCCTCACCTACCTGTGGTTCCCCTATATGGCGCTGCCGGTCTACACCGCTGTGCGCCAAATCCCGGCCAACCTCTTCGACGCGTCGGCCGACCTCGGGGCCCGCAGCTGGACCACTATCCGCACCGTCGTCATCCCCCTGCTCAAGCCCGCCCTTATCGCCGGCTCAATATTCACCTTCTCGCTCAGCCTCGGCGACTACCTCGCCGCCAAGTTCGTGGGCGGGTCTACCCAGATGATCGGCAGCATCATCGCCTCGAACATCAACCTCAACCCGCCCATCGCGGCCGCCTTCTCGGTCGTACCCATCGTTTTCGTGCTGGTCTACCTGTTCGCCGTTCGGAAGACCGGCGCACTCGACCGGATGTAGGAGCCCCCCCTTTGCTGAGACTCACCCGCGGAGCCAAGATCGGCCTCGGAGCCATCGTCGCCGTCGTGCTCACGTTCATGTACATCCCGCTCGCTCTGGTCGTGCTCAACTCGTTCAACGCCGCCCGAATCGCGAGCTGGCCGGTGACGGATTTCTCACTCGGCTGGTGGGTGGTCGCCTTCACCAGCGAGCCCATCCGTGCCGCCCTTCTCAACTCGGTCGTCGTTGGCCTCGGCGCCACCGCAATAGCACTCGTGCTCGGCACGCTCACCGCGTTCGCGCTGCAGCGCTACAGCTTCTTCGGCAAGCAGACAGTCAACCTGCTCGTCGTGCTCCCCATTGCGCTTCCCGGTATCGTCACCGGTGTCGCGCTGAGCAACACGTACAACAACATCCTCGAACCTGTCGGCATCCAGATCGGGTACTTCGGCATGATCGTCGCCCACGCCACCTTTTGCATGGTCATGGTCTTCAACAACGTGCTCGCCCGTCTGAGGCGGATGAGCCCGAATCTGCAGGAGGCCTCGATGGACCTCGGGGCCGGACTCTGGCAGACCTTCAGACTCATCACCTTCCCCCAGTTCCGTACCGCCTTCGTCGCCGGTGGCCTGCTGGCGTTCGCCCTCAGCTTCGACGAGGTCGTGGTGACCATCTTCACGGCACCGCCGGGAGTGGATACGCTTCCGCTCTGGATCATGAATCAGATGGCCCGCCCCAATGAGGCCAGCGTCGTCAACGTCGTCGCCACCGTCATCATCCTTGCGTCGTTCATTCCCGTCTATGTGTCGCAGAGGCTGTCGCGCGCTGAAGAAGAAGACTGATCCTCGCCCTCCAGTCCTTCAGTCCTTCAGTCCTTCAGTCGCCCGTCGGGGAACACCATGACTCAAATCCCCACCGCACCGGCTCCGACCAGCCCAATGCTGAGGAACTTCATCGGCCGAGAGTACGTCGCGTCGACGTCGGCCTGAACCCTGCAGCTGATCACCCCGTCACGAGCACGGGGGGTAGGTCAGCGAGCGACGGACGCGACATCCCGGCCGCCGAGTAGATGTTGGTCGCGGTGGGGGCTCGGGTGGAGGTCCGCGCTAGAGCATGGAGCCGAGGTCTGCGCCGATGGATGGGTAGGTCGCGGTCATTGATTTCAGCTGCCGGGAGGTCAGGCCGAGTTTGATGGCGAGGCCGAAGATGTTGATCAGTTCGGCGTAGCCGGGTCCGAGTAAGTGCGCGCCGAGGATCCGGTCGGTCGCTTTGTCGATGATGATCTTCGCGCTTGCTGTTGTCTCGCCCACGCGGTAGTTGGAGTACCAGCCGCTGGTGTCGTTGTGTCGCACGTCGATGTCGAGGCCGCTGTTACGTGCTTCATGTTCGAGGATGCCGACCCGGTTGAGCTCCGGGATTGTGAACACGGTGGTGGGCACGGCCGTGTAGTCGGGGGTCGTGGTGCTGCCCGTGAGCATGTTGGACGCTGCCACCTTGCCCTCGAACACCGCGACGGGCGTCAGAGGTTTGCCGGGGGGGTCGGCGGCGTCGCCTGCCGCATATACCGCGGGATTCGTGGTGCTTTGCAGATGCCCGGCGACGGCGACACCCAGCGGCCCTGATGCGATGTTCGCGGCATCGAGGTTCAGCCCGTCAAGGTCGGCGACGCGGCCGGCACCGTGCACCACCAGGTCCGCACCGATTGTGAAAGTTTTCCCGCCCTGGTCCACCGTTAGGTCCAGTCCGCTGGCGGTGCGGGTGACGCGGGTGATCGTGGTGGTCAGTTGCACCTGGATTCCGGTTTGCTCGGTTCTTTTTATGAGGAGTTCAACGAGGTCGGGGTCGAACTCGCGGAGGGGGCGGTCACCGTGGTCGATGATCACGCAGTCCACCCCGGCGCGCGAAGCAATGTGCGCGAACTCGAAGGAGATGAATCCGCCACCGATGAACACGATCCGGTGCGGTAACGCGTCCAGGTTCAGGAAGTCGGTGCTGTCGATCAGGTGCTCATGTCCGGGGAAGCTCAGTGGGCGTGGGCGCGCCCCGGTTGCGATCAGGAAATGCTTTGCACGGTGTTCTGTTCCGTTGATGTCGAGCTGGTTCGGTCCGGTGAACCGGGCGCTACCGTGGAAGGTCATCACCCCGTTGCCAGTGAGTTCGTCCTCCATGCTTTGCGGCACACCGTCTGTGAAGCCTCGCTTGTGGCGCATCAACGCCGCCCAATCGATCGACACCCCGTTCTGGGTAATGCCTTTATCCTGCATCAAGCGAGCGGCATCAATCACTTCCGCGCCACGGCGGAGTATCTTTTTCGGATCACAGCCGCGCAGCGCGCAGGTGCCGCCGTAAGGGAGCGCGTCAACGATGCCTACCCGCCAGCCCTGGGCGGCGCACTTATTCGCTGCCGTTGTGCCGGCCATCCCGGCGCCGATGACGAACAGGTCGTAGTCCTCGTTCACGTGATGTTCCTTTCTGCCGGCACCGTGGCCGGATCACAGCGTGGTCCTGCTCACAGTTGTGCTGCTCAGCTCGCGCGGATCGCCGCCTGCAGTTGCTCGAGCGTCGGTGCACCGGCGATGCCGTCGGGTGTGACGTAGATGCGGCAGGCGAGCCCAACCGGGGCCGACGGGTCCGGGAACACGTCTGTGCCGTTGACGAGGATGCTCGGTGATCCGCGGAAGCCGATCGCCTCCGCGTCCTCGGGGGTCTCCACCAGTCGGTGGGTCACCGTCATGTCGGGGTTGGGCTGGGCGATCGCGGCCAGCCGCTCCGCAACGATAGTCCAGTTCGGGCATCCATCGAAGTACTGCAACGTGATCTCCATAGCACTCACGATAAACCTTGCACTATGGTGCAAGGTCAAGTGGTTCACTGGGACTATGCGAATTGGAGATCTTGCCCTCGTCGCCGGGGTGAACGCGCAAACCATCAGATTCTATGAACGTCGGGGACTCCTGCCCTCCGCAGCACGTGAAGCGAACGGTTACCGCCAGTACGACGAGGCCACCGCCTCTCGTCTTGGGTTCATCCGGGCCTCGCAGGCTGCCGGGCTGTCGCTGACAGACATCAGCAGCATCATTTCGCTCCGCGAGGCCGGCGCTGTGCCATGCGAGCATGTCGCCGCCCTGCTCGCCGGGAAGCTCGAAGATGTGCGCGCCAGGCAACGAGAACTCGCGCTCCTCGAGTCAGAGCTGCAGCACCTCATTGAGGCCAGCCAGAACCTCGACCCAGCCGACTGCTCAGCAGGAACTGTTTGCCAGATCATCCCGCAACACCAGCCATAGGCACCGGGCACGCCCGAACGAATTCGCATCCTTCGCCGTCGTACTCGGCGCTGTTCGCGTCGTACTCGGTCAGGCGGTTAAGCTGAATCCGGCGGTCGCAGAAATCGTGTACGCGGATGGCTGGAAGCTCCCATTCGTTGTCCTGAACGCTCGGGCTGGCCCAGGCCACAACAGAGTCAGTCGTGTGCTGCGATCGTCGACGTACCAGCTCGTGCATCCGCCCGTCAGCCACACGGTCGACCGGCTCATCTCGTCGATCATCTGGGTGTATTCCTGTTCCGCCGCTAGCGTTACCTCTAGCACCACCCCACCGTTCGCTGCACGGAAGTCGAGCGCTCCCAGGATGTAATCAATCTGGGTCTCGATCATGTAAATGGCCGAATTGTGCCCGAGGCTCGCATTCGGTCCGTCGATGACGAATAGGTTCGGAAAGTCG
>NZ_JAJAYI010000009.1 GCF_026786305.1 Cryobacterium sp.
CTACCTCTCCTGGCGCATGCACACCTTTCGTGTGACCGGCGAGATCGTCGAAGTGCGCAGCGGCGTCATCTTTCGCAGCAACCGCAAGGCCCGCCTCGACCGGGTGCAGGGCGTCAACCTCGCCCGGCCGCTGGTTCCCCGGCTGTTCGGAGCCGCCCGGCTCGAAATCACCGTCGCCCGGCAAGACCGCAATGTGCAGCTCGCCGATCTCCGCTAAAAATTAGCGGATGACCTGCGCCGTGACCTCCTGCACCTCGCCTCGGGCCTGCGGCGGGCCCGGCAGCCGACGGAAGCGTCCGGCGTCCTCGCCGCACCACCCAACACCGCACCCCCCAACACCGCACCACCCAACACCGCACCACCCAACACAGCACGGCCCGGTACCAGTGCGGCACCGACCGTGATCGGCCCGCCCACCCCGCACTCCGCCTTCGGCGACTTCGCGACCGCCCGCTACCACGACTTTGTCGCCCCGGAACTGGACCCGGATGCCGCACCGCCGGAGTCGGTCGTGCGCATTCCGTTGGGCCGCCTGATCGGGTCGATCGTTCTCAGCGGCTTCACCGTCTTTCTGCTTCTGGCGGCGATCGGGCTCATCGTCAGTGTGACCGCCGGGAGCAGGGGCTGGGTGCTCGTCGCCGTGCTGCCGGGCCTCATCGGCAGCGTCGGATACTACTTCTCCCGCATCACTAAGATGTTGCGGTTCAGCGTCGCTGGCACCCCCGATGGGGTGCGGGTCGGCTACGGCCTCCTCTCCACGAGCAGCCAGACCCTGCCGCCCGGGCGCATCCACGCGATCAAGGTGTCCCAGCCCATTCTCTGGCGTCGGTTCGGCTGGTGGCAGATCAGCATCAACACGGCCGGGCAGGCCTCCGGCCGCAGCTCGACCCCCGCGACCAGCTCCACCATCCTGCCGGTCGGCACCCTCATCGACGTCGAAAAGGTGCTCGAACTGGCGCTGCCCGGGTTCGAAACCGACAGTCATCGCGCCCTGGTCGAAAACGGCATGCTCGGCGGTCGCAGACGTGACGCCGGCGTCGCCGATTGCTACAGCAACGCGCCCGCGCGTGCGGTCTGGCTGCGCCCGTTCTCGTGGTGGCGCACCGGCTGGGCAGTCTCGGGCCAAGTCGCCCTGATCCGCCGCGGGGTGCTCTCGCGCGACCTGATTCTGGTGCCCCTGGCGCGGATGCAGGGCGTGCGCATCAACCAGGGGCCCGTGCGCCGACGCCTGCGCCTCGCGTCGGCCGACCTACACACGGTAGCGGGGCCGGTGGCTGCCTCCCTCAGCGTCATCGACGTCGATGAAGCCCTGGTTCTGTTCGAGTGGATGTCTACGGGCGCGGTGCGGTCGGCGCTCGCCGACACCAGTCATCAGTGGAGCCGGGCCGAGGCACCGGCACCAACCAAGGGAGCGACCGAATGAAAGCCAAACCGGGACGTCTCGGCGTCGGAATCATCGGTGCCGGCCACGTCGGCCCCATTCTTGGCGCCGCGCTCGCGGGCGCCGGCCATGCAATCGTCGGCATCTCCGCGATCTCGCAGGCCAGCCGGGACCGCGCCGAGGCCATTTTACCGCTCGTGCCGATTCTGACCGTGCCCGAGGTCGTAGAACGGAGCGAACTGGTCATCATCGCGGTGCCCGACGCCCAGCTGGCGAGCCTCGTGCAGGGCCTCGCCGCGACGCATACCTGGCAGCCCGGCCAGCTCGTGCTGCACACCTCCGCCCGCTACGGCACCGCAGTGCTCGCTCCGGCGCAGGCCGCCGGCGCGATCCCGCTCGCCATCCACCCGGCCATGGCCTTCACCGGCACCAGCCTCGACCTGGCCCGGCTCGCCGACAGCTACTTCGCCGTGACCGCGCCCGGCCCGGTGCTGCCGATCGCGCAGGCGCTCGCCGTGGAGATGGGCGGCGAACCGCTCATCGTCGCCGAGGCCGACCGCGCCAGTTACGCCGAGGCCATCCAGATCGCCACCGCCTTCTCCACCTCGATCGTCGAGCAGGCCACTCGTATGCTCGCCGGAATCGGCCTCGAGCATCCGGGGGCTATTCTTGGTCCGCTGCTGCGCTCCGCGATGGAAAACGCCCTGGGGCGCACGAGCCCCGAACGACTGGATCTGGCGGGATTCGACGAGATCGAACACCGCCAGCATCCGCTTGACGACGACCGGGAGGTCGAATGAGCACCATCGAAGTCCTCCGTACCGTCACTGAGCTGCACGATCGTCTGGGGCGGGCCCGCGATCGGGCGGCGCTGACCGGCGGCGATACCCGCACTGTGCTCGTGCCGACCATGGGTGCCCTGCACGCCGGTCACCTCGCTCTCGTGCGACGGGCGCACGCCCTCGGCGACATTGTGGTTGTATCGATCTTCGTGAACCCGCTGCAGTTCGGCGCTGGCGAAGGCCTCGACAGCTATCCGCGTACCCTCGACGCCGACCTCGCCGTCCTCGCGAGCGAGGACGTCTCGTTCGTGTTCGCGCCGAGTGCCCGCGAGATGTACCCGGGCGCAGCGAGCGACACCCGGGTCACCGCCGGGTCGGTCGGTTCCCTGTACGAGGGCGCTGCGCGCCCCGGCCACTTCGACGGCATGCTCACGGTCGTGGCAAAACTGCTCAACATCGTGACACCGGATGCCGCGGTGTTCGGCCAAAAAGACGGCCAGCAGGTCTTTCTCGTGCAGCGCATGGTCGCCGATCTCAACCTGCGCAGCGCAATTGAGGTCGTCGACACCGTGCGTGAACCGAGCGGACTGGCCCTGTCGAGCCGCAACCGCTACCTCGACGAGCCGCAGCACACGGCCGCGCAGGCACTCTTTGCCGGGCTCGCTGCGGCCGCCGAGACCGCGAAGGCCGGCCCCGCAGCCGCCCTCGCCGCGGCGCGCGCGCGCATTGCCGCCCAGCCGCTGGTTAAACTGGACTATCTGGTGATCGTGCACCTGCAGACTTTTCTGGCGGTGCACGACGACTACCGCGGGCCGGCTCGGATCCTCGTCGCCGCGCGGGTCGGTACCACCCGGCTGATCGACAACGTGTCGATCCGGCTCGGGTGACCCGCAGCATCCGCTCAAATTTGAACTGACAGCACCAACGGAGAACCGCATGAGCCAGAACCCCACGCCCGCCTCGAACGACGACGCCGAGGGCTTCTCCGACGCGGAGATGAACGAGCAGAAGGCCGTGCGCCTCGGCAAACGCGACCGCCTGAACGCGGCCGCTGCGAGCCCGGCCGGCGGCGCCTACCCGGTGTCGGTTCCCGTCACCCACACCATTCCGGCCGTACGCGCCGAATTCGGCGAGCTCGAAGCGGATGCCACCACGGGCGTCACCGTCGGCCTCGCCGGCCGCATCGTGCACCTGCGCAACACCGGCAAGCTGTGCTTCGCGAGCCTGCAGAGTGGTGACGGCACCCGCATCCAAGCCATGGTCTCGCTCGCCGCCGTCGGCGAGGAGTCCCTCGCCGCCTGGAAAGACCTCGTCGACCTCGGCGACCACGTGTTTGTCACCGGCGAGGTCATCTCCAGCCGTCGCGGCGAGCTGTCGATCATGGTCACCGACTGGCAGGTCGCTGCGAAGGCGCTGCTGCCGCTGCCCAACCTGCACGGTGAACTCAGCGAAGAAACCCGGGTGCGAAGCCGCTACCTCGACCTGATCAGCCGGGAGCAGGCCCGCACCAACGTGCTGTCCCGCTCGAAGGCCGTCGCGAGCCTGCGCAGAACGTTCACCGATCTCGAATTCATCGAGATCGAGACCCCTATGCTTCAGGTTATGCACGGCGGGGCATCCGCTCGCCCGTTCCAGACCCACAGCAACGCCTTCGACACGGAGCTGTTTCTGCGCATCGCACCCGAGCTTTTTCTGAAGCGGGCCGTGGTCGGCGGCATCGACCGCGTCTACGAGATCAACCGCAACTTTCGCAATGAGGGTGCTGACTCCACTCACTCGCCCGAGTTCGCGATGCTCGAAGCCTATGAGGCTTACGGCGACTACAACTCCATCGCCGATCTCACCCAGAAGCTGATCCAGGATGCCGCGTTCACCATCGCCGGATCGCACGTGGTGACCTGGGCCGACGGCACCCTGTTTGACCTCGGCGGCGACTGGGACCGCATCGGCATGTACGACAGCCTGTCGGCGGCCGCCGGCATCGTGATCACTCCCGACACACCGCTGGCGGACCTCGTGGCTCTGGCCGACGGCGAAGGCATCGACATTGACCATCCCATTCACGGCAAGTACGTCGAAGAGCTGTGGGAGCACTTCGTCAAGGGCGACCTGGTGCGCCCGACCTTCGTGATGGACTTTCCGGTCGACACGAGCCCGCTCGTGCGCGGTCACCGCTCCCTGGCCGGCGTCGTCGAGAAGTGGGACCTCTACGTGCACGGCTTCGAGTTGGCCACCGGTTACTCCGAGCTCGTCGACCCGGTCGTGCAGCGCGAACGCTTCATCGAGCAGGCGAGCCTCGCCGCCGGGGGAGACCCCGAAGCCATGCGCCTCGACGAGGAATTTTTGCGTGCCCTGGAATACGGCATGCCGCCGACCGGTGGCATGGGCATGGGTATCGACCGCATGTTGATGGCCCTGACCGGCCTCGGAATTCGCGAAACGATTCTCTTTCCGCTGGTGAAATAGTGAACTACCTGCCCGACGACGAGTTGAAGCCCAACAAGGGTGGCCGCAAAGCGCCGTCGATGAACCGAATCGCCCTCTGGGTCATCATCGGCGGCGTCGGCGTGTACTACCTGGGTAGCGGTGTCATCGGCCTGCTCAGCAAGTAGTCGGTATCTCAGCCTTTACGCGTAGGCTGAGACCGTGATTGAGAACTTTTGGGGAAATGCTGTCTTTTCGGTCGTACCCACCATCCTGCTCGGCTTGGTCTTCTGGCTGATGATGCGCTCGATCCTGCGCGCCGACCGCACCGAACGTAAGGTGTACGCCGAAATCGAAGCCGAAGAACGCGCCCGGCTCGGTCTCGACAAGCCGGTCACCTAAGTACCAATGTTTGGCATCGACGGCCTGACCATCACCGTTCTGCTGGCACTGATCGCCGACTTCTCCGTACGCGTCGTGGCTATCATCGTGGTGCCGCGCAACCGGCGCCCGATGTCGGGCATGGCCTGGTTGCTGACGATTTTCTTCGTTCCGTACCTTGGCGTGGTGCTGTTTCTGCTGATCGGCTACCGCACCCTGCCGAAAAAGCGTCTGGCCAGGCAGGCCGCGATCAATCAATTCATTCTGGAGAGCACCGAAGGTATGGAGCGCGTGCGCCGAGACCACCCCTGGCCGATCTGGCTGGAATCGGTTGTGCAGCTCAACCGGAACCTCGGATCGATGCCGCTCGTCGGTGACAATACAGCGAGCCTGATCGGTGAATATCAGGTCAGCTTTGACACGATGGTCACCGATATCGACCGCGCCGAGAAGTACGTGCACGTAGAGTTCTACATTCTCTCGTTCGACCCGACAACGGCGCCCTTCTTCGACGCGCTCGAACGTGCACATCGGCGCGGAGTCACCGTGCGGGTGCTGCTGGACCACATCCAGTCGATGCGTAAGCCCGGTTTCACTGCCACAAAGCGGCGGCTCACCGAAGCGGGGATTGCCTGGCAGCTCATGTTGCCGGTTCAGCCGTTCAAGGGCAAATGGCAACGTCCCGATCTGCGAAACCACCGCAAGCTGCTCATCGTCGACGGGCTCGTCGGGTTCATGGGCTCGCAGAACATCATCGACCGCTCCTACAACATACGCAGCAACATCCGTCGTGGGTTGCAGTGGAAAGACCTTATGGTGCGCCTGGAGGGCCCGATCGTGGCCGGGCTCAACGCCATTTTCATCACCGACTGGTACAGCGAGACCAACGAGCTACTGACCCGCGATATCGAGCCGGTGCATCCGCGCAATGTGGCCGATGCGATTGACTGCCAGGTGGTGCCCAGCGGGCCGGGTTTCAAGGGTGAGAACAACCTGCGCCTGTTCCTCGCGCTGCTGTACTACGCGCAGGATCGCATCATCATCACGAGCCCCTATTTCGTTCCGGACGAATCGATCATGTACGCGATCACGACCGCGGTGCAGCGCGGACTGCACGTTGAGCTGTTCGTGTCGGAGATCGGTGATCAGGCCGTGGTGTACCACGCCCAACGCTCGTACTACGAAGAGCTCCTCACCGCCGGGGTGCGCATCTACATGTACAAAACGCCGTACATTCTGCACGCCAAGCACTTCTCCATTGACGACGAGGTCGCCGTCGTGGGCTCGAGCAACATGGACATGCGATCGTTCAGTCTCAACATGGAGGTCACCCTCATGGTGCGCGGCCGCTCGTTTGTGCAGCAGCTTCGCCACATGGAAGACCGCAACCGCGAAAACAGTCGTGAATTGACGCTCGAGGAGTGGAACAAGCAGCCCTTGCGCTCGACCATTCTCGACAACCTCGCCCGCCTGACCAGCGCGGTGCAGTAGACGTTGCTCGGGAGGGGCCGCCGCATCCGCTGCACCATCCGTCACGCCTAGGGCGAACAAACGCGCGGGATCGCCATCGGCTGGCTACTCTCGATATAACGGCACCAAATGCCCTGGCGCCAAGGGAGCGATCATATGTTTGAGAGATTTACCGACCGAGCTCGTCGCGTCGTTGTTTTGGCCCAGGAAGAGGCCAAAATGCTCAACCACAACTACATCGGTACCGAGCACATTCTGCTCGGGCTGATTCACGAGGGTGAAGGCGTCGCCGCGAAGGCTCTCGAGAGCCTCGGCATCTCGCTGGACGCCGTGCGCGAGCAGGTTCAGGACATCATCGGCCAGGGGCAGCAGCAGCCCACCGGCCACATCCCCTTCACGCCGCGGGCGAAGAAGGTTCTTGAGCTGAGCCTGCGCGAAGCGCTGCAGCTCGGCCACAACTACATCGGAACCGAGCACATTCTGCTTGGCCTCATCCGCGAGGGCGAGGGCGTTGCCGCCCAGGTGCTCGTGAAGCTTGGCGCCGACCTCAACCGTGTGCGCCAGCAGGTCATTCAGCTCCTCTCCGGTTACCAGGGTAAGGAGCAGGTGCAGGTCGGCGCCAACGAGCAGGCGGCCAACACGGCCGGCAGCCAGGTGCTTGACCAGTTTGGTCGCAACCTCACCCAGATGGCCCGTGACAACAAACTCGACCCGGTCATCGGGCGTGAGAAAGAAATTGAGCGGGTCATGCAGATCCTCTCGCGTCGCACCAAGAACAACCCCGTGCTGATCGGTGAGCCCGGCGTCGGCAAGACGGCCGTCGTCGAGGGTCTCGCCCAGGCCATCGTCAAGGGTGATGTGCCCGAGACGTTGAAGGATAAGCAGCTCTACTCGCTTGACCTCGGTTCGCTCATCGCCGGCAGCCGCTACCGCGGTGATTTCGAAGAGCGCTTGAAAAAGGTCACCAAGGAGATCCGAACTCGCGGCGACATCATCGTCTTCATTGACGAGATCCACACCCTCGTGGGTGCGGGCGCCGCCGAGGGCGCCATCGACGCCGCGTCGATTCTCAAGCCGCTCCTCGCCCGCGGTGAGCTGCAGACGATCGGTGCAACCACCCTCGACGAGTACCGCAAGCACTTCGAGAAGGATGCCGCCCTCGAGCGCCGTTTCCAGCCGATCCAGGTGAATGAGCCGTCGCTGCCGCACACCATCAACATTCTCAAGGGCCTGCGTGACCGCTACGAAGCGCACCACAAGGTGTCAATCACCGACGGCGCCCTGGTGGCTGCGGCGAACCTCGCCGACCGGTATGTCTCCGACCGGTTCCTGCCCGACAAGGCCATCGACCTGATCGATGAGGCCGGCGCTCGCCTGCGCCTGTCGATCCTGTCGAGCCCACCCGAGCTGCGCGAATTTGACGAGAAGATCGCCGTGGTGCGCGCCGCCAAGGAGCTCGCCATTGAGGAGCAGGACTTCGAGAAGGCCGCCGGCCTGCGCGACGAGGAGAAGAACCTTCTCGGTGAGCGTCTACGCCTCGAGAAGAAATGGAAGTCGGGCGACGTCAAGACGACCGCGGTCGTCGACGAGGGCCTGATCGCCGAAGTACTGGCCCAGGCCACCGGCATCCCGGTGTTCAAGCTCACCGAGGAAGAGTCCTCGCGGCTCGTCTTCATGGAGAAGGCGCTGCACCAGCGCGTTATCGGTCAGGAAGAGGCCATCTCGGCGCTCGCCAAGACCATCCGACGCACTCGTGCCGGCCTGAAAGACCCGAAACGTCCCTCCGGTTCCTTCGTCTTCGCCGGCCCCACCGGCGTCGGCAAGACCGAGCTCGCCAAGGCGCTCGCGGAGTTCCTCTTCGACGACGAAGCCGCCATGATCTCGCTTGACATGAGTGAGTACGGCGAGAAGCACACCGTGTCGCGCTTGTTCGGTGCGCCTCCCGGGTTCGTCGGATTTGAAGAAGGTGGCCAGCTCACCGAAAAGGTGCGTCGCAAGCCGTTCTCCGTGGTGCTGTTCGACGAGATCGAGAAGGCTCACCCCGACATCTTCAACTCCCTGCTCCAGATTCTGGAAGAGGGCCGGTTGACAGATGGCCAAGGTCGCGTGGTCGACTTCAAGAACACCGTCATCATCATGACCACCAACCTCGGCACGAAGGACATCTCGAGTGGACCGGTCGGCTTCCAGTTGGAAGGCGACACCACCACCGGGTACGAGCGCATGGCCGGCAAGGTGAAAGACGAGCTGAAGAAGCACTTCAAGCCCGAGTTCCTCAACCGCGTGGACGAGATCATCGTGTTCCCGCAGCTGACCAAGCCGGAGCTGCTGCAGATCGTCGACCTGTTCATCAAGCGGCTCGGCGTGCGTCTGCTCGACCGTGACATGACCGTCGAGGTCGCCCTTCCGGCGAAGGAACACCTGATCGAGGTCGGCTTCGACCCGACGCTCGGTGCTCGCCCGCTGCGTCGTGCCATTCAGCGCGAGGTGGAGGACCGCCTGTCAGAGAAAATCCTGCAGGGCGAGCTCAACGCCGGCGACCACGTGCACGTGGACTACGTCGATGGCGCATACATCTTCACAACGACGACCCGGGTTGACCCGGTCGGCGTCGGAGTGAACACTGCCGCCGCCATCGGTACCGGTCCGGCTACGCCAGACCTCGCCATCACGAGCGACTAACAGCACCAGAGGTCTGGCCCGGTAGATTCGTCTGCCGGGCCTTTTCTCTGCCCTGGGGGTGAACCTGGCCTCGGGTGAACGTGCCTGGGGTGAACCTGCATTGGCGTGAACTGAAGGAGGCGGCATCCGCCGGTGTGGGCTGAAAGCGGGGCTAAGTCAGGAGGAACGGGGCGGGCGGGGCTCTGGAGCGGCGGAATCATGCGGCACGATCTCTAGACTGGTGGTTTGATCCTGAATGAGCCACGAGAGGGGCCGATTGGCGTGACTGCACTGCAACAGACCGCACCGGAACAACCCGAACTGGAATATTCGGTGCGCCGTGCGCGCACCAGTGACGTGCCCGGCATCGAAGCGCTCGTTGAGCCGCTCGTGCAGCAGCGCATTCTGCTGGGCAAGGATCGGGTCGTGTTCTACGAGGCGGTGCAGGAATTTCGGGTGGCCGTTGATGCCTCCGGCAAGCTGATCGGCTGCGGCGCCCTGCACGTGATGTGGGAGGACCTCGGCGAGGTGCGCACTCTTGCCGTGGACGCACAGTGGCTCGGCTGCGGCGTGGGTTACACGATGATGAAGCGCCTCGAAGCGGATGCCCGCGATCTCGGCCTGAGCCGACTGTTCTGCCTCACCTTCGAGGTGGGCTTCTTCACCCGCAACGGCTTCAGCGATATGGGCACCGAAACCGTCGATCCGGCCGTCTACGCCGAGCTCGTGCGCTCCCCCGATGAGGGTGTCGCCGAGTTTCTCGACCTGGCCAGGGTGAAGCCGAACACGCTCGGCAACACCCGCATGGTGAAGCGCCTGAGCCAGCGAATGTGAGCCGGATAGGTCTGATCGCGGCCTCAAACGCCGTCCGGCACCGTTTAAAGGTGCTCATACGAGCAAAATACGCGGGGTTTACCCCCTGGACACGGGGCGTCGCTAGGCTGCGGACTATTGCACCTGCCGGACCAATTCGCCGGGGGAACTTTTGACAGCACGAACCCGGGTGCAATGAGACGACCATCGTTCTATGAATGAGGAGATCCATGTCATCCGCCGTTCGCAGCCGTTCCAAGCTGTTTTTCGCCACACTTCTTGGGGTGAGCCTTGCGGCCGCTCCGCTCATGGCGGTACCGGCCAGCGCCACCACCGCCGGTGCCGGGGTGCTCATCAATGAGGCATATTTGAACGGGGGAAGTTCGGGGGCAACGTACCTGAACAAATTCGTCGAACTCTACAACCCGACCGCCGCCGACGTATCGCTCGACGGCACCTCCATTCAGTACCGTTCCTCGGGAGGAACCTCCAACCCGACCGGCGTCGTCGCTCTGACCGGCACCATTGCCGCCGGCGGGTACTACCTCGTGCAGGGCAGCTCGAATGCGGCCAATGGCGCTGCACTTCCGAAAGCGGATGCCTCGTTCGGCACCTCCTTCGCCGCTGGCTCCGGCACGATCTTCTTCGCGAACCAGTCCGCGGCGCTCACCGCACCCGCCACCGGTTCGCTCACCGACCAGGCCGAAATTCTTGACCTGATCGGCTACGGCAGTTCCAATACGTTTGAGGGAACGGCCGCCGCCGCAGCATCCGTTACCACCTCGGTGAACCGTACCGAATTTGTCGACACCGACGTCAACGCCGCCGACTTCAGCACGGCCGCCCCGACGCCGACGAACACGGCCGGCGACACCCGCACCCCGGTAGAACCCGATCCGGAGCCCGACCCGACCCCGGTGCCCGACGAACTGACCGCGATCGACGCAATCCAGGGTACGACCGACACGAGCCCGCTCGCCGGAACCATCGTCAAAACCTCCGGTGTAGTCACGGCGGCTTACCCAACCGGCGGATTCGACGGGTTCTACCTGCAGACGGCCGCAACCGGCGGACCGATTGACTTCGCCAGTCACAGCGCCTCACACGGCGTCTTCGCCTACTCCAGCACGGCGACCGCCGACGTGCAGATCGGCGACCATGTGCAGGTTGTCGGCACCGTCGTGGAATTCTCCGGCATGACCGAGGTCACCTTCGGCACCGTCGACGACGTCACCCAGCTATCCAGCGCCGCCGTGGTCACCCCCACCCCGGTGACGGTGACGTTGCCGATCAGCAAAGAGCAGCGCGAAACTCTTGAGGGCATGCTCCTCGCTCCGCAGGGTAACTTCACCGTCACCAGCAACTACTCGACCAACCAGTACGCCGAAATCGGCCTCGCCGCCGGCACGACGCCCCTGGTCAACCCCACGGTGACGGCACGGCCGGGATCGAGCGAGTACACGTCGGCCATCGCGGACAACGCGGCGCGCGCCGTGACCCTCGATGACGGTGCGAGCACTAATTACCTCAGCGGTACCGACCGGGCAACCCCGGTTCCGTACCTCACCGTCGCTGACCCGCTGCGCATCGGCGCGGCCGTGACCTTCACGAAACCCGTCATCCTCGACTACCGCTACGGCGTGTGGAAGTTTCAGCCCACCGAGGCGCTCACCGCGGCAAACGCTGCCACGGTTCAGCCGGCCACATTCTCCGATACCCGCACCGCCGCTCCCCGCGATGTGGGCGGCGACGTTCGACTCGCCAGCTTCAACGTGCTGAACTATTTCTCCACGGTCGGGGACTCCCTGACCGGGTGCCTGTACTACACCGATCGTGCGGGTGACCCGACGACAATACGGGGGGGCTGCCTTGCCCGTGGCGCGGCGAACACCGTCAACTTCGAACGCCAGCAGGCCAAGATCGTGGCGGCAATCAACGCCCTCGACGCCGACGTGGTCTCGCTCGAGGAGATCGAGAACTCGGCCGCCTTCGGCAAGGATCGCGATGACGCCCTCTCCAACCTGGTGAACGCGCTCAACGCTGCTGCCGGAAGCACAGTCTGGGCCTTCGTTGCCTCGCCTACAAAGCTTCCCGCGAGCGAAGACGTCATCCGCACCGCGTTCATCTACAAGGTCGGCACGGTCGAAATCGTCGGAGAGTCGAAGATTCTCACCGGTTCCGCCGCCTTCAGCAACGCCCGCCAACCACTCGCCCAGGCGTTCCAACTGGTCGGCGACACGGGCAGCACTTTCCTCACCATCGTGAACCACTTCAAGTCGAAGGGTTCAGGATCCGGCGTCGACGCCGACATGGGCGACGGCCAGGGCGCGTCGAACGCCTCCCGGGTGAACCAGGCCACGGCCCTCGTGGACTTCGCCAACGGCCTCACGACCAGCACGGGCATCGACCGGGTATTTCTCACGGGTGACTTCAACGCCTATGACCAGGAAGATCCGATCAAGGTAATCACCGATGCGGGCTTCATCAGCCAGGAGGCCAAGAGCGGCGAGTACACGTATGCCTACGGTGGCACGGTCGGATCGCTTGATCACGTGTTCGCTTCGCCCGAGGCGGACGCCACGGTGAACGACATCGACGTGTGGAACATTAACTCGGTCGAGTCGGTCGCCCTTGAGTACAGCCGTTACAACAATAACGTCACTGATTTCTACTCCGCCGACCCCTTCCGCTCCTCCGACCATGACCCGGTTGTTCTCGGACTCAACCTCACAACGCCCACCTCGGTTGAGCTCAACCTGCTCAATGTCAACGACTTTCACGGACGCATCGACGGCAACACCGTCAAGTTCGCGGGAACCGTTGAGCAGCTGAAGGCGGAGTACGGGGACGCCAACTCGCTCTTTTTGTCGAGCGGTGACAACATCGGTGCTTCCCTCTTCGCCTCGGCGGCGCAGAAGGACCTGCCTACCATCGACGTTCTTGACGCTCTCGGCCTCGCGGCCTCCAGCGTTGGCAATCACGAGTTCGACCAGGGTTTCGGTGACCTCACCGGCCGGGTGTCTGACGCGGCGAACTTCGACTACCTCGGTGCCAACGTCTACGAACTGGGCACCGCGACCCCCGCGATGCAGGAATATGCCATCATCGACGTGGCCGGCGTCAAGGTCGGCGTGATCGGCGCGGTGACGGAGGAAACCCCCTCACTCGTCTCACCCAATGGAATCGCGACCCTGAGCTTCGGTGACCCCGTCGCGGCCGTCAACCGCGTTGCCAACCAGCTCAGCGACGGCGACCCGTCGAATGGTGAAGCGGATGTTCTGCTCGCCGAGTACCACGAGGGTGCCGGCGCCGGAATCCCGGACGGCGCGACGCTCGAGCAGGAGCTTGCCGCCGGCGGGGCTTTCACGAGCATCGTCAATGACACCACGGCCGAAGTGGACGCGATCTTCACCGGTCACACGCACAAGCAGTACGCATGGGACGCACAGGTACCCGGCGCGGCCGACGGTGTGACGCGCCCGGTGCTGCAGACGGGCAGCTACGGCGGGAACATCGGCCAGGTCGTACTCAGCTACGACATCGCTTCCGGCGGCACGACCACGGTACAGAACCGCAACGTGGCGCGCTCCACCTCTGAGGATGCCGACCTCGTGGCCGCCTACCCGCGTGTTGCCGAGGTTCAGTCGATCACGACCGCCGCGCTGGCCGAGGCAGCAATTCTGGGTGACGTGCCCGTGGGCTCAGTCACCGCCGACATCACCCGGGCCTGCACCGACGGAGTCGCACCGTGCGCCGAAGATCGTATGGCTCCCTCGACGCTGGGCACACTCGTTGCGAACTCGTTGCGGACCTCTCTGGCTGACCCGAACGTCGGCGAAGCTGAAATCGGTGTCGTCAACCCCGGTGGCATTCGTTCTGACCTGTCGCTCGCTCCGGACGGTGTCGTGACCTATGCCGAGGCGAACGCGGTGCTGCCGTTCCTGAATAACCTGTGGACGACGAGCCTCACGGGTGCGCAGTTCAAGACTGTTCTTGAGCAGCAGTGGCAGACCAACGCCGATGGCACAACTCCGAGCCGTCCGTTCCTGCAGCTTGGGCTGAGCGACAACGTGAACTACACGTTCGATGCCAGCCGCGCCGCGGGAGACCGCGTGACCGGCATCTGGGTCGACGGTGCACGGATCGACCCAGCACAGTTGTACCGCATCGGTTCGTTCAACTTCTTGCTCACCGGGGGTGACAACTTCCGCGAGTTCACGAACGGAACGGCCACCCGCGATTCGGGTCTTGTCGACCGAGATGCCTGGATCTCCTACCTCCAGGCGAACAGCCCGCTGTCCCCGTCGTTCAAGGCCAACCAGGCCTCGATCACCGGAGCGCCCACGGCCGCAGTCAACCCGGGTGACACGGTCACGTTCACGGTTGGCGACCTCAACCTCACGTCGCTCGGGGCTCCGAAGAACACGCAGCTCGCGTTGCGCTGGTCGGGCAGCGACGTGGGCACGGCATCCGTTGATGCGACGGGTGCCGCCGTCGTCACCGTCACGGTGCCGACGGACGCCGTCGAAGACAGCGTGCTTGAAATGACCACCGCCCCGTCGGGCACCATCGTGCGCCTCGCCATCGCCGTTGCGGTGAGCACCGAACCCGGAGATGCGCCCACCGCAGCGCCCGCGAAAGAGCTCATCAAGAAGCTCAAGAACGACATCGACACCGACCAGAAGTCCTACCGGGCCGGTGGCGCGGTGGTCGTCGAGGTCGGAGTGAAGCACGCCGGAGAGTACGTGTCGGTGTGGGCCTACTCCAAGAAGAAGGAGCAGGCCGACAACCTCGGAGGGTGGCTGCTCGTGAATGCGGAAGGAGCCGTGAGCGTCACACTCGCCAATGGACTCAAGTACGGCAAATACAGCATCTCCGCGCAGAACGCGGACGGTGACGTGATCGGCTGGACCGACGTGAAGGTCACTCACGCCAAGAAGGCACCGAAGCCGCCGAAGCACGGGCACCACTAAGCCCGGCGGTTTGCGCTGGCCTGTCCGCATCCGGAAATTTCCTGGTTGCGGGCGGGTCCGCGCCCATTTCCTGCTGTAATTGGCCCGACACGCACACCATTACCGGCATCTGGCACCGATCATCAATACCCTTAGGGCATGTCGACGATCAAGCAACCGGTCGGCCGCCAGTCCAGCAGGGTGTACCGGCGCCGGCGTTTCGTAGTGGGGCTCGGCCTGCTTGCCGTGCTCGTCATTCTGTTTCTCATCATCGTGCAACCGGGAGTGAGCAAGGGCGACGCAGACGCCCCGAAAACACCCGCCGCCGCTACGAGTGAGTCGCCCACGCCAACGGATGCTGCCACCACGATTCCCGAGGTCGCCACCGCCGTTGACGGGGCAGCATGCGATCCCTCCGCAGTGCAGGTTGCGGCCATCACGGACGCGACCAAGTACGCCGCCGACGCGCTGCCGCAGTTGTCGCTGAGCCTGACCAACATCGGAACCACCGACTGTGTGATCAACGCCGGCAACGCGAAGCAGGTCTTCACCGTGATGAGTGGTGAGGACGTCTACTGGACCTCGACCGACTGCCAGACCAACCCGATTGACGCCCAGGTCACCCTCAAGCCGGGCGTGGTCATGCCGCTCGCGACACCGATTACCTGGGATCGCTCCCGCTCAGCCGTGAACACCTGTGAAGCCGAAACCCGCACCGCGGTTCCGGCCGGTGGAGCGTCGTATTACCTGAACGTGGCCGTGGACGGTATCAAAGCGGCCGCCCCTGCGTTGATGATTCTGAAGTAGCAGCCCCTCACGGCATCCGTTCGCTCGTGGCGTGTGCGCTCAGCTGGGCGCACACGACCGTGCCTGATTGAATGAATGAGTGACCGATACGACTGCCAACACCCGTTCCGAGGCGCTCGGCGCCGCCCTGGCGGCGCAAGACGTCGTCGCCGTCGCCTATGCGCTGCGCAACGACTACATGATCGTGCCGCAACTCGTCCTCAACGGCGAGGCAGCGCAGGTGCGCGTGTTCGGCCGTGAAGGCTCCGACAAACGGATGCTGCTGCTCTTCTCAGCAGCGGAGAACTACGTGCGCACGGTTCCCGACGACCCGAACCCCCGGGTCATGGTCTGCGACGGCCAATGGCTGCGGGAGTTTCTCACCGTGCACGCGTCGACCCTGGAGATGGTTTTCTTCGACATCGCCGGTCCCAACGTCATGCAGGCTGCTCCGGCCGATCTGCTGGAGGCCCTGAACCCGCAGCTGGGCGAGGGCGACGCCGGCTGATGCCCCGCGCTAGAACGCCCGATCGAGTTCGGCGTCGCGCGGATTACGGCTGGTGCCGAGCGCCAAGGCGACGGCGGCGTGAATAGACCCGCAGGCGGCGTCAATCTGGGTGGTGAAGCCCAGGCGCACGGCCTCGTTGACCCGTTGCTTCGACATGAGCGCCCCGCGCACCTCGCCGGCCAGGCTGATTTCACCGAACGCGACCACGTTGTGCGCCACGGCGAGCCCGGTGAACGCTGACGCGATGGCCAGTGCGATCGCCAAATCGGCGGCCGGCTCACTCAGACGGATGCCGCCGACCGTCGACACGTAGACGTCTTTGGTCGACAGATTCATGCCCGCACGCTCCTGCAGCACAGCGAGCAACATGGCCACGCGGGCCGAGTCGACACCACTCGTGACGCGGCGCGGATTGGGCGCCTGGGTGTCGGTGACGAGCGCCTGCACCTCGACCGGCATCGCCCGTCGGCCTTCCAGAGCGACGGTCACACAGGTGCCGTCGACCGGCTCGGTCGCTCGGCTGAGAAACAGCCCGCTCGGGTCGGGCACCTCGGTGATGCCGTCGCCGGTCATCTCGAAGCAGCCGACCTCGTCGGTGGGCCCAAAACGGTTTTTGAGCGCCCGAATGAACCGCAGTGTCGTCTGCCGGTCGCCCTCGAACTGGCAGACCACGTCGACCAGGTGCTCGAGCACCCGCGGCCCCGCGATCGAGCCGTCTTTGGTTACGTGGCCGACGAGCAGCACCGGAAGATTGCGGTCTTTGGCCACTCGAATCAAAGTGGATGCCACCTCCCGCACCTGGCTGGGCATGCCCGGTGACCCGTCGGAAAGAGCACTCGACACGGTTTGCACCGAGTCGATGATGATGAGGTCGGGCTTGACCGCGTCGATCTGCCCGAGGATGACGCCGAGGTCGGTTTCGGCGGCGATGTACAGCTCGGGTTCGAGCGCGTTGGTACGCTCGGCGCGCAGCCGCACCTGACTGACCGATTCTTCGGCGCTGACGTAGAGCACGCGACTCTTCGCGGCGGCCGCCTTGGACGCGACTTCGAGCAGCAATGTGGACTTACCGACGCCGGGCTCGCCGCTGAGCAAAATTACCGAGCCCGGCACGATGCCACCGCCGAGTACCCGGTCGAATTCATTGATGCCGGTCGGCCAGTGGGCGGCAGCATCCGTTTCAACGTGGGTGATGGGGCGTGCGATGCCATCGCCGACGAGGGTGATGGCCTTGAGCTTGCGGGTGATGCCGGCTGTCTGGCCGGCGTCGACGACAGTGCCCCACTGCTGGCATTCACCGCAGCGACCCGCCCATTTCAGGGTGGTCCAGCCGCACTCGGAACAGCGGAAAGAGGAGACGGATTTTGCCATGTCTCGAGCCTAGCCGGGGCTACCGACAGGCGGCGGTGCGCGCGGTGCCGGCTCTAGTCAGCGTGCTCAGGCGCCAGGACGACAGCCGAGAAGCGGTGCGCAACATCGGCACTGATCGTCGGCAGAAACGCCTCGGCCCAGGAGCGGTAGCCGCGGTCGTTGGGGTGGAACAGGTCCTTGGCGACGTGAGTCGCGATGCTGCGAAAGCCCGCCCGTTTCGTCGTCGCGTGCAGCGGCACCACGGTCAGTTCGTGCTCGGCAGCGACCCGGCGAATGATCTCATTGGCCAGCGCAACCTTGACCTCGTTGTGCGGCAGGTGAAAGCAGGGCAGGTCGGCGACGAGGGCGTGCGGCGGAAGCGCGGCGAACACCGTGCGAATGCCCGCTTCGAACAGTGACGGGTTCCACTGGGCGATGTCGTTGGCGCCGATCGCGACCGTGACGAGGTCGGGCTCGAGCTTGTCGAAGCGAGGAAGCTGGTCGCGCACGGCCAAAGCTACGGTCGCGCCGGACACGCTGAGATTCACGACGCGCACCGTTCGACCGGTGGCCAGCCGCACGTGATCGGCGAGAATGCCGACATAGCTCTTGTTCGGACTCGACGCCCCGATGCCCTGCGCGGCGCTGTCACCGATCGCGACGTAGAGCAGCTCGCCCGCATGCTGGGCGTGGGCGCGCCACCAGGCGGAATGCACCGGCAAGGTTTCGTTGAGAATGGCCTTCTGCTGCTCGAGGTCCCGGCGGAACCACGTCGTTGCGAGAACGACGCCGGTCGCCACGACGGCGGCTCCAGTAGCAATGGCAGAGCGGATGCGTGGGGTCGGTGAGGTCACTCGCTGAGGCTACTCCGCGGCATCCGTGTGTCTGCTGCATGTTTGCCGATTCGCGTCGGCCTCCAGTCTCTACTAGAATCAACGGCGGTACCGTGTCCGAGCGGCCGAAGGTGCGACTCTCGAAAAGTCGTGTGGGGGAGACTCCACCGTGGGTTCAAATCCCACCGGTACCGCCACTACTAAACCCCCTGCATCTCTTTGTTCTACTGGGAAGCAGGGGTTTTTGCTGTGTCGGCTCCGATGCCAGCGGTAACGCAACAGTAACGAAACCTCTGCGCGCTACGGTGAGCAACTGCTGGGTGAGGTTCGCTGGGCTGATGATCCGCGCGGCGGGCAGGCCCGTACTTATTTTCTTTGCGGCGCTCAGCGCGATGGTTCGCGACGTGCCGCCTGACAGAAGACCCAATGTCTGGCATCGACCACGACGTTCGAAGCGCTCTGTCGGGCGCGGGATATCTGAACGCTGAGGGGTGCGCGATCTCGGCGCAATCGAGCTTTATGGGAGTGGACCGGGTCGAAGGGGTTCTCTGCGCGCATTTCCACATATTCCACACATTCTCGCGAAGACAACTCAAGTCAAGGAAGCCCCTGCGCGCGCTCCATTTCAGGGGAGTCAGAGAGGCATTACACATTGGTGCACATACTTATCGTGGATAAGGCAATCGGCGGAGGTTTACCAATTCCCGCGGTACACGCGGATCCCCGGTGCATCCACCCCGAGATCCTCGGGAACACGCGGGTCCCCGGTAATTCGCCTGCCGCTTTTCGCCCGACGAAGAAAATTTTATCGTCGGTACAAAAGGTACGCGGCTTGAAACTGGCCCGCGATCTTAGCTCGGAGTGACCCACGAACGCCGCGAGTCCACGATCGACATTCATAACCAGCTGGGCTCTGGAAGACATGCAGCCTACCCCAGAGGTGCTGACCCGGATCAATGCCTACGTGGCCGGAGAGATCACTCTCGACGAGGCTATCGCCGAAGCGAAAGCTCGTCATATCCCGCGACTTGGCGATGTCATTTAACACCCGCAATCAGATGTTTATCTGATGTAGTATCGAAGCATGACTACCGTAAGTTTCACTGACCTTCTGCGCAAGCCCAAGGACATTTTGGCCCTCGTTAATGAGGGCCAGGTTCGGATCACCCGTCGTGACGGCGACGACCTGGTGATCCTGCGCGGTCATGATCTCGACGTGCTCCAGAACGGCACGGCTCTCTCGAGTCGGCTGATTCGCGCGATCGGCCGGCACCAGAATGACGTAGTGGCGGCGCTGGCTGACTTGTTCGCTTGGACGGCGGAATTTACTCCGGCAGAGCTTTCCGCGTATGCGGCCGAGATCGAACAGCTCGTCTACTCGGCGAGTGAGCTGGGCACGTATGAGCGTTTACTCCGCGCGCAGCAGGAATGGCAGGAAACGGCTCTGGCCTACGCGATGGGCCAGCGGCCCGCCCCGCTTATCGAGCTACCTGCGGCACCGGTGCGGGTCGAACGCCCGTAAGTGGCGGGCAAGCGTGGTGCTCTGGTCCCTCGACCAGTAAAGATCACTGAGTACGAGATTGTCTTCAGCAGTGCCCAAGCCGAGCGCGGCTGGACCGATCTGAAGACGGTGGGCAGAAATGCTCTGGCTGATGCGTACGACTACCTCACGGCGCACCCGGCGCTGTATGACGCCGCTCATTGCTACCAGCTCAAGGGTGACCTCGAAGGCGTCCTGGTCGACGGCGTTGCTCTGCCGCAGTGGCAGTACAAGGTCACCAACGGCGCCCGGATTTGGTACGTCGTGGACGAGCCCAACGCGAAGGCCAAGAAGTTAGGCCGCGTGATTATAACCAACGCCGTGACCGGTCACCCCGATGAGACGGACTCGAAAAAGAACTTCCGGTAACGATCATCACGTCGTTGCTCAGCCACCGCACAGCATCACGTGTGGGCATGTCTGCAACTGTACTAATGACGTGACCGTCCGAACGTGATGCCTGGGTGGGAGTACGCCGCTCGGACAAGACTCAAACCACCATTTCCACCTGGCGCGATACATGCGACGGTCGCGGGATCGAGCGTCGGATGGCGTGCGCGGACTCCGTAGGGTCGCTAGAGTTTCTGACAGGCGCACTCCACGCCCGCAGCGACTAACCCGGCTAGCCTCGCGCCACGCCTCGTACATCTGAGCCAAGGTCCCTCGGATCGGTTTCCTTTCACATCACCACTCCAGGGCGATGCTATGGGCGCGAGACACAGCACGCCCGTCCACGGAAACAATGATGACGTCCAATGCTGCATTCAAGAAATCAGTCCGGGTAAATCGCGGCACGGGCAGGTATCCCTACGCGGAAGCCCGTACGCGGCTGCTGGCTGGGAAGTCCAGTACGGGGCTGCCCGGTACCTCTTCTCCGATAGACGGTACCGACAGCACGCGCAGAAGCAAGACCACAGATAGCTCGGTTCTGTCCGACGAGTACGCACTGATCATCGGGAAGGCTCTGATGGCTCGAACCACGGAGCTTGAAGCGGAAGACCTCACGTACGAGGCTGCGGAGCGCGCATGGCTCGAAGCCAAGAAACACGAGGGTCGGAGTTTGTCAAGCCGGATGAGGCCAGTGGGAGTTAGGCGACCAGTTTGACCTCGACCTTTTCTTCGGTTTTGTTGATCCAGGCGTTCGTTGGAATGGCGAGGATTTTCGGCATGCGATCGGTGGTGAATCGTTCCGGGTTGCATGCTCGGGCCAAGGCGAGTGGGCTGCTGCGGTGAGGTGACAGCGCATGGGGTGTTGTCGTTTCATTTTTGGAGAGCAGTGTTCATGGCGGACTATCGAAAAATCTTGGGGCTGTTGCTGGAGGGGCGCAGTTACCGTGAAGTCGTAGAGATCGCGGGGTGTTCGCATCGTGATGTGGCCCGGGTTCGGCGATCGTCGGACTTCATGGCCGGCTGGGCAGACGGCAGATGACGTGCCTTGCGCTGCCGAGTCTCCCGCACTAACAGAGTGACTAGCAGCACTAGCGACTAGCAGCACTA
>NZ_JAJAYI010000010.1 GCF_026786305.1 Cryobacterium sp.
CATCTACTACGAAGACGACCTGCCCGAACAGTGGGCCGACTACTACAAGGCCAACGTCGAATTCTTCGACGACCTCGGATCCCCGGGCGGCGCCGCCAAGATCGGCGTACTCGCCAAAGACCACCCCGTCATCTCCGTGCTACCGCCGCAGGTTCAGTACTAAGCGATTTTCGTGCTGAAGCCGCTTCCGGACTACCCCTGGGACCAGATGGTCCCCTTTGCCACGCAGGCCCGGCAGCACGCCGACGGCATCGTCGACCTGTCGATCGGTTCGCCGGTCGATGCCACGCCCGACGTGGTGCAGCAAGCGCTCCGCGCGGCAACGGATGCCCACGCCTACCCGCAAACCGTCGGTACGCCCGCCCTGCAGCTGGCGATCATCGCCTGGTATGCCCGGCGCCGCGGTGTCACCGGCCTGCAACCCAAGAACGTGTTGCCCACGATCGGTTCCAAGGAACTCGTCGCGCTCATGCCGTTCATGCTCGGCCTCGGCGAGGGTGACGTGGTCGTGCACCCGCGCGCCGCATACCCGACCTACGCGATCGGCGCCGCTATCGCCGGCGCCACGGCCGTGGCCTCCGATGATCCGGCGGACTGGCCCGATTCGACCAAACTGATCTGGCTCAACAGCCCGGGCAACCCGGATGGCCGGGTGCTGTCCGTTGACGAGCTGCGCGCCGCCGTTGCCCGCGCTCGAGAACTCGATGCGGTCATCGTCGGCGACGAATGCTACGCCGAGCTCGGTTGGGACGCCCCGTGGAATGCTGAGCCGATCCCGAGCATCCTCGACCCCCGGGTGATTGAGGGAGACCGACGCAAGATCGTGGCGATCTACTCGCTCAGCAAACAATCCAACATGGCGGGGTACCGGTCGGCCTTTGCCGCCGGCTGCAGCGGCGTGCTCGAGCGACTGCTGACCGTGCGCAAGCACGCCGGGCTCATGCTCCCGGCACCGCTTCAGGCGGCCATGATAGCCGCCCTCGAAGACGACGAGCACGTGGCCGTGCAGAAGGAGCGCTACCGGGCCCGCCGTGAGACACTGCGACCGGCTCTGGAACGGGCCGGCTTTCGGATCGATCGCAGCGAGGCCGGGCTCTACCTCTGGGCGACCGAGGGGCGACCCGCGTGGGAATCCATTGAACGACTGGCCGCCCTGGGTATTCTGGCCGGTCCGGGGCAGTTCTACGGCGATATCTACCCGGAGCATGTGCGCTTCTCGCTCACCGCGACCGATGAGCGCATCGCTGCGGCCGCTGCACGCCTGCGTTCCTGACGGTTTCCCCGAGTGCGGAATAGGCCCTGTGGACTATCACCAACGAACCGCCCGAAGTCTTGGCTGATGCAACAGTAGGCGTTCGGGCGGATTAGGCTGTAGTCGCGACAGAGTCGACCACAGCGGTTTCACCACTGGCCGTCTCGGTGACGCGTCGCCACATTTCATCCAGCAGTGATACCCGAGGAGGCTCCGTGACCGACGTCGCGCAGCACACAACATCCGGCGAACCGATGAGCGCTGACCCCAACAAGGTCACCCTGACTTTCCCCGGCGGGAGCGCAGAGTTCCCGATCCTGACCAGCGTGGACGGCGTGTCGAGCATCGACATCTCCACCCTGACCAAGAAGACCGGCCTCACCACGTTGGACTACGGTTTCGTGAACACGGCGGCGACACGCTCCGCGATCACCTACATCGACGGCGATGCCGGCATCCTGCGCTATCGCGGGTATCCGATCGAGCAGATCGCCCAGAACTCTAACTTTCTTGAGACGGCCTGGCTGCTCATCTACGGCGAGCTGCCCAGCGCGAGTGAACTCGCCAACTTTGACGATCGCATCCGCCACCACACGCTGTTGCACGAAGACATGCGCCGATTCTTTGATTCCCTGCCGCACAAGGCACACCCGATGAGCGTGCTCGCCTCCGGCGTCTCGGCCCTGTCGACGTTCTACCAGGACTCGCTCGACCCGAAAGACCCGGAGCAGGTCGAGATTTCGACCATTCGCCTGCTGGCCAAGTTGCCGGTCATGGCCGCCTACGCGCACAAGAAAAGCATCGGTCAGGCTTTTCTCTACCCCGACAACTCCTTGAGCTTCGTCGACAACTTTCTTATGCTCAACTTCGGCAACATGGCCGAGCCCTACGAGGTCAACCCGGTCGTCAGCAGGGCCCTTGAGCGCCTTCTCATGCTGCACGAAGACCACGAGCAGAACGCGTCCACCTCAACCGTGCGTCTGGTCGGTTCGACCGAGGCCAACCTGTTCGCGTCGGTCTCGTCCGGCATCAACGCCCTGTTCGGCCCGCTGCATGGCGGTGCCAACGAAGCCGTGCTGTCGATGCTCGGCGAGATTCAGGCATCCGGTCAGGGCGTCGAAAAGTACGTCGAACGCGTCAAGAACAAAGAGCAGGGTGTGAAGCTCATGGGCTTTGGCCACCGGGTCTACAAGAACTACGACCCGCGCGCCACCCTGGTCAAGGAGAGCGCCCACGAGGTGCTCGCCGCTCTCGGCGTCAAGGACGACCTACTCGACATCGCTCAGGAGCTCGAGCACATCGCGCTGAGCGACGATTACTTCAAGGAACGTCGACTGTACCCCAACGTCGACTTCTATACCGGCGTCATCTACAAGGCGATGGGCTTTCCGACGCGTATGTTCACCGTCTTGTTCGCGATCGGCCGTCTACCCGGCTGGGTCGCGCACTGGCGTGAGATGAACGAGGATCCGGCCACCAAGATCGGCCGCCCGCAGCAGCTCTACGTGGGCTCCCCGGCCCGCGACTACCCGCTCCGCTAGACGGTCCCCTCCCAGCAAACCCTCCTCATGACCTACGAGGAAGGATCGAGGGTCAGCGTGTTGCTCGCGTCTGCGTTGATGGCGGCCGGAGTGAAGAGCCACGGGCGACTCTCGTGGTCCCGCCAGAGCGGGGCCTGGTCGGTGTAGTTGGTGTGGAAGGCGTGACCGGATGCCCCGGTGAGGTTGATCCAGGTGGAGTCGTCGAAGTTGTCGAGGCTGACCACCTGCCGCATCGACGGTACCCAGTCCACCTGGTAGCCCCGCGTGGCATCCCAGCCGACCGCGTTCACGACGGCCGAGCCTCCGGCGAGCTCATAGGGCCCCCGGTTGAACAGCCACTCCAGCGGCGCGATCCCCGACTCGCCGAAGCTGGCATTCTTGAGCTCGAGCGTGTGGATGCTGCCCCACCGCCAGTCTGTGGGGTTTGAGCCCATCAGGTCGGCGGCCTCCGCTGCGGCGTCCGTCATCACCCGTCGCAACATGCTGTCCTCGCCGACTGTGCCGTAGGCGGGGTTCGACCACCACGGGGAGTTCGGCTGATCGAGCAGGCTGGTGACCACGGAGAACGCGCGGTCACCGCCGGTGAGGGCTGCGCCCGCATCGATCTTGCCGGTGAACATGTCTGTGAGCAGCGTGCGCCAGATCACGTTGAAGTACGCAGCCGCCGCACTGTCCGCATCGACGTGGTAGTCCCACCCGTCGAGCAGCCTCTGAGCCTGGGCGGCGTTGCCGCTGAGCCTCACCTGCTGCAAGGCAGGAACGAGAGATGCGGCAATGGCACTGTAATTGTCCCCCTGAATCTCACTCATCAACCGGCTGGTCAACGGGGTTTTCGCGGCGATGAGTTCTTGCAGCCGAGCCGTGATCTGGTTCGCCCGGTAGCCCAGATCCCAATCCGCGGTCAGCAGATAGGGATAACTTGCGTCGGCGGCCGCGTTATTGGCCGTGACGATGTACCCGCTCGGCGGATTGAACGTGCTCGGCAGGGCGTCAAAGGGAATGTACCCCGTCCAGCCGTACTGGCTGGTCCAGCCCGGCACAGGGAGCGTTCCGTTGCCGCTGGCCCGAATAGGAATGAGGCCGGGCGCCTGATAGCCGATATTTCCGTCGATGTCGGCATAGGTCAGATTCTGCGCCGGCACCTCGAACAGGGCGGCCGCGGCCCGAAAACTGGTCCAGTCGGTCGCCTGGTTCAGAGCGAAAATAGCGGATGCTGTTCGCCCCGGGGTCAGCGCCGTCCACTGCAACGACAGCTCATAGGTGGTCGGTTCAGCGCCGTCGATGGGCGGAGCGGGAGTTGGTAGCCCGGCCGCTGTGGGAAAGTCGCTCGCGATCTGGGGGTATGCGGTGCCTTCGAAACCGCTCAGGAGCGGACCACGTTCGGTGGCACGAATCTCGATTTTCACGTCGTCACCGCCAGCGACGGAAATCTTTTCGTCCCGCAGCAGCAGGGGCTTGGCCACACCGTCGAATTCGTAGCTGTCGCCGGTGACCTTCTCGATGTAGAGGTCAGCGACGTCGGGCCCGAGGTTGGTCAAGCCCCAGGCGATGCGCTCGTTGTGACCAATGATGATGCCGGGCATACCCGAGAAGCTGTACCCGGCGACGTCGAACGGACAGTCCACGGTGATCGACTGGCAGCGCAGCCCCACCTGATACCAGACCGACGGTAGCGCTGGCCCGAGGTGCGGGTCATTGGCCAGCAGGGGCATGCCGGTGTCGGTCAATGCGCCGGAGACCACCCAGGAATTGGAGCCGATCTCGCCGCCCGCCGGCCCGAGAAGCTCCGGCACCGACCCGAGGTGTGCGCGCAGTTCCGAGAGGGCTCCAGCGTAGGAGCTGACATCAGCGGGCTCCTGCGCAGCAGGGACATCCGTCGAATCTGTGCCCGGCGCGGCATCGGCCGGCGCCCCGGCCGACGGCACGGTCACGGCCTGGCTGCCGGTGATGGTGGGGTGCTGGCCGACCGGAAAGTCGGGGTGCAGCTGGTTCACCTCGGCGGGGGTGAGAGTGGTCGAGAGCAGCGCCCGGTCAATCTCGTCGTCAAGGTTGGAACGCAGGTCCCAGGCCATGGCCTTCAACCACGCAACCGAGTCGGCCGGGGTCCACGGTGCGACCTCATAGCCTGAGTTCTGGAAGCCGAGTACGGCATATTCGAGAGACAGGTCCGCGCCCTGATGGGTGTCGAGATAGGCGTTCACACCGTCGGCGTAGGACTGGTAATAGCCGAGGGTTACCGGGTCGAGCAGGGCTACTTCTTGCTCGGCGACGGCCCGCCAGCCCAGCGTGCGCACGAATGTGTCGGTGCCGACCTGGCTTTCTCCGAACAGTTCCGATAGGCGGCCGCTCGTGACGTGACGGCGAAAGTCCATCTCCCAGAAGCGGTCCTGGGCGTGCACGTAGCCCTCGGCCAGAAACAGGTCGGCCGCGGTCTTCGCCGTGATCTGAGGAATTCCGGCCTCGTCGCGGGTCACGGTCACCGCGCTCGACAGACCCGTGATGTCGACGGTGCCCGACAGAGTGGGAAACGACCGCGTGACCGTCCAGACGCCGAGCCCGGCAGCGACCAGGACGAGGCTGGCCACGACCCCGAGCGCAATCATCACGCGCCGAACGCGACGGTGGCCCGTACTGCGTGGTGCGTCGGTGCCCACAGCACTCCCTCGTGTGGTGGGCTACCCGAGTGGATGCCGCTTCTCGGATGCTAGCGGAACCCGCCGACATCCGCTGGGCACGAGGTACTACACGTGCAGCGCGGCGTTCAGGGTGATGCCGCTGCCCGTGCGTGCGAGCACCTCGACAGCGCCCGAGATGGAGTTGCGTCGGAACAGCAGGTTCGGCACGCCCGAGAGTTCGACCGCTTTCACCGTGGGCCGGGTGCCGTCTGCTGTGACCGGTTCGCCGACCAGAACAACCTTGGTGCCGGCCGTGACGTAGAGCCCGGCCTCCACAACGCTGTCCTCACCGATGGCGATACCCACACCGGAGTTAGCGCCGAGCAGGGCGCGGGCGCCGATCGAGATGCGCTGGGTGCCGCCCCCAGACAGAGTGCCCATAATGGATGCACCGCCACCGATATCGGCGCCGTCACCGACCACGACACCCTGCGAGATACGGCCCTCGACCATCGAGGAGCCGAGGGTTCCGGCGTTGAAATTGACGAAGCCTTCGTGCATCACGGTGGTGCCGGGGGCGAGGTGGGCGCCAAGCCGTACCCGGGAGGCATCCGCTATTCTCACGCCGGCCGGCACGACGTAGTCGAGCAGTGGCGGAAACTTGTCGACGCCGCTGGCCTGAATGCCGGCGCGCTGTAGGGTCGCACGCAGGCGCGCGAAGTCGACTGGCCGGATGGGGCCGGCGTTGGTCCAGACCACCGTCGGCAGGTGCGCGAAGATGGCGTCGAGGTTGATGCTGTTTGGCAGAACGAGCAGGTGGGACAGCAGGTGCAGCCGCAGGTAGGCATCCGACGTGCTCGCCGGTGCGGTGTCGAGCCTGATCTCCACAGTGACGGCCTCGAGGCGCACCGCACGGCGGGCATCATCGCCGGTCGCTTCGCTGAGCTCGGCCGGAACAATCCAGCGATCGCGGCCGGTCGGCAGCGCGCCGAGCGCCGGGGACGGAAACCAGGTGTCGAGCACGGTGCCGTCGGCGGTGGCAACGGTCGCTAGACCATACCCCCAGGCCTGGGTCGGTGTCGCGTCAGCAAGGGCGTTTTCGGAAACAACGGGGGGCATACCTCTAGATTAGTAGGGTGACTTCTACGACTCCGGCTCCGTCCACTCCCGCGAAACTCACCGTGCTTGACCTCACGGCCACGTCAATCGAACTGACCAGGCAAATCTGCGACATGGAGTCGGTCTCGGGCAATGAGACCGCCCTCGCCGACGCGATCGTCGCCGCCCTTGACGGGTTCGACCATCTCGAGATCATTCGCGACGGCGACACCGTCGTCGCCCGCACGAACCTGGGCCGCGCGCAGCGCGTCGTCATCGCCGGGCATATCGACACCGTGCCGCTCAACGGCAACCTGCCCACCCGCTACGAGACCATCGATGGCACCGAGTACCTCTGGGGCCGCGGCACCGTCGATATGAAGGCCGGCGTGGCTGTGCAGCTGAAGCTCGCCGCCGAACTGAGCAGCCCCGGAGTCGACGTGACCTGGATGTGGTACGACCACGAAGAGGTCTCTGACGACCTCAACGGCCTTGGCCGTCTGGCCCGCAACCGTCCCGACCTGTTCGCGGGCGATTTCGCCATTCTCGGCGAGCCGACCAAGAGCCAGGTCGAGGGCGGCTGCAACGGCAACCTGCGCGTGGAAATTCGAACCTTTGGCCTGCGCTCGCACTCCGCGCGCAGCTGGGTCGGCGACAACGCCATCCACAAGGCCGCCCCGATACTCAACATTCTGGCCCAGTACCAGGCTCGCGAGGTCGAGGTCGAAGGCCTCGTCTACCGGGAAGGACTGAACGCGGTCGGCATCACCGGCGGCGTCGCCGGCAACATCATCCCCGACGAATGCATGGTGCACGTCAACTACCGATTCGCCCCGAGCCGCAGCGGCGACGACGCCGTCATCCACCTGCGCGAGCTGTTCGCCGGCTACGAGCTCACCGTCGTGGACCGCGCCGAGGGCGCCCGCCCCGGCCTCGACGCCCCCCTCGCCCGAGACTTTTTGAACGCCGTCGGCGGCGTCGCCACGCCCAAATACGGCTGGACCGACGTCGCCCGCTTCTCCGCCCTCGATGTTCCGGCCGTCAACTATGGCCCCGGCGACCCGCTCAAGGCGCACGCCGACGACGAACGCGTGGCCGTAGCCGAGATCACGGCCTGCGAAAACGGCCTGCGCGCCTGGCTGAGCCCTTCCGTTCGCTAACCACACTCACACGCCCGATGACTGAGCGGATGCTCCGCACACCGCCGCCCCGCCGGCTGCCAGCCTCCTGGCACGCGCGCTACCGGCTGGCCCCGTGGTGGGGCAAGGTCTTTGTGGTCTGGGCACTGTCGCGCCTGGTCACCACGAGCCTCGTGCTGGTGTTGGCGAGCGTGCAAGGGCCCAACGCCTGGACCGGCGCGAGCCCGAAATACACCGATTTCGCGACCATGTGGGATGGCCGCTGGTACAACATCGTCGCCGTCGGCGGCTACCCGAGCGTGCTGCCGATCACCGATACCGGGCAGATCGGCGAGAACGCCTGGGCGTTTATGCCGGGCTACCCGGTTGTTGTCCGGCTGCTCATGGAGCTGACCGACTCTTTGTGGGCACCGGTGGCCGTGTTCGTGTCGGTCGCGTTCAGCCTCGGCACCGCGTTACTGTTCTACCGCCTGATGGCGCGGGTGCAGTCACCGGCCACGGCCCTGTTCGCGGTCGTGCTGTTTTGCGTTGCCCCGCTGTCGCCGATTCTGCAGTTCGCCTACGCCGAATCGATGTACCTATTTTTTCTGACCCTCGCGCTCTATCTGCTGCTCCAACGCCGCTACTGGCTGCTCTACCCCGTCATCGCGGTGATGGCGCTGACCCGGCCGAGCGGGCTCGCTTTCGCCCTCGCACTCGGGCTGCACGTGATCCATCGCTTCGTCACGCGATCCCGCGACCCGTTTCCCGTTCGAGAGCGGATGCTGGCGGCATCCGTCGCCCTGTTCAGCGCGCTGATGGGACTTGCCTGGCCGGTCGCCGCCTGGGTGGCGACCGGCGACCTGTGGGCCTACACCGACACAGAGCTGGCCTGGCGGGCACCGTACATCGGCTACCAGGAGCTCGTGCCCTTCACTGCCTGGTTTCAGAGCGGTGTCTGGTGGCTGGGCAACCCGTGGGGCGTCGTCGTGGTCACCGCCCTTATTCTGGCCTTCGCGCTCCTGCTGTTCACGCCGGCGGTGCGGCGGCTCGGCATCGACCTTCGGCTGTGGCTGACCAGCTACGGGCTGTACCTGCTCGCCGTGTTCTTTCCGCAGTCCAGCACGTTTCGGCTGCTCATGCCGCTGTTTCCGCTGCTCGGCGCGGCCGCGCTGCCGCGCAGCCGAATCTACCGGGTATCGATCGTGCTGCTCTTCGTGGCCGGCCAGTGGGGCTGGCTGCTGATCTGCTGGGGCGTGGACGGGTACGACTGGACTCCGCCGTAAAGAGCCGCCACAAACCCCAGATCTGACACCCAGTCCGATCCGAATTTACGTCTCGGGCCGAGATAGTCGATAATAGGGATACAAAGACGAATGGAAGGGGAGTTCATGGCGGCCATGAAACCACGGACCGGAGACGGTCCAATGGAGGCTGTAAAAGAGGGGCGCCTGATCATCGTGCGTGTACCGCTCGAAGGTGGGGGTCGGCTCGTGGTCTCAGTCAATGACGCCGAGGCCAAGGAACTTCACGATGCACTCGCCGGGGTTGTCGCGGCCGTGAAATAGCCTCGTGCCGGCGTGAACTCGTGCTGGCGTGAACTCGTGATGGCGTGAACGACGTGTGAGACGCGGAACGGCCGCGCAGTGACTGCGCGGCCGTTCTTGTGTGTGACGGCGCCTCAGGCGCGCAGCTTGGTGATCTGCAGCAGACCATCGCCGACGGGCGAGAGGGCGCTGATCACGGCGCTCGATGCGGCGATCTCGGTCAGCAGCGTACGAAACCCGGTCGCGACATCGTCGCGCTGGGCCGGGTCGGCCACGCGGCCGCGCCAGAGGGCGTGCGCGACCAGCACGGTTCCGCCCGGACGGGCCAGGCGCAGCCCGTGCTCGACGTATTCGATGACCGACTGCGGGTCGGCGTCAATGAATACAATGTCGTAAGAATTCTCATTCATGCGCGGGAGCACTTCGCCGGCCTTGCCGGTGATGAGGCGCACCCGGTTGGCCGGAATCTTTGCCTCGGTGAAATTCGCCTTGGCGTGCTGCAGGTGGTCGACCTCGGTATCGATCGAGGTGAGGGTTGCGCCGGGCGCTCCGGTCAGCAGCCAGATGCCCGATACTCCGGCACCCGTACCCACCTCCAGGATGCTGCGCGCCCCGGTCGCGGCCGCCACAACGGCCGACTGCGCCCCGACGGAGGGGGCGATCGCATCGATTCCCAACTCGAGGGATTGCTGGCGCGCTCGGGCGATGGCTTCGGACTCCACGACACAGTCGTCGGAAAATTTCCAGTTCAATTCAATGTCAGACACAAATAACTCCAGTAGATGATTAGGTCAAGACTAGGGCCGGGGCGCGTGTGGTCTGTGGATGCCTCGCCGGGCAGTTACTCTAAGGACATGTTTGGGCTGACGTTCGAGAAGATACTTCTGATCGGGATCATCGCTGTCTTCTTGCTCGGCCCCGACAAGCTACCGCACTATGCCGCCCAACTCGCTCGACTTGTGCGCCAGCTGCGCGATATGGCCAACGGTGCCAAAGACCGCATGCGCGACGAAATGGGTCCGGAATTCGACGATCTGGACTGGAAAAAACTGGACCCGCGCCAGTATGACCCGCGCCGCATCATTCGGGAAGCCCTCGCCGACGAAGACCCATTCAAGGAACAGTCCGCGACGATTTCCCGCGCCGAACCCAACCCCGACGGCGCCTATCTGAAACGCAAACGTGCCCGGGAAGCGGCTCTGGCCGCGCTCGAGCCGGCCCCGTTCGATTCTGAGGCCACGTAAGGCACACCATTCGTTCGCAAAGGAGTCTCGATGTCTCAAAGCCCGCCAACGCTTCGGCGCGTCAAGAAGAAGGTCTACGAGGCCGAACTGGCCCGCCTGCAGGCCGAACTGGTCACGATGCAACAGTGGGTGAAGGCATCCGGTACCCGGGTCGTGGTGATCTTCGAGGGCCGCGATGCCGCAGGCAAGGGCTCGACGATCAAACGCATCACCGAGTACCTCAACCCGCGCGTTGCGCGCATCGTGGCTCTGCCGATGCCCACCGAACGCCAGCGCGGCCAGTGGTATTTTCAACGCTACGTCGAGCATCTGCCGTCGACCGGGGAGATCGTCCTGATGGATCGCTCCTGGTACAACCGGGCCGGCGTCGAACGGGTCATGGGCTATTGCACCTCCGATGAATACCGCCGCTTTCTGCACCAGGCGCCACTATTCGAACGGATGCTCGTCGAAGACGGAATTCTGTTGGTCAAGTACTGGTTCTCGGTGTCGGACCTGGAGCAGGAACGACGTTTTCGTTCCCGCCTGAACGACCCGATGCGGCGCTGGAAGCTCTCCGAAACGGATGTGCTGTCGATCACCAAATGGGTTGACTATTCCAAGGCGAAAGATGAGATGTTCGTGCACACCGACATCGCCGAAGCACCCTGGTGGGTGGTGGAGAGCGAAGACAAGCGGGCATCTCGCCTGAACGTGATCAGCCATCTGCTCTCGCTCGTGCCGTACGAGAAGCTCGACCCGCCCAAGGTGCGCATTCCGCCGCGACCGCCGGCCTCCGACTATGAGCGGCCGCCGCGCGAAGAGAACCACCAGATTCCCGACCACGCGGCGACGCTGATCAAGCCCAAGGATTAGGCGTCAGCGAGGCCTGAGCCCGAGGCTGAGGCCGGCCAGGCCCCGGGCGCGTGTCTTCATGCTGTGAGCCAGGCGCAGAATGGCGCGGGCGGCGGGGTCGTCGGGCGCGCCGAGCACAACGGGCAGCCCGGCATCTCCTCCTGTGCGCAGCGGTACGCTCAGCGGTACCTGTGCGAGCACCGGAACCGGGACGGGCTGACCCAGCGACAAGCGCCGAGCCACCTCAGCGCCGCCACCCGAGCCGAACAGTTCGAGCAGGCTGCCGTCGGGCTGTACCATCGCCGACATGTTCTCGATCACGCCGTAGACGCTCTGCCCGGTCTGCCGGGCCACGATTCCGCTGCGTTCAGCGACATCCGCCGCCGCCGCCTGCGGGGTGGTCACGACGATGACCTCGGCGTGCGGCAGCAGCTGGCCGACCGTGATGGCGACGTCGCCGGTGCCCGGTGGCAGGTCGAGCAGCAGAACGTCCAGGTCGCCGAAATACACGTCGGTGAGAAACTGTTTGATGGTGCGGTGCAGCATCGGTCCGCGCCAGGCGACCGCGGCCGACGCATCGTCGATGAACATGCCGATCGAGATGATCTTTACGTCGTGCGCGATCGGCGGCAAGATCATGTCTCCGACCTGGGTCGGCTTCACCGCGAGCCCGTCGTGCACGAGGCCGAGCAGGCCTGGAATGCTGAAGCCGTGTACGTCGGCGTCGACGATGCCCACTCGGAGGCCCTCGCCGGCCAGTGCGACCGCCAGATTTGCGGTGACGGTGGACTTGCCCACGCCGCCCTTGCCGCTCGTGATCGCGTACACCCGGGTGAGGGATTCCGGACCGAACTGCACGCTGCGTTCCACCTGGCCGCCGCGCAGCTTCTCGGTGAGCGCGGTGCGCTGCTCCCGCGTCATGATCGCGACCTCGACGCTTGCGCGACCTGCGCCCGACACCGACTCGGCGGCGGCCAGAACGTCGCTCTCAATGCGCTGGGCGGCCGGACAACCGGCAATGGTCAAGCGGATTCCGACGGTCACCTGCCCCGTCTCGGTCACCGTCACGCCCGACACCATGTCGAGATCAGTGATGGGCTTGCGAATCTCCGGATCGGTCACCCCGGCCAAAGCGGTGAATACTCTCGAGCGGATGCTGTCGGTCAGGGGAGCAGGACTCATACGTGTGGGCGGCTTTCCGTGGTGCTTTGTTCAGGGTCGTCATCGGACGGACTGCGCTCGTCTAAATGCTCGAGCAACGCGCGCAGTTCCGCGCGAATGAAATCCTTCGAGGCCATATCCTTGATGGCTATACGCAGGGCCACGACCTCGCGGGCGAGATATTCGGTGTCGGCGAGGGTACGTTCGGCCCGCTGCCGGTCCTGTTCGAACTGCACCCGGTCGCGGTCGTCCTGCCGGTTCTGCGCGAGCAGAATCATCGGCGCGGCATAAGACGCCTGCATCGACAGCACGAGGGTCAGCGCGATGAACCCGAGCGCGACGGAGTCGAATCGCCACGCCTCCGGGGCGAGCGTGTTCCACGAGATCCAGGCGACGGCGAACAGGGTGAGCCCGAGCAGAAACCACGGGGTGCCCATGCCGCGGGCGATGGCCTCGGTGAAACGGCCGAACTGGTCACGGCTGTGGCCGTTGCGGCCGAGACCCACGATGTTGCTGGTGCGCAGCCCCTTGGGCGCGTCCAGGCGCAGGTCGGCGCGGTTATTGCGGGCCACGAGACGTCCTTTGCGCTCCGGGCAGCGGAATGCTGCCGGTTCTCAGTTCGCTGCGGGCGGCGGCACGGCGGCGCACATCATCGTTGCCGTCGTGGCTGCGCCAGTCGTCGGGCAGCAGGTAGTCGAGCACGTCATCAATCGTCACCACCCCGACCAGTCGGTAGTTCTCGTCGACCACGGGCACCGAGACGAGGTCGTAGCTCGCGAGAATGCGGCTGACCTCAGCCGCCGAGGTGTCGGCGGTCACCGGGTCCAGCCCGGCGTCGAGCAACGTGCCGAGGCGTTCGTGGGGCGGGTAGCGCAGCATCCGCTGAAAATGCACCATACCCAGAAAGCGACCGGTGGGCGCTTCGTAGGGCGGTAGGGTGACGCAGATCGCTGCGCCGAGGGCCGGCGCCAGGTCGTGACGACGGATGCGCGCAAGCCCCTCTGCGACGGTGGCATCGGCCGAGACGATGATCGGCTCGGTCGTCATGAGCCCACCGGCGGTATCGGGGGCGTAGGAGAGAAGAAACCGCACGTCTTCGGCCTCTTCGGGCTCCATCAAATCGAGCAGCTGCTCGCCGCGCTCCTCGGGTAGCTGGGCGATGAGGTCGGCCGCGTCATCGGGCTGCATCTGGTCGAGCACATCGGCGGCGCGGGCGTCGCCGAGACTGGTCAGAATGCCGACCTGGTCGATTTCGGGCATTTCCTCGAGCACATCGGCGAGACGATCATCGGGCAGCTCACCGGCCACCTCGAACATGCGCTCGCGCGGCAGGTCCAGCAGGGTATTGGCGAGGTCAGCCGGTTTGAGGTCGGAATAGGTCGCGATGAGGTGCTCGGCGGACTGAGCCTGCCCCTTGGTTTCTTTCTCGCGCACCTCAGCCCAGGTGGCGAAAGTCGTGACGCCCTTGACGAACGGCGAGGCGCTGGTCTTGGGGCGGCGCACAAACAGCTGGCTGATCGCCCAGTCGGCCTCGGTGCCTTCCTTGATCGCGACATCCTCGATGGTCGCTTCACCGGAGCCGTCAGTGAAGAGCACCTTGCGGCCGAGCAATTCGGCGATGACGCGCACTTCGCCGCCGCGCTGTTCGTAACGGCGCACGTTGATCAGACCGGTCGTGATGATCTGGCCACTACCGATGCTGGTGACCCGGTTGATCGACACAAAAACGCGTCGTTTACCCGGGATCTCCACGATCAGACCGACGACGTTGGGCGGGTCGTTTTTTCGATACACCACGAGAACATCGCGCACCTTGCCCACGCGGTCGCCCGCGGGGTCGAAAACGGTGCACCCGGCCAGTCGGGCAACAAAAACTCTGGTGGCACTCACAAGACAAATGTAGGCCACTGGCCTGATAATAATTCCCCAGCACGAACGGTTCGTCATTTTCGCCAGACAGCCATCAGCTGCGCAGCCGGGTCGACGTGAAAGAATGGCGCTATGAGCAACCAGAGCCTTTTCTCCCGTCGCCGCCCGGTGTTGCCCCCCGTGTTGCCGCGTGGGGAGGTGCTCGCCACCTACAGCACGTATGCCGACGCGCAGGCCGCGGTCGACATTCTCGCGAAGGCCGATTTTCCGGTGAAGCAGCTCTCGATCGTGGGCAACGACCTCAAGAGTGTTGAGCGGGTGACCGGCAAACTCACCTACGGCCGGGTCGCACTCGCGGGGGCAGCATCCGGCGCCTGGCTCGGAATCTTTTTTGGAATTCTGTTTTTTCTGTTCTCACCGACCGGGTCAAGCCTGCCGTTCGTGGCTGCAGCCCTCATCATGGGTGCCGGGTTCGGCATGCTGCTGGGCATCGCGAGCTACGCCATCAACCGGCGCCGGCGTGACTTCACGTCGACCATGCAGGTCATTGCGAGCAACTACCAGCTCATCGTCGACGCCGAACTGGCGAACCGTGCCCGTAACCTGCTCGGCGGTCTGAACGAAGCTGAGCCCCGCGTTGTTCCTCCCGCCCCCGACTAACGGCCCCGTTAGCGCTGGGCGGCGGCTATCCAGGCCTCGACCTCGGTGGCGGTACGCGGTATGGCGGCGGAGAGGTTCTCGGCACCGGTTTCCGTCACCAGGATATCGTCTTCGATGCGCACGCCGATGCCACGGAACTCGGCGGGAACGGTGAGGTCGTCTGGCTGAAAGTACAGCCCCGGTTCGATGGTGAAGACCATGCCCGGTTTGAGCACCCCGTCCATGTACATGTCACGTCGTGCTTGAGCGCAGTCGTGCACGTCAATGCCGAGGTGGTGGCTGGTGCCGTGCACCATGTAGCGGCGGTGCTGACCATTTTCCGGCTGCAGGGCTTCCTCAGCGGTGACCGGGAGCATGCCCCATTCAGCGGTGCGCCGGGCTATGACGGTCATCGCCGCGGCGTGCACGTCGCGAAAGACCGCGCCGGGACGAACGACGGCGAGGGCGGCATCCGCTGCTTCGCGTACGGTTTCGTAGACCAGACGTTGCACCTCGCCGTAGACGCCGTTGACAGGCAGGGTGCGGGTGATGTCGGCGGTGTAGTAGCTGTCGAGTTCCACGCCGGCGTCGATGAGAATAAGGTCGCCGGGGGCGACAACGCCGTCGTTGCGAGTCCAGTGCAGAATGCAGGCGTGCGGACCGGAAGCCGCAATGGTGTCGTAGCCGACCGTGTTGCCGTCGCTGCGGGCCCGGGTGTTGAAGACTCCCTCAACGAGGCGTTCGCCGCGGGCGTGCACGCTCGAACGGGGCAAATCAGAGATCACATCGTCGAAACCGCGGGCAGTGGCCGCGACGGCCAGGCGCATCTGCGCAATCTCCCAGACATCCTTCACGAGGCGCAGTTCGGAGAGGTCGCGGGCCAACGCCGCGTCGGGCTCATGCTCGGTGTTGATCTCAATGCTGAACGGAGAGTCGGTGGCGTTAGTGCCGAGTACGCGTTCGGCGGCGAAACGCAGGCGGGCTTCGTCCACTTGCTCGGTGAACGTCGGGTCGGCTTCACGCAGCACGAGCGTTTCACTGTCGACGGCGCGCAGCACGGCCGCGAGGTCGGCGATACCGCGTACGTCGAGGGCGAGGGCGCTGGCGACCTGCGCGACCGAGGGGCGTGAGCCGATCCAGAATTCGCCGATGTCGGGGTTGGCGTAGAACTCGTCGGAATCGCGGCCGGCACGCTCTCGAAAGTATAGGGTCGCGTCGTGGCCGCCGGCGGCAATCGGTTCGAGCACGAGCACGGCGCCGGGTTCGCTGTCGCTGCCCCAGCCGGAGAGGTGGGCGAAGGCGGAGTGGGCGCGGAAGGCGTAATCGGTGTCGTTGGAGCGCTGCTTCAACCGGCCGGCCGGAATGATCAGGCGCTGTCCCGGATACTGCGCCGAGAGGCGTGCGCGGCGTGCGGCGGCGAAGGGCGCCTGGTCGCGGGCCGGAGGCAGAACGTCGGTACGGTCGGCCCATCCGCTCGAGATGAACGATTTGAAACCGGTGGATCCCGGTGTCGTCGAACGGTTCTCGTTCGAGCGCGCGGCGGGAGTACGAGCGGGAGCAGTGCTATCAGCCATTCCCCCATTCTCGCACCGCACTCTGGGCACTGGCCGATCGGGTTCGTGCAGATGCTGCGACCAGCGGATGCTAGGCGACTGGGGTGAGCGTGGCCACGATCGGGCGGTGGTCGCTGCCGGCGCCATCGAGCGTCTCAATGACCTGCAGCGCGGTCACCTGCCAGTTCGGGGTGGCCATGACATGATCGATCGGGCTGCCGAGCGGTGCGGGAATGCTGGTGGGCCAGGTGCCGACGGCTGCCGCACCGGCCGACAACGCGGTATCCGCACAGTTACCGAGCACAGCGCCCGCGCCCCCATTCGAGCCGCCATTCGAGCCGCCGCCCGCGCGGCCGGCCATGTGGTCGAGCGTGGAATTGAAATCACCCGCCATGATCACATTATCGCCCTGGCACTTTGTGGCGAGCCAGTCGAGGTCGCTGCGCCAGTTCGACATCTCAAACTGAATCGGGGCAACGGCGTGTACGGCCACAATGGTCGGGCCGCGGCCGTCCACCGGTTCGGCCACGACGGTCGGCAGCACGTTGGTATTGCCGGGAGGGCCGGACCCCGCCGCATTGCTCACGACATAGTCGCCGAGGTCGGGGCTGATCAGCAGCGTCGTGGACCGCGCCTTCGACACCAGATCGAAGGCGAGCGTGTGCACCCACATCGGGCGGCCGGCGTCGCGCATCGCCTTGGCGATCAGAATGCCGGCCTCTTCCGTGGTCTCGGGCAGGGTCACGACGTCGACGTTCTGGGCCACCGCGAGGTCGGCGATGATCGCGGCGCCGGGAGCGTCGCCGAGCGTGTTCCAGCTGAGCACGGTGACGGAGTCGGTATTCGCTTCATTGCCGACCTGCGCAGTACTCACCTGCGCGGTGCTCACCTGCGCGGTGCTGGCGGTGAAACCGCGGGTGGCCAGAATGCCGACATTGGCCACACCGAACAAAACGAGCAACACCATGGCCATGCCGAGGGTTCGGCGCAACGGGCGAATGAACATCAGTAGCCCGAGCAGAACGATGCCCACGACCGCGCCGATCACGGCGATCGCACGGAACGACACGAGGTGGGCGACGACCCAAGTGTTGTGCAGACCGAACGCCTGCGGCCAGGTCAGGACCAGCAGAAGACCAGCCGCACCGATCAGAATCAGCGCTCGGATAAGTCGTGTGAACATTGTGCTGAACCCTAGATCAGAATTCTGGGGAATGACCAGTCGCTCGGGTATCGGCACCGCGGCCAACGGCCAGATGGTGGCCAACTAGCATGGGGACATGGCAGTCTCGCGGCAATTCCATGGTCCGATCGACCTGCATGCACACTCGAGCGTGTCGGATGGTACCGAGACTCCCGCGGAACTCGTGCGCGCTGCGGCCGCGGCGAAGCTCGGCACCATCGCCCTGACCGACCACGACTCGACGGCCGGTTGGGCCGAGGCATCCGCTGCTGCGCGCACCGAACACCTCACACTTATTCCTGGAATGGAATTTAGCACCCGGGTGCAGTATGCCAGTGTGCATCTTTTGGCATATCTCTTTGATCCGACCGATTCGGCCCTGCTGGCGGAGATGACCCGGGTACGCGCCGCACGCCTCACCCGGGCCGAGCAGATGGTCGCCCGCATCGGCGCCGACTATGACCTCAGCTGGGACGACGTGCTCGCCCAGACCACCCGCGATTCGACCGTGGGGCGGCCGCACATCGCCGACGCTCTCGTGGCGCGCGGCCATGCCCTCAATCGCAGTGCGGCCTTCGCCGACATCCTGCACTGGAAGGCCGGCTACTTTCAGCCGCACTACGCGCCCGACCCGTTGCGGGCGATCGAGCTCGTGCGGGCCGCCGGGGGAGTGTCGGTCATCGCCCATCCCGCCACGCGCGGTGTCCGGGACGTCGTCGCGGAATCCCGGCTGAAGATCCTGGTTGAGGCCGGACTGTTCGGTCTCGAACTGGGCCACCGCGAGAACCGGCCGGAACCCACCGCGCGACTCTCCGAACTCGCCGCCAAATTCGGCCTGTTCGTCACCGGCTCAAGCGACTACCACGGCACCGGCAAACCCAACCGGCTCGGCGAGAACACGACCGCCCCCGAGGTGCTCGAGCGCATCATTATCGAGGGCCGCGGCTCGGAACCCGTCTATGGCTGACTCTTTCGGCAGTGGATGCCGCGGCGCCGCACGCGGCACTGCGCGGGGAACTGCGCGGGGAACTGCGCGGGGAAAACAACGGCGCCCGCCCCGAGACCGCCGCGGCCGAAACGGCGGCAGCCCGGGTGCCGGGCGCGGATGGTTCTGATCAGCTATCAGATGGCGCTGCCGGCCTGCGGCGAGCGACGACGGGTGCGGCTACGACGAAGCGGGGCATTGTTGCCGTCGTGGTGCTCGGCTCCGCCACCATCATGTGTGCCGGCTGCGGGTGTTGCGGCTGGGGCATCCGGGTTGGTGCTGGAACCGACGCGGGTGCGTGAGCGGGTGGGCCGACCAGCGTCGTCGGCCCCGGTGGCTACCGGGCTCGTTGCCGTGCGGTCGGAGCCGCGCGCAGAATCTCCACGGCCGGAACCGCGGCTGCCCTCAGAACGGCCCCCCTCGGAGCGGCCCCGCTCAGAGCGGCCGCCCTCGGAGTGTCCGGACCGCGAAGCACCGGACCGACTCAATTCAGAACGGCTGCCGGCGCCGGAGCGTGCCGCGCCGGAACGGCCGGCGCCGCCGGTGCGACCCTCGCCAGCGACGACATCCTTCACCGGGGTTGCGCGCAGACGGCCCTTGGATCCGGCCGGAATGTTCAGGTCGGTGTATAGGTGCGGCGACGACGAGTAGGTTTCCATCGGTTCCGGCTGGCCGAAGTCGAGTGCCTTGTTGATGAGCGACCACTTGTGCAGGTCATCCCAGTCGACGAAAGTTACGGCGATACCGGTCTTACCGGCGCGGCCGGTGCGGCCGACACGGTGCAGGTACGCCTTCTCGTCTTCGGGAATGGTGTGGTTGATCACGTGAGTGACGTCTTCAACGTCGATGCCGCGAGCGGCGACATTCGTTGCGATGAGAATTTCTTTTTTGCCGGACTTGAAGCTGGCCATGGCGCGTTCGCGCTGTTCCTGGTTCAGGTCGCCGTGCACGGCCGTGGCGTTGAAGCCGCGATCGCCGAGCTCTTCGACGAGCTTCGCGGCGGCGCGCTTGGTGCGGGTGAAGATGATGGTTTTGCCGCGGCCCTCGGCCATGAGGATGCGGCCGATGACCTCGTCCTTGTCCATGTTGTGGGCGCGGTAGACGAGGTGCTCGATGTTGGCCTGCATGAGGCCTTCGTCTGGGTCGGTCGCGCGAATGTGAATCGGACGATTCATGAAGCGGCGTGCCAGGGCCACGATCGGTCCGGGCATCGTCGCCGAGAACAACATGGTGTGGCGGGTCGACGGGGTCTGCGCGAAGAGTTTTTCGATGTCGGAGAGAAAACCGAGGTCGAGCATCTTGTCGGCTTCGTCGAGCACCATTTCGCGCACGTTGGCGAGAGTGAGCAGACGCTGGCTGGCGAGGTCGAGCAGGCGGCCGGGGGTACCGACGACGATCTGCGCGCCGGCCTTAAGCTGTTCGATCTGACCCTCGTAGGCCTTGCCGCCGTAAATGGAGACGATCTTGGTGTTGCGGCCCGCAGCAGCGAGTTCGAGGTCTTCGGAGACCTGCACGCACAGTTCGCGGGTCGGAACGACGATGAGCGCCTGTACACCGGGCTCGGGGTCGAGGCCGAGGCGCTGAATGACGGGAAGGCCGAAGCCGAAGGTTTTGCCGGTGCCGGTTTTGGCCTGACCGATGATGTCTTGGCCGCCCAGGGCGAGGGGGATGGTCTGGGTCTGGATGGGAAACGGTTCGAGGATGCCCTTGGCGGCGAGGGAGTCGACCATGTCCTGGTCAATATTGAGTTCCGAGAAAGTCACGAATGTATGCCTGTCATTAACTGGAAGCGACGTGCGCCCGTTTTTGCGACTCGGGCAGCGGCCGCCGATCCTTGTCGACGACGTGATTCCACCTTACTGCCCCGTCTGTACCGCGGCCACAGGCGCGCTGTCCTAAGCTAAGCCAGTGGTCACGTGGTTCGGTCGGCGCCCGCAGCGCAATGAAGCTCCGCGGCTTTCCGCCCGCGGGGCGCTCCAGCCAACCGAAAAAGTGGACATCAGTTCGCTTGCGCCGAGCGTGCGGCACTTTCTCGGCCAAGCCGCGTACAGCGAGCTGGGAGAGTTCGAAAGCCTGGCCCGCGCCGTCGCGACCGCGCCGAACCTCGCCGTGAAGGAGGGCCTCAGCGCCGCCGCTGGTCGAGCCCTGAGCAAGCATCACGGACTGATCACCGAAATTCGCCGTCGCGGGCACGAGCCGGCCACCGAGATGGCCCCGTTCGTCGCAGGCCTCGATGAGTTTCGCCGCAAGACGGGCGGCGCCGACTGGCACGAGCTGCTGCTGAGCTGTTACCTCGCCGGTGGCCTGCTCGATGATTTCTTCATTCGACTGTCGGACGGCCTGCCGCGCGACATCGGGCCCCGGGTGGCGCAGTTGCTCGGCGAAGGTTCCGGTACCGACGTGCTCGTGCACGAGCTGCAGACCGCCATCGAAAACGACGTGGCACTCGGCTCCCGGCTGGCCATGTGGGGCCGACGGCTCGTCGGTGACACCCTGCTCGTGGCGCGGTCGGCCATGCCGGCCGCCGACCCTGCTGGCGGGGCCGAGGCGCGCATCGAACCGGTCTTCACCGAGATCATCGCCGCGCACACCCGCCGCATGGACGGCCTCGGGCTCACCGCATAGTCGTACGGCCTGGCAAAGCCGCCGAACACCTACGCGGTGTTGGGGGATCCGGTTTTGGCCAGTGCCTGCAGCATCCTCTGGTCGGCGTGAATACGTCGCCGACTGATCACGAGATTCAGCGTTACGCCTGAAGCGGCGGCCGCCCCGAGGGACACCCACCAGATCCACCCGCCGGCCCAATTCCAGCCGAGCCAGGTCAATCCGACCCACACCGCGGATGCCGCGACCGTTCCGATCGCCGGAACCAGCACCGAACCCTGGGTGGCTCGACCGGGCAGAAAATACCGCGCGGCGAGACCAATGACCGCCCCGAACAGAGCGACGAACAGAAGCTCCATGGCTGGTTACGCGACGAAACCGACGCGGCGCGATTCTTCGCTGCCGAGTTCGACGTAGGCGAGTCCCACCGTCGGAACGATGTACACGCGACCCTTGCTGTCGCTGAGCTTCAGATAACCGGTCTGGCCGGAGAGGGCCGCTGCAACGGTCTCCTCGATCTCGGTCGCTGGCTGCGAAGTCTCAAAACCGATCTCCCGGGGAGAGTTGAAAATACCAATGCGAATATCCATCGAACTGCCTTTCGTAGCCTTGCGCCCAGAGTACGACAGAACACACCAGTGCCCTGACCAGTTCACTGTCGGCGCAACCCGATACCGTTGAATTGTGACTAACCACAGCCTCGACGCCGCCCAGCAGGCCGTTCTCGACCTCGCCGACGGGGTGAGTGCCGCGGTGATCGGCGCGCCCGGCTCCGGCAAGACGACCACGCTCGTCGCACTCGTGGCCGACCGGGTGCTGAACCGGGGTTATTCACCGAGCGAGGTGCTGGTGATCGTGCCGACCCGTACCGGTGCTACCGCCCTGCGCGACCGGATCGCGCTGCGCCTCGCGGTACCGACGAACGGGCCGCTCGCTCGCAGCGCGAACTCGGTGGCCTTTCAGATTGTGCGTTCGGCTGTCGCCCAGAACGGCGGGCCGACGCCGACGCTGCTCACCGGTGGCGAACAAGATCAGATCATCGCCGAGCTGCTTCAGGGCCACCTCGATGATGGAGAACAGGCCGGCCCGGCGTGGCCGACCACTCTCGGCCCCGACGTACGCCGCCTGCGCGGTTTTCGCACCGAACTGCGCGACCTCATGATGCGCGCCGTGGAATACGGTGTGACCCCCGACCAACTGCAGCGTTTCGGCCTCGGTCGGCCGGAGTGGATCGCCGCGGCCGAGTTCATTCGCGGCTATGAGGAGGCCAAGGACCAGGCTCGCCCCGGCCAGTACGACTCCACCGAACTGGCCCGCTACGCCGCCGCCATCGTGGCCGGCGCGGCGGCCGGACCGGCCGGTGTGGCAACGCTCGGCTCGCTCGCCGGTCTGCGCGTGATCGTGCTCGACGACGCTCAGGAAGTCACCCAGGCCACCCTCACCCTCCTGGCACAGTTTCGGTCTCGCGGGGTGGCGATCATCGCACTCGGCGACCCCGACATCAGCACCGGCTCATTCCACGGTGCGCACCCGGATGCCCTTGGTCGCCTCGGCTCGTACCTCGCCGCCGACGATTCCCGCGTGGCTGCGCCGATCGTGCTGCAGACCGTCTACCGGCACGGGGCAGATATCCGTCGGGTTATTCAGGAGATCACCAGCCGGATCGGTGCGGCCGCGGCGGGAACCCAGCGCGCAGCTACCAGCGTCGAACCGGTCGGTTCGGATGCCGCCGCCGCCGATGCCGCCGCCGATGCCGCCAACGATGCCGCCGCCGCCGATGCCACCGACGATGCCACCGACAGCGTGGCCGATGGCCTGCGTAACCAGTCCGTGCGCACCGTTGTCGCAACCAGCCCGGCCGATCAGCTCGCGGTGATCGCCCGGCTGCTGCGAGAACGCCACGTGATCAACGAAACACCGTGGTCACGCATGGCCGTGATCGTGCGCACCGGATCGCTCGTGCCGTCGATCTCCAAGGGGCTCGCCGCGCTCGAGGTGCCGACCCAGGTCTCGACCCCGAGCTCGGCACTACGCGACGAGTACGCGGTGAAGGCGTTCATTCTGGCCCTCGAGGTGACCCTCGGTCGCAAAGCGCTCGACCCCGGTGCGGCCATCGAGTTGCTGCGCGGCCCGTTTGGCGGGCTCGACCCGATCACCCTGCGCCGGCTGCGGGCCGCGCTCCGCCAACAGGAGCTGGGCCACGACATCCCCACCCCGCGCAGCGCGGACGAACTGCTCGTCGCCGCCCTGCACGACCCCGAGCTGCTCGCCGCCATCGACAACCGCACCGCCCGCCGCGCGGCCGGCTTTGGTGCCAGCCTGCGTCAGGCCGCGATCGAATACGAGGCCGGCGCCACCATCGAAGAGCTGCTCTTTGGCCTGTGGCAGCGCAGCGGTCTCGACCGCGAATGGAAAGAACAATCCACCGGCACCGGAATCGTCGCCGACGAGGCCAACCACAACCTCGACGCCGTCGTCGCCCTGTTCTCGGCCGCGCAACGGTACGTCGAACGCACCCCGTCGGCCCCGCCGGTGTTGTTCCTCGAACACCTCGTCGACACCGACGTACCCGAAGACACCCTTGCCCCGCGCGCCCTCGGTGCGGCCGTCACCGTGTCCACCCCGAGCGGCACCATCGGGCGCGACTTCGACATTGTCGTGCTCGCCGGCGTGCAGGCCAACGTCTGGCCTGACCTGCGCATTCGTGGCTCCCTGCTCGGCGCCGGCGACCTCGCCCTGATCGCCTCCGGGCAACACGCCATCGGCATCGACGCCCGTACCGCGGTGCTCCATGACGAACTGCGCATGTTCGCCCAGGCCGCCAGCCGCGCCACGACCGAACTGCTCATCACCTCCGTCAGCAATGAAGAAAACGAGCCGTCGGCGTTCCTGCGCTTGCTGCCGCAGCCCGACCCCGAGCGCGGTGTCGACGATCTGGCCCGCTACCCCCTGTCGCTGCGCGGCCTGGCCGGTCGCCTGCGCCGCGACCTGACCCGCGCCATCCGCTCGCCGGCCCGCGCCGATTCCGAGACCGCCGCCCGGGCAGCGGATGCCGCGGCCACGCTGGCCCGCCTGGCCCACGAAAACGTGCCCGGCGCCGCGCCCGATCAGTGGTATGGACTGACCGATCCGAGCACCTTACGGCCGCTCAACGACCCGGAGGCTGGAGATCAGCCGGTGCGCGTCTCACCGTCGCGAATGGCGGCGTTCGAAACCTGCCCGCTGCACTGGCTGATCGGCCAGGTCAGCGGCGGCAGCTCGAACACCGCCGCGAACCTCGGAACGATCATCCACAAAGTCATGGAGGACGCGACCGAGCATCGGCCCGACACCCTCTGGCAGGCGGTGGAGGCCCGCTGGAACGAACTCGACTTCGACGCCGACTGGCAGTCGCGCGTGCAGAAGGTCGCTGCCAGGTCGCTCACCGATCGGCTCGCCTCCTACCTGCTCGATTTTGAGCACGGCGGGGGTGAGCTACTGAGCGCCGAGGGCACCTTTCAGCTGGAAGTGAGCGGCGCCGTGCTGTCGGGCACTATCGACCGGGTCGAACGCCAGGCCGACGGCCGGGCCGTGATCGTCGACCTGAAAACCGGCAGGGGCGACGCAACGAGCGATGATGGCGTCGCCGAGCATCCGCAACTCGGCGCCTACCAGCTTGCGTTCCAGGAGGGTGTTATCGAGGGCGTTCCCGGGGACATGACCCTGGCCGGTGCCCGCCTGGTCATCGTCTCGTCCGGCACGGTCAAGCAGAACTATCGCAATCCCACCCAGCCCGCCTTCACCCCGGAGCAGCTCGATGCTTTTCGTACCCGGGTCGGTTCGGACGCGGCTGGCATGGGCGGCGCCACTTTCATCGCCGAGATCACCTCGCACTGTCTCGACCCGCGGTCCCACGGGTTCTGCCGCATCCACGTCATCAAGCAGGTCAGCTCATGAGTCTGAATCCGACGGGTACCACGGTCTCGGCCCTCGACATTGCCGTCCAGCTCGAACTGCCGCCGCCCACGGCGGAACAGCAGGCGGTCATCGAGGCGCCGCTCACCCCCACCCTGGTGGTCGCCGGTGCCGGCAGCGGCAAAACCGAGACCATGGCCAACCGGGTGCTCTGGCTGCTCGCGAACGACCACGTCCGCCCTGACCAGATTCTCGGCCTCACCTTCACCCGCAAGGCCGCCGGCGAACTGGGGGAGCGCATCAACAAACGCATCTCCGAACTCGAACGGGTCGGCCTCATGCCGATCACGGCCGGACCCGATGACGGCACGTTCGCCGCGTCCTCCGACCTGTTCAACACCCCGAGCGTCTCCACCTATAACTCCTTCGCCAGCCGGCTCTTCACCGACAATGCCCTGCTGCTCGGCCGCGAACCGGAGTCGGTGCTGCTGAGCGAAACGAGCGCCTGGCTGCTCGCCCGGCGCGTCGTCATCGATCACGGCGATGGTCGCCTCGTACCGTTCGGCAAGAGCCTCGACCTCGTCACCGATGCCGTGCTACAGCTCAGTCGAGCCCTCGCCGAGAACCCACCGGCCTGGTACAACGGCGCGCCGGGAGCCCCGCACGATCTCGCCGGCGTGGCCGAGAGTTTCACCTACCTGGCCGATCTGCCCTACGGCAACCCGCGCAAGAAGATCCCGTACGGCTCGGTACTTGATTCCCTGGCCGCGGTCGCACCGCTGCCGGTACTCGCCGAACTCGCCGCCCACTACGGCAGCGAGAAACGCCGTCTCGGGCTGATCGAATTCTCCGACCAGGTTGCCCTGGCGCTGCGGGTGTGCCAGAAGGTCGATGCGGTCGTTGGCCGCTACCGCGACCAGTACCGGGTCGTCCTCCTCGACGAATACCAGGACACTTCGGTGTTGCAGACCGAACTGTTGCACACCCTGTTTCGCAACCACCCGGTGATGGCCGTCGGCGATCCGCACCAGTCCATTTACGGATGGCGCGGCGCCAGCTCCGCAAACCTGCTCGGCTTTGCGCGCGATTTCAGCCCGGCAGTAACTGTCCCGACCATGTCGCTGTCCTTCACCTGGCGTAACCCCGCCCGCGTACTCGACGCCGCCAACGCCCTCGTCGCCCCGCTGAGCGAGGCGCTGCGCGCCAAACCGGGCGGAATCCAGGTCGAAACGCTCAAAGTCCCGGCCGAAACCCGAGCCGGCGCTGTCGACGCGCTCATGGCGGAAACCATTTCCGAGGAGGCCGGCGCCGTCGCCGACTGGTTCGCCGCCCGGTTGATCGGTGACCACACCGGCGCCATGCTGTTTCGTGCGCGTCGTGAGATGGACTACTTCGCCGAGGTGCTGCGGGCACACGGCGTGCGCGCCCACGTGCTCGGCCTCGGCGGGTTGCTCTCCACACCGGAGGTCACCGACGTCGTGAGCGTGCTGCGCGTCGTGCACGACCCCGCCGCTGGCAGCGAACTGGTGCGCCTGCTCAGCGGCGCCCGATACCGTGTGGGCGCACGCGACCTGCAGGCGCTCGCCGACGTAGCCCGGTGGCTGGCCGCGCACGACTGGGCGCACAAGGCCATCTCGGCCGACCTGCGGGGCAAGCTGCGGGCATCCGTCGCAGGTGAAGAGGGCAGCTCGCTCGTCGATGCACTCGACTTTCTCGGCACGGCACCCGACTCCCACGGCCAATTCGCCGGGTTCAGCGAGCTCGGACGCGCCCGTGTGCAGTCGGCCGGCCGGCAACTGGCCTGGCTGCGGTCTCGTGCCGGCCTGCCGCTGCTTGACTTCGTGCGCCTGATCGAGCAGGAATTTCGGCTCGACATCGAACTGACCGCGAATGAGGCCAACGATCTCGGCCTCGCCAACCTGTATTCCTTCCACGACACGGTGGCCGCCTTCCTTGACAGCGACGAGCAGGGCACCCTGGCCAGCTTTCTGCGCTGGCTCAAGCGCGCGGAGCTACAAGACGACCTCGGCCCGCGCGCCGAACTGTCCGAACAGGGCACCGTGCAGTTGCTCACTATCCACGGCGCCAAGGGCCTCGAATGGGACTTCGTCGCCATTCCCAACCTCGAAGAGAAGAGCCTGCCCGCGGCCTCCCGCGATACCAGCGGTTGGCTGCGCTTCGGCGAACTGCCCTACGGTTTTCGCGGCGACCGGTCTGAGCTGCCCGAGCTCTACGTCGGCGGGCACGACACCCAGCTCGACTACGACACCGCGTACCAGACCTATAAAGCTGAATTGGCGACGCGGCACGACGACGAAGAACGTCGCCTCATTTACGTGGCCACCACCCGCGCCAAGCGTGAACTGCTGCTGACCGGCTCGTTCTGGGGCCCGGGACTAACCGTTCGGCGGCCCAGCCGCTACCTCGTGGAACTCGCCGCGGCCGGGCTCCTGCCGAACCTGCCCGACACGAGCGCCAAGGCCGACAAACCCGACTCCGCCGACGATGGCACCGAACTGTGGCCGTTCGACCCGCTCGGCACCCGCCGGGCGCTGGTCGAGGCCGCCGCGACCCGGGTGCGGGGCAGCGAAGCGGATGCCCCCACCCGCTGGTCCCACGCGGTCACCCTGCTGCTCGAGGAACGTGCCCTGCGGCTGGCCGGCGGCGCGGTTGCCCCCGTTCCCACCCGCATCCCGGCCTCTCGCTTCAAGGACTACGTCGACGACCCGGCCGCTGTCGCCGCCGAACTGCGCCGGCCTATGCCGCAGCGCCCCTATCGGGCCACCCGGCTCGGCACCCTGTTCCACTCCTGGGTCGAACGGCGCGCCGGCGGCGCCACCGGCACAGACCGCGTCGATGCGGGCCTGAACGAGCTGGACTTCGGCGATGACGACGGGGGTACCGGCACACTCAGCGACCTCGCCGTGCCCGAGCGGGAGCAGTTCGCGGTACTGCAGGCCACCTTCGAACGTTCCGAGTGGGCCGAGCGACGGCCCGTCGACGTCGAGATTGAAATTCACCACGTGCTCGGCGGCCAGGTCTTCGTCTGCAAGCTCGACGCCGTCTACCGCACCGAGACCGGGTATCAGGTCGTCGACTGGAAAACCGGGCGGGCACCCAAGAACGACGCTGATCTCGAGCTGAAGCAGACCCAGCTCGCGCTTTACCGGCTGGCCTACGCCCGCTGGAAGGACGTCGATCCAAGCCGTGTCGACGCCGTATTCTACTTCGTGGCCGACGACATCGTCATCGCCCCCGAGCGTCTCTACTCGGAGGCAGACCTTCTTTCCGCCTGGTCCGGAGCGATGGCCCCGGTGCGCGAATCGTCGGACTCCTCGTCTTCAGAATCAGAGTCAGACTCGTCATCAGATTCAGAATTCATGGTGAGCCCGGAGAAGTCGTAGCTGTCGGTGTGCATCGCCGCGTGCTGGTCGTAATCCCGGGCGGCACGCGGCATGTGGTCGAGCATGTTCTCCACGTCGCCGACGGTCATGATCGGGCCGGTTTTGGGGGAGAGGGGCTGCTGGGTGTGGCTGTGCACCGTGTCGACGAGGCCGTCGAGCATGGCAACGGCGTCATCGACGATGGACTGGTCGTGGCTGCTGGAGCCGTGCAGCAACCAGCGAGCCAGCTCCAGCTCGGCATAGAGCATGGCGCGCTGGGTGATGTGGCTGTCGCTGCCCTGGCGGGCGGTCGAATACGCGGTGATGGCCAGTTCGGCGGCATCGCCGCGCGCGGCGAGTAGCCAGTGCAGGTCGCGCGCCGGGTCCCCGACGGCCAGGCCCGACCAGCCGAGAATTCCCGACACGGCGTCGTCGGTGATCAGAATGGAATCGGCCGACATCGAGCCGTGCACCACGGCGGGCGCGAACTGCCAGAGGGCGTCGTCGTCGGTCGCCTGCTCCCAGCGGCGCAATAGCGCGGCGGGCAGATAGCCGGTGTTCGCGGCTCGGTCGATCAGGTCGATCGCATCCGTACGGCACTGTTCGGCGCTCTGCTGTGGCAGCCCGGCGGTACCGATGAAGGCGCTCGGCAGCGAGTGGATCGCGGCGATGGCCCGCCCGATCGACCCGGAGACGCCCTCGTGCCCAGTGAGGGCATCCGCATCAAAACTCTCACCGGCCAGCAGCTCGTAGACGACCGCGCGGGTACCCTGGATCGGCGTCTGGCCGACATATTCCGGCACGTCGAACGGCAGCCGGCTGCGATTGCCGGTGGTGAGCGCGCGTAGCGCCACGAGGTCGGCGGACTGCTCGGTTTCGGCCGACTGGCTGGTGGGAACGCGAATGATCAATGCTCGGCCGTCTGCGTCAATGACGAGCGCCGAGTCGAACAGTCCGTGCGCGCCGGCACTGTGCTTGCGGGCGTAGGCCACGTCGAGCCCCGGAACTGCGGAGGTGGCTAACGCGGCTAGAGTGAGTTGAGTTCTGGCCATGCCTACTAGGTTAGATCGACTTCCGGTTGCGTGGTTGTTCGCCACGCCTCCACACACACCTTCTCGCAGAGCTCGGAGATAAACCATGTCGTTCACTTTCACGACGCGGTTGCCGCTGTCTCGCCACGCCGTCGACCGTGACCACCTGAGCCGCGACCTTCCGGGCCTATTCGACCAGCTCTGGGCGGATGCCGCCACCCGTGTTCTGCCCGTCTGGCGCGGCAAAATGCTGCTCGCGCCGCACCACCCCAGCAGTGCCGATACCCACGAGACGACCGGCGTGCACCTCACCCTGCTGCCACCGACCAGCGTGCCGAACACCGGCCTGCGCGTCTACCTCGGCCAGTCGCTGCCGACCGACCTGCCCGAACCGGCCGGTACCCGCATCATCGCCGTGCAGCTCGACGATGACTCCGCCGCCCGTCTCGAACCCGACGAGCAGCGCTGGGTGGGCCTGCGCACGGTCGCAACCGCACTTGACAACCGTGACGCCGGCCTGTTCACGGAGACCCTCGGCCTGTTCAACTGGCACGCCTCGCACGCGCACTGCCCGCGCTGCGGCGCCGCCACCCTGATTGAGCAGGGCGGCTGGGTGCGCCGTTGCCCCGTCGACAACAGCCAGGTGTTTCCGCGCACTGACCCCGCCGTGATCGTGCTCATCACCGACGCGGACGACCGCATCCTGCTCGGCTCCAACGCCATGTGGGAGAACAACCGCTACTCGCTGCTCGCCGGATTCGTCGAGCCCGGCGAGGCCCTGGAATCGGCCGTCATCCGCGAGATGTTCGAAGAATCCGGCCTGCGGGTCACCGATCCGGCCTATGTCGGTTCCCAGCCGTGGCCGTTCCCGGCCTCGGTCATGTGCGGGTTTACCGCCCGGCTCGCCGACGACCAGCCGGCCGGTGATCTACTGCCCGACGGCGCCGAGATTCTGGCGCTGCGCTGGTTCAGCCGGCAAGAACTGCGCGACGCCGGCGAGTGGATGCTGCTGCCCGGCCCGTCCTCAATCGCGCTCGCCATGATCGAACGCTGGCTCGGCGCCCCGCTGCCGGTCGCATCCGAATTGATCAGCCCGTGATGGTGCCCGTGACAGTCACGACCGACTCGTTGCTGAAGGGCCTCGACGAACAGCAGCGCATCGCCGCCGAAGCGCTGATCGGCCCCGTCTGTATGCTCGCCGGAGCTGGAACCGGCAAGACCCGCGCCATCACCCACCGCATCGCGCTCGGCGTGCTGACCGGCGCCTACGCCCCCAACCGGGTGATGGCGCTCACCTTCACGAGCCGCTCGGCCGCCGAACTGCGTGGTCGCCTGCGCCAGCTCGGCGCCGGGGGGGTGGCCGCCCGCACGTTCCACGCCGCCGCGCTGTCGCAGCTGAACTACTTCTGGCCACACGTGGTCGGCGGGCAGGCGCCGCGCATCCTCGACGGCAAGGGCCGCATTCTCGGGCACGCCGCCGAGGCCCTGCACCTCAAGATCGATACGGCCACCCTGCGCGACCTTGCCGCCGAGGTGGAATGGCGCAAAACCGCGGGCCTGAGCATCGAACAGTACGCGGCCGGCATCGCCCGCCGCAGCCTCCCCGGCCGGCTTGACGTCGACCAGGTCGTCGCCCTGCAACAGACCTACGAGAAGCTCAAAGACGAACGCAAGCAGATCGACTTTGAAGATGTGCTGCTCGCTATGGCCGGCATGATCGAGGCCGAACCGTCGGTGGCCCTCCAGGTGCGGGAACAGTACCGATTCTTCGTCGTCGACGAATACCAGGACGTCTCCCCGCTGCAGCACGACCTGCTCGCGCTCTGGCTCGGTGACCGCCGCGACCTGTGCGTCGTCGGCGACGCCAGCCAGACCATCTACTCATTCGCCGGTGCCCGCAGCGACTACCTGCTCGACTTTCCCAAACACTATGAAGATGCCACGGTGGTGCGCCTCGAGCAAAACTACCGGTCCACCGCGCCCATCGTCGCCACCGCCAACCAGCTCATGCGCGGCCGCTCCGGTGCACTGACCCTGCACGCCGCACAATCCGACACCGGCCCCGATCCGACCGTTCGTGGCTACGCATCCGATATGGCCGAGGCCCGCGGCGTTGCCGAGCAGATTCTGCAACTCATCGACTCCGGCACCAAACCCGAAGACGTGGCCGTACTGTTCCGGGTCAACGTGCAGGCAGCGCTGCTCGAAACGGCGCTGACCGAGGTGGGGGTGAGCTACCAGATTCGCGGAGCCAAACGGTTCTTCGACCTGCCCGAGGTGAAGCAGGCGGTTATGAGCCTGCGCGCGGCATCCGTTTCAATCATCGGGGAACCGCTGTTCAAATCGGTCAGCGACGTGCTGCGTTCCCTCGGCTGGAGCCAGACCGCCCCGGAGACGCGCGGCGCCGTGCAGGCCCGGTGGGAATCGCTCAACGCACTGATGGGCCTGGTCGACCAGGCCGCTGCGGGCACCACCTTTCGCCAGTTCACCGACGAACTCATGGAACGCCAGGCCGGCCAGCACGAACCGACGGTGTCGGCTGTGACGCTCGCCACCATGCACTCGGCCAAGGGCCTCGAGTGGGACGCCGTGTTCGTGGTCGGCCTGAGCGAGGGCCTCGTGCCGATCAGTTATGCGAGCACGTTCGAGCAAATCGACGAGGAACGCCGGCTGCTCTACGTCGGCATCACACGGGCCCGTCGGCGACTCGCGCTCAGCTGGTCGTCCGCGGGCGTGCAGGCTCGAGCAGCTCGGGAACGATCCCGTTTTCTGCAAGAGCTTGGCAACCGCACCGCTCGTGGAGCCGGTGCACGGACCGCGTAATTGTACCGGTGGCGGCGTCAATGCGCAGCGATCGGGCGAACACCGCAGACCGGCCCGTCTCCAGGCGATCCTGCACGAGCCCGGCCACCCGGGCTGCGACCTCGAAGCTCAGCCTGGGCGTTTCACTCGGGGCCTGCCGCGGGGCAAGCTGGCAGGCCATGGCCGGCCAGGCCGGATCGTCATCGACGTGCGCGAGTTCGAGACAGGTCAAGCAGGGCCCGAGGCCGGGTTCGACCAGCGGCCCGACCCGCGCGGCGCTGTCGCTGAAGACCACCGGCAGGTGGGGAATGTCACGGCGCAGCCAGTGTCCGTGACGTTCGGGAGAGAGAACGTACTGCCCGACCAGCACGGCCAGCTCGGGTTCGTCACCGGGTAGCGGTTCCTCGATGCTGAGGTTGGCCAGTAGGGTGCGCACGCGAAACGCGGTTCGTCCGACGCCATCGACAAACACAGTGCGGGTCAGCGGGGCGGCCGGTGGTCCCGCATCGTCGGGCACGAACAGCAGCACCGGCTCGAGCAGATCAAGCAGATCCGCCACCTCGGCAGCGGATGCCCCGGCGAGCGTTCCCAGCAGCATCGCACCCGATCGATGCACCCCAACGGCCAGGGCTGACAGCACGGCCTCGTGGGCGACCGTCAGCCCGCCGATCGTCACAACGGCGTGGTCGATGCCGAGTTGAACGCAATCCGGTGTGCGCCACACCAGCGGGTAGCGAGGATTCAGTCGAAGAGCCATGCCGACATGATGACGCACATGTCGCACGCGTGAATTAGTTCTCCACAGGCAGGGGACTGAGCGTGCGGGCGCGCTCACGATGAATATTGGGATTCAACGATCACGCGGCCCGCACCTCAGCGCATATCGGGGCGGGGCGAACTAGTAGCGAATGACCACGCGACCGTCGATCTTGCCGTGCTTCATCTCGTCGAGCACCTCGTTGACCTCGTCGATGCGGCGTTCGGAGACCGTGGGGTGAATCTGACCGCGGGCGTAGAACTGCAGGGCTTCTTCCATGTCCTGGCGGGTGCCCACGATGGAGCCGCGAATGGTGAGGCCCTTGAGGACGATGTCGAAGATCGGCGCGGGAAAGTCTCCCGGCGGCAGACCGTTGAAGACGATGGTGCCGCCGCGACGGGTCATGCCGATAGCCTGGCCGAACGCGGCCGGGTGTACCGCGGTGACGAGCACGCCGTGCACACCGCCGGTGGCTCTCTGAATGGCGGCGACCGGGTCTTCGTCGAGCGCGTTGATTACGAGCTCAGCGCCGTGCTGGCGGGCGAGGGCGAGCTTGTCGTCGGCGATGTCGACGGCTGCAACGCGTAGGCCCATCGCCTTGGCGTACTGCACGGCGATGTGGCCGAGGCCGCCGATGCCGGAGATGACCACCCACTGGCCCGGACGGGCCTCGGTCATCTTGAGTCCCTTATACACGGTGACCCCGGCGCACAGCACCGGAGCGATCTCGATCGGGTCGGCGCCGTGGGGAATACGCACGGCGAAGCGCGAGTCGACGAGCATGTACTGCCCGAACGATCCGTCCACGCTGTAGCCGCCGTTCTGCTGCGCTTCGCATAGGGTTTCCCAGCCGGTGCGGCAGTATTGGCAGCTGCCGCAGGCGCTCCAGAGCCAGGCGTTACCGACGAGGTCGCCGATAGCGAGGTCGTCGACGCCAGCTCCGAGGGCGACGATCTCGCCGACCCCCTCGTGGCCGGGAATGAACGGCGGGCTCGGCTTGACCGGCCAGTCGCCCTCCATGGCGTGCAGGTCTGTGTGGCAGACGCCGCTGCTGATCAGCTTGACCAGGGCCTGTCCGGGGCCCGGCGTCGGTACCGGAACCTCATCGATCGTTAAGTTCCGGCCGAACTCATGCACGACGGCCGCGTGCATGGTCGTCGGTACCCGGGTGGATGTGCTCGTCGCGGTATCGGTTGTTGTCATTGCCAAACTCCTTCGTTTGGGACATTTCGTCCGTTGGATGACGGTAGGCCAACAAAGGTTGCGGCAACGTTGCGGCCCCCGTTGAGGGGTGGAGACGTGTTTCTACTCCTCGTGCGGGCGCTCGGCTCCGTCATCACGCAGCAGGTCTTCGAGCGCCTGGTCGACGTCGTCGAGCACCGTGGGCTCCCCACGGGCCACGCTCGTGAGCTGAATGATCAGCCGTTGGGGGTCGTCGATGTCCTGCTCGGTCGGCAGCAGGTCGGGGTGCGACCAGAGCGCGTCTCGCGCTTGGTTGCCGACGGCATCCGTCACGGCTTGCCACATAGCGGCGGCCTCCCGCAGCCGGCGCGGTCGCAGTTCGAGACCAACGAGCGTCGCGAAAGCGGATTCGGCCGGACCACCGGAGGCCCGGCGGCGTTTGACCGTCTCGGCAATGGCATCCGCTTTGGGCAGGCGGATCGTAGCGCGAGCGGTGACGACGTCGACCCAGCCCTCGACCAGGGCGAGCATCGTTTCGAGGCGGGAGAGGGCCGCGAGCTGCGACTCGGACTTCTGCTGAATGAGGGAACCGTCGACCATGGCCTGGCGCAGGTCTTCGGGGTTGGACGGGTCGAAGCTTCCGGCCAGTTCTTCGAGCCGGCTGGAGTCGATGCTGATTCCGCGCGCGTACGCGGTGACCGCGCTGGTGAGGTGCAGGCGCAGCCAGCGCGCGTGACGAAACAGTCGAGCGTGGGCGAGCTCGCGCACGGCGAGATAAATCTGCACCTGATCGGCGGGAACGTCGAGGCCGGTGCCGAAGTCGGCAACGTTCTGGGGGAGCAGAGCGGCCTGCTGCTCGCCGAGCAGCGGAATGCCAACATCGCCGCCACTGACGACCTCGCTGGCCAGTTGGCCGACGACTTGGCCGAGCTGCATGGCAAACAGGGTGCCGCCGATGCTGCGAACAAGCTGGCTCGCGTTGGCGACCATACCCTGCATCTCTTCGGGCACCTGTTCGGCGAACACCCGGGTGAGGGAGTCGGAGATGCTCGTGGCGACGGGCTCGGCCAGCTGGGTCCACAGTGGCATGGTCGCGGTGACCCATTCGCGGCGGGTCATCAGGCGCGGTTCAACCGTGAGTTCGGCGACGGTGATGACGTCATCGAGCCAGAGGGCCGCGATGTGAAAGGCCTGGCGTAGCTGGGTCTGCTGCTCGTCGGTCGCCGTGAGTTGGCCGTTGGCCGCTCGCTGCTGACCCTGGGTGAGCGCAATCTGCCAGTCCACGCCGGTGCCCTGCGTATTGAGTGCGCCCTGCAGCTGTTGCATGAGCGCGGCCACGCTGGCAGGGTCATTGGGCAGGCCGGCGGCACCGGCGAGCTGGCTCGGGTCGATGCCGCTCTTGCCGCTCAGAATGTCGCGCAGCATGTCTCGGAACTCATCACCGTCGTGGTGATCTCCGGGCTCGCCGGGGTTCTGGTCCTTCGGGGGTAGGGAGTCGTCGGCCACTTCAGGCCCCTCTCAGTCGCTTACTTCTACGCTAGTGCGAGTAGCCCGCTCGGGGCTGGGAAATATCCTAGGCTGGAGCGCTTGTTGTGCGCCCGTCGCGAACACGGCCCCGTTGCCACACCCACAGCACGAATACAGCACAACACGGAAGGAGCACGGTGGCTCTCTTCACCGATGACTCACCGGCACCGCACGGTGCGCGGCGTCGCCGCCCCTCGATCGGCTGGTCGGCGCTGTTGATCGCCCTCGTGGCTGGGGTGATCCTCGGCATCATGCCGGCCCCCTACGTCATCGAGAAGCCCGGCCCGGTCTATAACACCCTCGGCTCGGCGACCTACGACGACGTGGAAACCGCCCTCATCACCATCCCCGTCGAAACGGTCTACCCGACCAAGGGCACGCTCGACCTACTCACCGTGTCGCTGCTCGGCAACCGGGAGAACCGCCCGAGCTGGCTCACCGTCGCGGGAGCCTGGCTCGACCCGAGCGAGGCCGTGCTGCCCATCGACCAGGTCTTTCCCGCGAACGTCAGCACCGAACAGCGTGATGCACAGAGCAGCGCGGACATGATTAACTCCCAACAGGATGCCATCGCGGCAGCACTAACCCACCTCGGCTACGACTACCCCACCACGGTATCGGTGGTCAGTCTGCCCGACGGTTCTCCGGCTGACGGCGTCATCGAGCCCAAGGATCTGATTTCCGCCGTGAACGGTACACCGGTGGCCAGCGTCGCCGAGTTGCGGGCCACCCTGCAGGCCAACGGGGCTGAGAAAGCGGCGAGCCTCGACATTGTGCGTGGCGGAGTCGCCCAGACCGTCTCGGTAACGCCGGTCGACCAGGACGGCACGGTCGTGGCGGGGGTCAACGTGTCGGTTGCCTACGACTTTCCGTTCGAGGTACAGATTCAACTCGACAAGGTCGGCGGTCCGAGTGCCGGCATGATGTTCGCTCTCGGAATCATCGACAAGCTCACGCCGGGACAATTGCAGGGCGGCGAAAACGTGGCCGGTACCGGAACGATCGACCAGTCGGGCGTGGTCGGCCCGATTGGCGGCATTCAGCAAAAGCTGCACGGCGCGGTCGAAAACGGGTCCAGCTGGTTTTTGGCACCGGTCGATAACTGCAACGAAGTCACCGGCAATATTCCTGATGGCCTGAGCGTGTTCTCGGTTGCCACTCTCGATGACGCGCTGACCGCCCTCGATGCCATCAAAGCCGGCGACACGAGCGGCCTGCCCACCTGTCCCGCCAAATAACATCACGAAGCAGGCACAGCCACGAGTGGCAAAGATGACTCTCTCCTGGCGCGTCAGTAAGATAAGGGTCGACCCTGATCACTTAGAGCAAGAGGCCAATTCGTGAGTTCATCAGCAGCCGACAACGCCCCACGGCGCAGCCGAGCCCCGCTAGCAATCACTTCAGCAGTTATCGCGGGTTTGGTGATCCTGTTCTTTATCTTCGCTGGACTGTATACCGATGTGTTGTGGTTCGACCAGCTCGGGTTCCTGAACGTTCTCACCACGCAGTGGGTCGCCGGCACCGTGTTGTTTTTGATCGGGTTCGTCGCGATGGCCGTACCGATCTGGGTGAGCATTCAGCTGGCCTACCGGCTGCGCCCGGTGTACGCGAAGCTCAATGCGCAGCTTGATCGCTACCAGCAGGTCATTGAGCCGCTCCGCCGCCTCGCAATGTACGGCATCCCCGCTCTCCTCGGCCTGTTCGCCGGAGTGGCCGCCGCCACCCGCTGGCAGACCGTGCTGATGTGGCTCAATCGCACCGACACCGGGCGCGTTGACCCGCAGTTCAAGTTCGACATTTCCTTTTACCTGATGGACCTGCCCTTCTATCAGGCCGTGCTCGCCTTCGCATCCGCGGTTGTTCTTATCGCGGCTCTCGTCGCCGTCGCGACCAGCTACCTCTATGGGTCTATCCGGGTGTCGGGCCGTGAGGTGCTCATCTCGAAGGCTGCACGCGTGCAGATCGCTGTCACGGCGGCGCTCTACCTCCTGCTTCAGGCCGTGAGTATCTGGTTCGACCAGTACTCCACCCTGACCAACCAGGGCACGCTGATCACCGGTGCCGGTTATACCGACGTCAACGCGACCATCCCCGGCCGCGCCATTCTCGCCGGTATCGCCGCGGTCGTGGCGCTGCTCTTTATTCTCACGGCCATTATCGGTCGCTGGCGTCTGCCGGTCATCGGTACAGCGCTGCTGATCGTGTCGAGCCTGCTGATTGGCTCGCTCTATCCCTGGGTCGTCGAGCGCTTCCAGGTGGAGCCGAGCGCAAAGGCGCTCGAGGCCCCCTATATCGAACGCAATATCAACCTCACCCGCGACGCCTACGGCGTCGCCAATATCGAGGAAATTCCATACAACGCGAAAACCACGGCCGAGCCCGGTGCCCTCCGTGCCGACGCCGCGACCACCGCCAACATTCGTATTCTCGACCCGGCACTGGTCAGCGACTCGTTCGGACAGCTCGAGCAGTTTCGCCAGTACTACCAGTTTCCCAACAACCTCGACGTCGACCGGTACATGATCGACGGTACCTCGCAGGACACCGTCGTGGCCGTGCGCGACCTCAACCTCGATGGTCTGAACACCGGTAACACCTGGGTCAACTCGAAGACGGTGTACACCCACGGTTATGGTGTGGTGGCTGCCTACGGCAACCAGCGCTCGGTCGACGGACAGCCGGTGTTCCTCGAGTCCGGGATCCCGACCAGCGGCGCGCTCGGCGACTTCGAGCCGCGCATCTACTTCGGCGAGACCTCGCCGGAGTACTCCATCGTCGGAGCCGACAAGGGCGCCAAGCCCATTGAGCTCGACTACCCATCGGGCGTCGAGGGCGCGGGGCAGACCTACACGACGTTCTCTGGCGGCGGCGGACCGAAACTCGACAACGCGTTCAAGAAACTGATCTACGCGCTGAAGTTTCAGTCCGAACAGATCTTTTTGGCCTCCTCGGTCAACGACAAGTCCGAGATTCTGTACGACCGCGACCCGGTCACCCGCGTGCAGAAGGTGGCTCCGTACCTCACGCTCGACTCCGACGCCTACCCGTCGGTCGTTGACGGCCGGGTCAAGTGGATCGTTGATGGCTACACGACCTCGGCGAACTACCCGTATTCCTCACCGGTCAGCCTCAGTGACGCCATCGCCGACACGCAGACGCCGGCGCAGCCCTACGCGCTCGACAGCATCAACTACATGCGCAACTCGGTGAAGGCCACCGTCGACGCCTACAGCGGCGAGGTCACCCTGTACGCCTGGGATGACACAGAGCCGCTGCTGCAGACCTGGCAGAAGATCTTCCCGTCGACGCTCAAGCCCATGAGCGACATGAGTGGCGACCTGATGAGCCACGTGCGCTACCCAGCCGACCTGTTCAAGGTGCAGCGGGCCATCCTCGGCCAGTATCACGTCACCGACCCGGGGTCGTTCTACTCCAAGGACAACGCCTGGATCACGCCGAATGACCCGGATTCCCCGCCGACCAACCCCACCCTGCAGCCGCCCTACTACCTCACCATGCAGGTGCCCGGGTCGGACAAGCCGTCGTTCTCGCTCTACACGACCTTCCAGCCGGATGCGACCGGTGCGTCCAGCCGGAACGTGCTCTACGGCTATCTCGCCGTCGATGCTGACGCCGGATCAGAAGCCGGCGTCCGCGCTGACGGGTACGGCCAGCTGAGATTGCTCAACCTACCTAAGGACGGCACCGTTCCCGGCCCCGGCCAGGTGCAGAACGTCTTCAATGCTGACCCGACCGTATCGACCGAGCTCAACCTGTTGCGGCAGGGATCGTCGACGGTACTGAACGGTAACCTGCTGACGCTCCCGGTCGGCGGTGGGCTGCTCTACGTGCAGCCGGTCTACGTGAAGTCCACCGGTGAGACCAGCTACCCGCTGCTACAAAAGGTGCTCGTGGCCTTCGGTGACCAGATCGCGTTCGAAGACACCCTGAATGGTGCCCTCGATGTGCTGTTCGGTGGCGATTCGGGCGCTACGGCCGGTGACACGGCCGTGCCGGACACGGCCGCCACTGGTGGTGCGACAGGTGGTGCCCCCACGGGCACCGGCGTTCCGACCGGATCGACCGGCAATGCGGCAACGGATGCTCAACTCAAGGCGCTGCTCGCCGTCGCCAAGACGGCGCTCGCCGAGAAGGCAACCGCGCTCGCCGCTGGCAATTTCGCCGACTACGGCACCGCGGATGCCAAGCTCTCCAAGACGATCGCGAGCATGCTCACCCTGCTCGGCGAGTAGCCGCACCGCGTCAGCTGCCGCAAGCCCTCACCCGTCTTGGGTGGGGGCTTGCGGACGTTGTGCCGGATGGTGTTTCATACCAATAGAGACGCAATTTGCGGCGAATATGTTGCGATACCGACCCACCGTGGTCGACCGTGCTTTAAGGGTGTGCTAAAGTTGTACTTGTAGCGCGGGGTGGAGCAGTTCGGTAGCTCGCTGGGCTCATAACCCAGAGGTCGTAGGTTCAAATCCTGCCCCCGCAACAGAGGCCAATTCAGAGAATAGATTCACATCGTTCCGGCAATTGGTATGAAGAGGTCAGTTTCGAAGAAATTCGAAGCTGGCCTCTTTTTTTGTGCCGGTTTGTACGTGTTTTGTGCGCCCGCGCGGCCAAAGACATTGGTGTCGGTGCGCTTATGAGCGGGTTAACGACCAAAAGCCTGCACGGGGCAGGATGAAGTTCTCGTGCCAAGGACGTTGAGGGACTTCCAGCAGGCCTCGTTGAGGAACTCTACGCGCGTGCCCGTTCACGGACGATCAACTCTGCTTTCCCGCATCCGCACCGTTTACTGCCTCGAAGTGTCGTCGGTCCCGCCGGGCTGCAAGAAGAAGGCGCACACCGCCGACGATACCGACCAAGCACACGCCCAGCCAGAGGAGAGTGATCCATATGGGCAGGTAGTTCCCCACGATGATACTGACGCCCAACGATGCTGAGAAGAACGCGATAATAATTTGCGTAAGTGCTCGGCCTCGCTGGCGGTCTAGTTCCATACGTCTTTGTATCAGTGAACTCATGAGCGAACTCTATATCCGCTCTTGATCTAGTGATCCGGCATGGAATAGTCGGCCGACGGCCTCACTCTTCAAAGCGCAACTGGCTTGTGAGTCGCAGCGGTCCGTGATGCCGTGTCGGGTGCTGGGCCCGTCAGCGGAACCATTCTCAAGTCTCATTGATCTTGTTGGGACGATGGGCACTGTGGATGTCCTGAGTATGGGGAGACGTACGTCATCAGGGATTGGGACGCCCGCAGTGTTGGGTGGCGGCCCGCATCAACAGCTGTCCACGAACGA
>NZ_JAJAYI010000011.1 GCF_026786305.1 Cryobacterium sp.
ATATCCGGACCAGCTCTCCGGCGGCCAGCAGCAGCGCGTCGGAGTTGCGCGTGCTCTCGCTAGCGACCCGGACATCCTTCTCATGGATGAGCCGTTCGGCGCGGTCGACCCGATTGTTCGGGCGGAACTCCAGGTCGAACTCAACCGCTTGCAGCGTGAACTCGGCAAGACCACGGTGTTCGTCACACACGACATCGACGAGGCTTTCGCGATCGCCGACCAGGTGGTGATCTTCCGCACTGGCGGTGTGATCGCGCAGGTGGGAACTCCGGCCGAGATTCTGGCAAACCCAGCGGACGAATTCGTCGCGACTTTCATCGGTGCGGACAGGGGAAAGCGCACCCTGCACCTCCAGCATCGCGAGGGGGACAGCGCGACCCTCATCGTCGATGGGGACGGCCGGCCCGCGGGAATTCTCGGGGCCGATCGATGAGGGAGGATCGATGAGCTGGTTCATCGAAAACGTCGACCTGATCTGGGGCCTCACTGCCAATCATGTTGCACTCAGCATTGTTCCGATTGTGCTCGGATTCGCGATCGCTATGCCACTTGGCTGGATCGCTAACCGGCGGCTGGCCCTGCGGTCGATCGTGATCACCGGGGGAAGTCTCCTGTACACAATCCCCTCCCTTCCGCTCTTCGTGATCCTGCCTTACGTGCTCGGGACGAAGATCACCGATGACCGGAACATTGTCGTAGCGCTGACTCTTTATGCGATTGCGATGATGGTGCGCACCGCGGCAGACGCCCTCGCGGCGGTGCCGGCGGATGCGATCGAGGCCGCTACGGCCATGGGGTACTCCACGTGGACCCGATTCTGGCTGGTGGAATTTCCTCTCGCTGGCCCGGTGCTTCTCGCGGGCCTTCGCGTGGTCTCGGCAAGCACGATCGCGCTCGTCTCGGTTGGTGCAATCATTGGTTCGGCCAACCTCGGCTACCTGTACACGAACGGCAAGCAACGCGACTTTCTCGAGGAGATCGTCATCGGCATCGTGGCGAGCCTCGTCATCGCCCTCGTCTTCGACGTTGTGCTCGTTCTTCTTGGCCGCGTGCTCATGCCCTGGACGCGGCGGAGAGGTCGGACCCGGTTCCGGAGCATCCTTCCCGTCGAGGGGGTGGCCTGACCCGTGCAATTCTTTCTTGACGCCTTCCGCTGGCTGTTGGATCCCGCGAATTACGTCGCAGGAGCGCAGAGCCCCCTACCGATCCAGGCTCGGATCGGCGAGCACCTGTTCTACTCGGTCGTGTCGGTGGTGATCGCGGCGATCATCGCGCTTCCACTCGGTTTTTACATCGGGCACACCGGGCGCGGCCGCCAGTTCGTGATCGGATTCACCGGTGGGATGCGGGCACTCCCGACACTTGGCCTGCTGATGGCCCTCTTCGTCATCGTCGGGGCGACAGTGCCGTTCACGCAGGCCGCGTTCGTTGCCTCGATAATCGCTCTGGTCATCCTGGCGATTCCATCGACTCTGGCCGGCGCATACGCGGGCATCGAATCGGTCGACAGCCAGACGGTGGATGCCGGACGTGCGAGCGGCATGACCGAGTTGCAGGTGCTCAGCCAGATCGAGATACCGCTCTCGCTCCCGCTGATTATCGGTGGTATCCGTGCATCCGCGCTGCAGGTGATCGCAACCGCCGTGATCGCCTCGTACATCTCGCTCGGCGGTCTCGGATCGATCATCGCAAGCGGTATCGGACTCAATGACAACAATCGCATCCTCGGCGGTGCCATGCTCGTCACCGTACTCGCGCTCGTGGTCGATGGGATCTTCGCACTCGCCCAGCGCCTGACCCGAAGACGCGGCTTCTCCGACACACGCCAGCAGAAAACACACGTCCGCGGCCGGTCACTCGGACCGGTCACGGTGGCGGGAACCACCGCCGACGAAGGGAAGAAATAATGTTCACAGCAAATCGAAGGGCACGGATCGCCACCGCGGTCATCGCCGCGGGAGCGCTCGTTGCACTGGCCGGGTGCGCCACCTCCAACCCGACCGGTACTTCGCCGACCGACTCCGCGACGGGGCCGAAGATTGTCGTCGGCTCATTCGCCTTCCCCGAAAGCGAGATCCTTGGCAATATTTATGCCCTCGCCCTCAAGAACGCGGGTTACTCGGTCGATACGAAGTTCAATCTCGGACCGCGTCAGACCACGATTCCGGCGCTGAAGGACGGGTCGATCAACCTCATGCCGGAGTACAACGGCAACCTGCTGTTCTTCTATGACACGAAGAACACCGCCCGCACCACATCCGAGGTCGATGCTGCGCTTGCGACCAAGGTGCCGAAGGGATTCCGCGTGCTCACCTCATCCCCGGCCGAGGACAAGGACGCCTACGTCGTCACCCAGGAACTTGCAAAAAAAGAGGGGCTTGTTTCCATTGGCGACCTCACGAAGATTGAACCATTCAGTCTTGGGTCCAATCCACAGTTCGGCGAGCTCGCGTACGGCATCCCCGGCCTGAAGTCGGTTTACAAGATCAAGGATGTGACGTTCGTGCCGATCGAGGACTTCGGCGGACCAGACACGGTGAAGGCCCTCGTGGACAACGCGGTGCAGGTGGCCGACATTTACACGACCTCTCCTGATCTCGTCGCGAAGAAGCTCCTGGTGTTGAAAGATCCAGAGAACCTGATCGCTGCGCAGAACGTGCTGCCGTTGCTCAACTCGAAGATCTACAGTGCGAAACTCGCGAAGGTGCTCGACCGGGTTTCCGCCGCTCTCAGCACCACGGACCTGATCGCGCTGCGGGACCGCGTCGAAGGATCGGAGAAGGCCCAGGCCGCAACGGCAGCGAAGGACTGGCTCACGAAGAAGGGCCTGCTGAAATAACCGATTGCGAGACGCCGTCCCTCGCTGAGCTGCTCAAAATGCTCGGCCGTGACCTGGACGCCTGACCCCGCTTCCCCCGTTCTGGCTTTTCGGGGTTGTGGGGTGCTGCGTCCCGCAGCCGGTGTCGAGTGCTTTGGGCGCGGCGACACCGGCCAGTGAATCGACGACGTAGTCGACCATAGCGAGGTCTAAAGACGCTTCGACATGAGTGTCGGGCAGAGCCGCTGCGTAGCTAACAGCGACCGCGTCATAGGCCGCTGGTCTGCGTAGGCACAGCGTCTGTCACAGATGCGATGCTGACAGATTGGTGCGACCTCACCATGGTTCCCCTTGCCGTTCGCGCCGGAGGAACGTGGTTTCTTTGTAACTCCTCAGACATCCCGCATTTACCCGCAGATTGAAAACGCACTGAGCAGCGGTTTCATCCTTTCAAGGGCTCGACAGACGACGTTCTCCACTTCCACGGCGATCTCGTCGCGTTGTCGGCGCAGAGCGGCCAGCTGTTCGGCGAGGCGAGGACGTACCGTGTTGGCCGCCTTCGTGCCCACGACGACGAGACCATTTGCTCGCTGAGGGTCTGCGTGATTTCGGCGGCGAGGCGACGCCCTATCCGGGGCGCCCGCTTGATCAGTCAGTTGCCGAGCCGGAGCGTGCCGACGGATTTCATCGACGCTGGGGATGGGTGCTCTTGCAGCAGGTCCACACCGCGTGGGGACAGGTTCGAGCTGCTTGTGCGATGATGGGCGAATCGCGGGTAGGGTCGGCGATGCGGCTCTCCATCGTAACTTTGCTCCGCCAGGGCGAGACCGCGAACGTTTCATTCTCGATCGCCAGCGGAGTCGAACTCACCGCGATCGTAGCTGACCAACGCGCCGTTGCAGCCGTCGCCGTTGCCGGTAACGCCATCCATAGCGTAGAAGGCGCCGCAGCCGCTGCTGCCGACCTCCGCGCCGCGATCAGCTGAAGAAGCGGTATAACCGGCGTTCGCACTCCGGGAGCAGGGCCATGTCGCACACCACGCGACGCCGTCATCGTCAAATAATAAGGCGTCTCAGTACACGGATGCCGCGATGTCTTTAGTGCAGATGAGTCGGTGCAAATTAGTCGGCGCTGACCTGGTGTCGAAAACGGTCGCGCTTGGTGTGCAGGTCCCACAGGTATCCTGCCAACACGGCAGGGACTTTCTCGGTATCTTCGGTGAAGATGCGGCCCCCGATGATGAGCAGGGACACCTGAATGCCCTCTTCGCCGAGCACCTCGTTGAGCAGCTGTGCGTAGGCCGCCTGATCGGCGAACGCTACAGACGTTCCCGTGACGTTTCGACCCGGAGCGACGGCAGCTCCACCGTTGACGAACACGATAGTGCCTCGGTTTTTACCGAGGAACCGCATGCCAGGCAGCACTTGGTGCACCGCAGCGACAGGGCCGTAAATGGAGAACTCGATTGATCCAACGATTGCGATAGTTGTCATAGTTGGATTCGAGACGGAATATCGCCGAGATACTCCTCCGGCGCATTCCCGAAGTACCCGCGAGCAGTAGACGTCGGGCTTGACCTACCGGAGTTGTGCGTGCTCTCCCGGACAGCGGGTGGCTGTGTATAGTACTTCTGAGGGTTCAGGGTCAGCTTAGGTTTGAGACCGGATTCGAAATGGTCAGCTCGCCATAGACCGCACGGAGGATCGCCACGCCGCGGGATTCTCACGCGGAAAGGGTTGTGAATCACCATGCAGGCTCCGCCACGCTCCGAGAAGACGTCCGCAGCACTTCTCATCCTGTTCACCCTCGTGGCGATTGGCTGGGCAAACTCTCCGCTATCGCACACGTACCTGGAATTTTGGTCGTCGACGATAGACCTGCGGGTAGGCGCCGCCAGTATCGAGTTGACTTTCCGCGAAGTGGTCAACGACGCCTTGATGACGTTCTTCTTCCTCACCGTAGGGCTGGAGGTCAAGCGAGAGTTCACCATCGGGGAACTCACGGATCGTTCCCGTGCACTGGTACCCATTTCGGCCGCTATTGCTGGCCTGATAATTCCCGCATTTGTCTTTTTGGTTGTGAACCCCACGGGCGAGAACGCCCAGGCCTGGGGCGTCGTCATCTCGACTGACACGGCGTTTCTTGTGGGAGCCCTGGCGATCGCGGGTCCAAAATTTCCGACGCGTCTGCGTCTGTTCCTGTTGACTCTTGCGGTGGTCGATGATGTTGGCGCCCTTATCGTCATAGCCGTGTTTTATACGGATGACGTGCAACTGGCGCCCTTGCTCCTTGCTCTCATCTGCTTGGTGATCGTCGCCCTGGTCCGATTCCTCAGAGCAGGGCGCGGACTCGCTTACGCTTTCCTCGCGGTAATCATTTGGTTCTCCCTGTTTGCTGCGGGTGTCCATCCGACACTGACAGGCGTCGCCCTCGCCCTCCTGATTCCAGTGTTCCCGCCGAAGCGACTCGCGGTTGAACGGGCCGTCACACTCACTCATGCGTTCGAGCAGTCGCCCAGCTCGCACTACGCACGCGCTGCGACTCGTGGCTTGCGTGATTCGATCTCTATTAGCGAGCGTCTGCACAGCGAGTATGCGCCATATGTTGCCTACATCATTCTGCCAATCTTTGCGCTGGCGAACGCGGGAGTGCGTCTCGATGGTAAGACCCTCGCAGCTGCCGTCATCTCTCCTCTCACCTGGGGAATCGTGGCTGGCTTGGTAGCGGGAAAGCTGCTAGGAATTACCGCGATAACTGCGATTCTTCGCGCTCTACATGTGGGTCAGTTGGCGCCGGGTTTGACCGTCGGACGCGTCGCCGGCGGCGCGGCGTTGTCTGGCATCGGGTTCACCATTTCCCTCTTGATTGTGGATATCGCGATCGCTGATCCCGTGAAGCAGGACGAGGCCCGCGTTGGCGTATTGGCTGCATCCGTTGCGGCGCTATTGCTCGGCTGGGCAATCTTTCGCATCGTAGATCGGCTACAGCCACCAACGGCGATTGGACGAACGCTCGTGCGCCCGGTCGATGCTGGTCGCGATCACATCTTAGGAAACCCCGATGCTCCTCTCACCCTCGTGGAGTACGGAGACTTTGAGTGCTCATTCTGCAGCCACGCGAGCGGCTCAATCGATGAGATTCGGGCGTATTTTGGTGCAGACCTGCGATACGTGTGGCGCCACCTGCCTACGAGTCGTGAGCACCCGCACGCCCTCGAAGCGGCTTATGCGAGCGAAGCCGCTGCACTTCACGACAAATTCTTCGAGCTGTTGCCCATTATGTTCTCACATCAGGATCACCTCGACAGTGATGACCTGTATACATATGCGGTAGAACTTGGACTTGACACTGATCGATTCGCCTCGAACATGCGTTCGGCACACGTTGCGAACCGTGTCTCAGACGATATTCTGGATGCGGAACTCATGGACCTCAACCACACCCCGACGTTCTTTGTCGGGGAGGTACGCCATCACGGTCCATACGATGCGGCCACACTCATTCAAGCGCTTGAGGCGTCGCGAGGTATTGAACAGGGCGATCCTCGATACAAGTAACGCCTGTCGCTCCCGCCCAAGTCGGTACGGTGAACAGGAGTCATGGCCGTCTGATTTGTGCTTGCGGCTCGTTAGCGGCCACACCTACTCAGCGCTCCGGGGAGTCCGAGTTGTAGACACATGTTCACCGGCTCGGCCGAACATCCGGGGCTTTTTTGCCCAATTCGGGCTGCCCACGCACCGCAGATGCGTGGGCGCGCCCACTATAGGTGGCGCGGTGAGCCATAGGTGCAATTTCCGTACCGGAACTCGCCGCCATGCTTGATCGCCATGCTTGATCGCCGGGCGCCGGGCGAGAGCGACCTCATCGATGTGCGGGAACCAGAAGAATACGAGATCGTGCATATTGCCGGGGCGCGGCTCGTTCCGCAGGGCGGCATCCTCTCGGGACACGCGCTATCGACTCTCGCCCGGGACCGCGATATTGCTCTGCATTGCAAGGCTGGCCTTCGCTCGGCCGTCGTTCTCGCCGAGTTGGAGCGTCGTGGCTACGACCGCGTGTGCCAGGTCGAGGGAGGGATCCTGGCGTGGGTGAAGGAGATCGAGCCCACGCTTCCGGCGCACTGAAACGGTGCGGGTCAGCCACCGATCTGCGCGTAGCGGTGGGCCCACGGGCGCACGATTTCGACGGTGGCGCCGATGCGAAAGACCGTGTCGTCATCAAAGGGATGGCCGACAATCTGCACCCCGGTCGGGATGCCGCAGTCGGCCATGCCGCTGGGTACCGCGAGCACCGGGCAGCGGTTGGCGATGTTGAACGGCACCGTCATGTGCGCCTGCCAGTAGTGTTCGAGGTGCTCGCCGCCGGCCGAAATGCCGTCGAGATAGTGACCGTCGGCCTTCAGCGCCGCGATCGCCGAGGTCGGGCAGATCAGGGTGTCGAACCCGGTCATAACCGCGGCGAGCTCGCCCTGCATTCGAGTTTCGGCGGTGAGTCCGTCGAGAAAGCGGGTGCCGGCGGCCGCAGCACGGGCATCCGCCATGAACTGCACCGTGTAGGCGGCGAGCTGACTCCTTGCCGCACGGGTCTCGTCCTCCATCGCCGGGCCCAGAATATGACCGAAGTGCGTGAACGACACCCGGTGAATCTCGGCCGTGGTCCACGGCAGCTCGACTTCTTCGACGATCGCACCGGCGCCCTCAAGCGCCGCAGCGACCGCGCGGGTATTGGCCTCGACATCGGGATCGACGAGGTAGTCACCAAGTCGAATGCAGAGGGCGATGCGCAGGCCCGCGACCGAGGCCCACTCGCCGGGCAGCGGCGCGGCGGTGGCGAGCGAGGTGTGGTCGCCCGAATGCTGGCCGGCCATGATGTTGGCGAGGAGGGCGGTATCCGCAACACTGCGGGACATCGGGCCGTCGCCGCGATAGTGGTCGGCGGAGAGCGGCGCGACCCCCGGAACGCGGCCATACGGAGCCTTGAACCCGACAGTTCCGGTGAAGGCCGCCGGCAACCGGGTCGACCCGGCAATGTCCGAGCCGGTGGCGAGTGGCGCGAATCCGGCAGCGAGGGCAGCGCCGGAGCCGCCGGAGGAGCCGCCGGGGGAGAGCTCGAGGTTGAACGGATTGCGCGTGACCCCCCAGAGCGGCGAGTGCGTCACGGTCGCGCAGCAGAATTCGGGCGTCGTGGTGCGGGTGTGCACGATGCCGCCAGCCGAGCGGATGCGGCTGATCACCGGATGATTCGCGCGCGCCACGACCTGACGTTGAGCGACGAGCCCATTGCTGAGCACGTGCCCAGCGAGGGAGTGCTTCTCCTTCGCGGCCACGGGCAAGCCGAGCAGCGGGGCGACGGTTCCGCCGACCCGGTACTGCCGCTCGGCGTTGCGGGCCGACTCCCGTGCCTCGTCGACCAGTTGCTCGGTCAGCGCGTTGACCTGCGGGTTGACCGCGTCAATGCGCTGCAGTACCGCCTCGAGCAGCTCGACCGGCGACAGTTCGCGCGAGCGAAACAGACCGAGCGCCTCGCTCGCGCCGAGGTAGTGCAGGTCGGTGCCGGTGTTGCTCGACATGATGGCAGGGGATTCGGTACGGCTGATCATGCCTGACCCGACTCAGCGCGAGCCGACGCAGCCAGTGCGGGCGACAGCGCCGGATCGACCAGGGCCCCGTTGACCAAATCGGTGGCGATCTCGGTGAGCAGCGTGAGCCCGGCGACCATATCGGCATCCGTGGTGAATTCGCGTTCGCAGTGCGAGACGCCGTCAACGCTCGGAATGAAGAGCATGATCGAGGGCACGATGGTGTTCATCGCGACCGAGTCGTGGCCGGCCATGGTCTGGATACGGCGGGTGGAGAGCCCGGCGCGGATGGCGGCCTGTTCGGCCAGCTGCAGGCCGTTCTCCGGAAAGTACCTGATCGGACGAATATCAAAGTCGGTGACGTTGATCTGGATGTCGTGCTCGAGGGCGAGGACGGCGATCTTCTCGAGCAGAGTGGCGCGGGCCGCCTGCACGATCTCGGGGTTGCCGCTTCGCAGGTCGGCGACCAGGCGCACCCGGCGGGCGACCACGATGGGGGAATTGGGTTCGAGGGTCAGCTGCCCGACCGACGACACGATGGCCTCGTCGGCGAAGTCGGTGGTGACCTCGCGCACCATGAGGATGATCTTGGCGGCGGCAACGAGGGCGTCGTGCCGGTCGGCCATGGCGGTCGCCCCGGTGTGCGACTGCTCGCCGAGCACCTCGATGTCGAGTTTCTGGGTGTACCAGCTTCGGTCGACCACACCGACAGCGATGCCCTCGCGTTCCAGGATGCGACCCTGTTCAATGTGAATCTCGGCGTAGCTCACCGTGACCGGGCGCGGGTCGGTGCCAAGGTAGCCGATTTCGGCGAGGGCGGCGCGGGCGGTGACACCGGCCAGGTCGGTGGTGTCGAGCATTTTCTCCTGGTCGAACAGCCCGACGAACACGCTGCTGCCCATGACGCTCGGTGCAAAACGGCCGCCCTCTTCGTTGAACCAGTTCACGACGGCGAGGTTGAACGGCGGCACCGTGCCGTTCGTGGTGACCAGCTCGTCGATGTTGCGGGCAGCGTGCAGTGCCGCGAGCACGCCGTAGGCGCCGTCGAAGCGCCCGCCGAGCGGCTGGCTGTCGAGGTGTGAACCGACGAGCACGTAGGGCGCGCCGGGGGTCCACTCGATCAGTCCGAACATGTTGCCGATGCCGTCGACGTGCAGGGTGTAGCCGGCGTCGGCGACCCACTTCGAGAACCAGGCGCGGCTTTGCGCGTCTTCGGCGGTGGCGGCCTGGCGGTCGACGCCCTCGCGGGGCGTGGCGCCGATGGTCGCAACGTGGTGGAAATCGGTCAGAAAGTCAGCAGATGACACGTGTGCTCCTTCAAAAGCGGATGGTGCATGAATTGATGCCGCGGCGCTCTCAGCCCAGACGCCCCCGCGTCTCGGGCACCTTGGTGAGGGTTACGAGCAGGAACACGATCACGGCGGCGCCGGCCATGTAGAAGCCCGGGGCGAACGAAACACCCGAGCTGGAGACCAGGGCCGCGCCGACGAGCGGCGCGGTGCCGCCGAAGATGGCATAGCCGAGGTTGTAGCTCACGGCAGCGCTCGTGAAGCGGGTTCTGGTCGTGAAGATCTCGACGAAAAAGGTGTAGCAGCCGCCGCCGTAAATGCACAGGGGAATGACGAACAGCATCTGGCCGAGCAGGGCGAGCGGCAGGCTGCCGCTCGTGACGAGCATGAAGCTCGGGATGGCGAGAACGGCGATCGCGGCCGACCCGGCGATCAGCATCGGCTTGCGCCCGACCTTGTCGCCGATGCGCCCCCCGATCGGCAACAGCACGGCGTACAGGGCGAGGGCGGCCGCATTGGCCAGCAGGGACTGCTCGCGACTGAGGTTACCCGTGGTCTGCACGTACGCCACGAAGTAGGCCGAGAGAAAGTAGAAGCCCATCGCGGTGAGGCCCATCACGAAGATGACCTGCACCATGCGCAGCTTGTTCTCGCTGAAGGCTTCCTTGATCGGGCTGAACTCCGTGGTCCTGGTGGCCTGGGCGTCGGTGAACGACTTGCTCTCGCTCGTCTTGCTACGAATCCAGACGCCAAACAGGGCCAGCGGCAGGGCAAGCAGGAACGGGAGGCGCCAGCCCCAGGCGGTGAACGACGCGTCGGACATGCTCTGGCTGAGGATGAGAATCATCGTACCGGCGAACACGGACGGCAGTGCGGTCGCGGCGATGGTCAGGTTCAGCCAGAGGCCGCGCCGGTTGATCGGGGCGTGTTCAAAAACGAATGAGGGCGCGCCGACCGATTCGCCACCGGCCGAGAAACCCTGCACGAGGCGCATCAGCAGCAAGAGTAGGGGAGCGCCCAGGCCGATCTGATCGAAGGTGGGCAGCAGTCCCATGCAGGCGGTCGCCACACCGATGGAGAGCAGGGTGATGGCAAGCACCTTGCGCCGCCCGATCCTGTCGCCGAGGGCACCGAAGAACAGACCGCCGAGAGGGCGCACGATGAACGCGACGCCGAAGGTTGCGAAGGTGGCGAGTAGGGCGAGGTTCGGATCAGTGCTCGGGAAGAACAGCTGAGAGAAGATCACCGCCGTCAAGCCATACAGGGTGAAGTCGTAGAACTCGATGAATTGGCCGATGCTGCCGCCGAGCAGCACCCGCTTTTGCAGGCCGGTGATTTTCTTCGGGGGAGCGGCGTCGGCTAGCGGACTGATCGGGGCGGTGGCTGCGGTCGTGGTCATGAAGTCCACCGTACGATCGTGGTGATTCCGGCGCTCGCCGCTTCGTTTCTGGCCCGTGAACTCTGCGCGAGCCGTGTGTCGGTCATATTGCGGCGCATCCGCTGGTGTGTAACCGGGGCGACACATGAATTGTCTGCTCGAACACTGATCCTCCTTGATCACGATGAGTCGGATCCCGGTCACAGACGAGCGGTGCCGGGAGCGCGCTGCTAATTGTGGTCAAGCTTGCGCGTCGCGAAAGTCCCTTGTCCAATTGATTCTCCTGGCCAACCTCATCGATTTTGGTAATGATCTAAGGTCGGGTGGCACCGTACAAACGTCGGCAGGTCTCTTCGAAGGCCAGGGTACGACGGGTGGGCAGGGCGGCGTGGAGACGCACCAGCATGACCTCGCTCGGCGGAAACTCATCAGTCAATCTCAACGGCACCACGCGACCGCCGGAGTAGGGCACATCGTTGTAGACCCGCTGGTTGAGCAGGGCATAGCCGTGGCCCTGGGCGACGAAGGAGCGCACCGTTTCGTAGCCGGCGAATCGGTGGCGTACGTTGGGCACCACCCCGGCCACGGCGAACAGGCTCTCGTAATACTCCCTGCTGTGCGGCAGGTCGAGCAGAATCAGCGGTTCGCCGGCGAGGTCGCGCAGGGCGATCTCTCGACCGGGGCTGTTCGCGGCCCGGTGGCCCTCGGGAACGATGACGTGCGGAGGAACCCGCTCGAGCACCTGGCTGGAGAAACCGCTGCCAAGGCCGTGCCCGTACATGAGTGCGAGGTCGCAGCGCCCCTCGCGCAGTTCGGTCTGCAGTGAAGCGAGGTCTGCTTCGAGAAAGGTCACGTCGACGCCAGGGTGGGCGGCTTCGAACGCCTTGAGAATGGCCGGCAGCCGAAACGAGGCCAGTGGCGAAAACACGCCGACGGTCAGCTCGCCGGTGAGCGTTTCGGCGGCACCGTAGACCGATTCGAACAGGGAATCGGCGTGGTCGAGAAACGCCTTGAGGTCGAGCGCGAACCTGCGCCCGGTCGGCGTGAGTTTGAGCCCGGTCGAGGGGCTGCGCAGGAATAACTGGGCGCCGAGCGTGCGCTCCAGCTCCGCCATGGCCGTGGAGACGGCCGACTGGCTCACGAGCAGCCGGGCGGCGGCCTGGGTCATGCTTTCCAGCTCGGCGACGGCGGCGAAATACCGCAACTGGGTGAGAGTGAAGTGTCGCATCGGGCTCCAGATCGGGTGGCAGTCGGGAGCGCAAGCGCTCCGCCCCGCGCGTGCCGATTGCTCAATGGTAACGACGTGCGTGCCCGGGCGCTCGTTCCGGCACGGGCACCGGGCCCAACACGACAGATAAGCGGACGCCGCGCGCGGCATCCGCTTCGGCCCTCACTTGGGGGTAGTATCTGGGCAATCGGGACTTTCCCGCGCATGAATGAAAGGTCGGACTATGAATCCGCTACTCATCATTGTGGCCATTGTTGCGGTGGTGCTGCTCATTACCGGCGGTCTGGTGCAGTCGCTCCAGTTTCTGCTCTGGGTCGGTATCGTGCTCGCGATCATCGCAGTGATCATGTTCCTGATGCGGTCGATGTCAGGACGCAAAAGCGTCTAGAACTGCATGAGGGGCAGCCGCCGGGAGGAGAATGAACTCCTCCCGGCGGCTGTTTTCTGTGTCGGCACATGCCTGTTGCCGGCCCGGCGCAGCGCCTGGATGGCGGCCAGACCCCTGCACCCCCGTACACTGTGCCGACCGGGCTCATTGCTCGCGGCTCCGGAGAGAATGGACCCCATGCCTGAACAAAGCGCCCCCGCTCGTGTCGTCGTTGTGGGCGACGCCCTCATCGACGTGTTGCGCGACTCGGAGTCGAGCCGGGAATTTGCCGGCGGCGCCGCGCTCAACGTGGCGGTCGGACTGGCCGTGCTCGGCGTGCCGACGACCCTGATCGCGATGGTCGGCGACGACGCCGATGGCACCGTGCTTCGAGCGTTCCTCGACCAGTACGACGTGCAGCTGATCGCGACACCGGGGCCGCTCGGCTCGTCGCGGGCGGTGTCTGACCGCACCGACGGCGAACCCCGCTACTTCTTCAATGATGCCGCCAAGGCGCGTCGCATCGAGTTCGGGGTGGCCGAGTGCGCCGCACTCAAGGGCGCCGCGCTCGTCGTCGTGAGCTGCTTTCCGTTCGACGACACCGCGCAGACCGAAGCGTTCGCGGCCTGCGTGAGCGACCCCGAGCATCGCCTCGTGATCGACCCCAACCCGCGGGCCGGCATGCTGCATGACGGGCCGCGGTTTGTGCGCAACTTTGAGGCGCTCGCCGCGCGCAGCCTGCTCGTGAAGGTCGGCGACGAAGACGCCGACCTTCTCTACGAGAGCACGCTCGACGAGCTGCGGGAACGGCTCGTCGATGCGGGCGCGCACACCGTGCTGGCGACCGCCGGACGCCTCGGCGCCTCGGTTTCGTTCGCGAATAATAAGCAGGTCAGTGCGCCGATCGCGAAGCTCGATGGCCCGGTCATCGACACGATGGGTGCCGGGGACGCGACGCTTGCGGCATCCGTTTGCACCATCGTGACCGACGGGGTGCCGCAGGATTTGGCCGCCTGGCAGGCGCTGCTGGCCGACGCCATGCTGACCGCCGCCGCCACCTGCAGGCATGAGGGAGCGCTGCTCCGGCGACCGTAGATCAGGCTCTTCGCAAACGGATGCCGGCGGCTAGCCGACTGGTTCAGGCTTCAGGCTCGGTGGCCGGTTTCGTCAGCTTGAGGCGGCCGCGGATCGCGTCGCGGGCCTGCTGGGCGGCGCGGCGCACCTCCTTGTCGGCGTCGCGCAGGCGCACCTCGATCGTCGCGATGTTGTCGGCGGTGCCTTGGTCGGCGAGGGCGTGCAGGGCAGCGGAGCGCACACGGGGGTTCTCATCGGTGGTGAGGCGCACGAGCTTGGGCACGACCTGCAGCCCGCGCAGCAGCACGACCTTGGCGCACATCTCGCGTACCCGCCAGGCCTGGTTGTTCAGCCCGACGACGATGTATGGAGCGGCCGATTCGCCCCAGACATGCAGCAGTGCGCGGGCGCCCCACAGCTCGGGCCAGTACAGCGCGGGGGCACCCTCGAGGATGCCGAGGGCGTGGCGGCCGCCCGCGTACAGCAGAAAGTCTTTTCCGGCATTCTTGGCGCGCAACAGCGCGACGGCGTTATCGATGACAACACTCTCGCCGTAGTGCGCAACGGCGGCGCGAATGCGCTCGTCGGTCGGCAGGTCGATCGGAAGTTCGGGGTGCGGGATCAATTTGTTTTGCATAGCCCTCTAACGCTACCTCCCCGGCGCGACGCGGGCCATCGAATCCGTTCCGGAGCGACGATCTCGTGAGAGTAATGCGGCGCCGTAGACGGAACGACAGAGTGGGCGAGCCGGGCCCGCGTCCGTTGAGCGGCGGGGCTCGGTCAGGTGAGGGTGAGTTCGAAGCCGGAGGCGTGCTCGTAGATGCCGTAGTTGCCGATGTCGGTGAAGCCGAGGCTGCGGTAGAGGGCGAGGGCCTCGGGCTGGGCGTAGCCGGTTTCGAGTCGCATCCGCTCGTAGCCGAGGGTGCGGGCGAGGGATTCCAGCTCTTGCAGAATCGTGCGGGCGTGGCCCTGGCGGCGGTAATCGGGGTTGGTCCACATGCGCTTGACCTCGGCGGTGGTGGCGTTGAACTGGCGCAGGCCGCCACCGGCGACCGTCGTGTCACCGTCGACGAGCACGAGAAAGCCGCCGCTGGGCGGATCGAACTCGGCCCCGTCGACGTCGTGCACGGAATCGCCGTCGCCGTATCGGGTTTCGTATTCACGGTGCAGGTCAAGCAGGAGAGGGGCCACCTCGGGGTCACCGAGGCGCACGGATACACATTTCACGCTTTATAGTGTGCGCCTTGTTCTGGTGTGGTTCTGACCCGCCACCGGGAGCTCTCTGAGTAGACTCAATGGGTGTCAGTGAACCCAGAGTTGCAGGGACGGGTCTTTCCGTCGGTCGCACCGTACCTTGTCGGACGTGAAAAGGTGCGCGAATTCTCCCGCGCCGTGTTCGCGACCAACCCGATCAACCACGATCCCGAAGCGGCCCGCGCGGCTGGCCACGCCGACGTCGTCGCCCCGCCCACGTTTGCCGTGGTCGTGCAGGAGGCCACCCTGGCCCAGCTTCTGGCCGAACCGGATGGCGGCATCGACTTCACCCGTGTCGTGCACGGCGACCAGCGCTTTTGCTATCTGCGCCCAATCGTCGCCGGCGACGAACTCACGGCTACCCTCGCGGTGACGAGCATCAAGACCCTCGGTGGCCACTCGATGGTGACCGCCGAGTCCACGATCGTCGACGCGACCGGCGCCCACGTCGTGACCGCCATCTCCACCCTCGTCGTCAGGGGAGACGAATGACCCACGTTTTGACTGATCTCACGGTCGGCAGTGTCGTCGCCGAGGCGAGTTTCCGAGTGACGCGCGATTCACTCGTGCACTACGCCGGGGCATCCGGTGATTTCAACCCCATTCACTACCGCGATGACGTCGCGCAGTCGGTGGGACTTTCGGGCGTACTCGCCCACGGAATGCTCACCATGGGCCTGGCCGTGCAGCCCGTCGTTGACTGGGCCGGCGACCCGGCCCGGGTGGTCGACTATCAGGTGCGGTTCACCCGCCCGGTCTTCGTCGACGCCACGGAAGGTGCCCTTGTCAACGTGGTCGCCAAGGTCGGCGCCCTCGATTTCGAAGCTAATGTGGCGCGCATCGACCTCGTTGTGAACTTCAACGGCGCGACCGTTCTCGGCAAGGCGCAGGCGCGCGTCAACCTGGCCTGAGGCGGTTGAAACATGATTGAACCCGTTGCCCTGAGCACCCTCACCACCTTTCGTCTCGGTGGGCCACCAGCCGCCCGGGTGGCGCCGGTCACCGAGCAGAACCTCATCAACGAGACCCTCTCGGTCTGGGGTATGGACGAGAACTGGCTGCTGCTCGGCGGTGGATCCAACACCGTCGTAGCCGACGCAGGTTTCGACGGCATCGTCATCCACGTGGTGACCCGCGGCATCGAGGTGCTCGCAGATGGCAGCAAAGCGGATGCCGCCGCCGACGATCCCGCAGACGACGATCCCGTCGCTGCCGGCCCCGAATCGGGCACCGAGCACCGCGGCGCCCGGGTACGCCTGCGCGTACAGGCAGGCGAACCCTGGGACGATCTCGTCGCCTACGCCGTGGATCGCGGGTGGGCCGGAATCGAGGCGCTGTCAGGCATTCCCGGATCGTGCGGCGCTGCCCCCGTGCAGAACATTGGCGCCTACGGCCAGGAACTCTCTGACAGCCTCGTCGCGGTCGACTTTCTCTCCTACGAAACCGGTGAGGTCGAACGGCTTGAGCGCGCCGACCTCGACCTCGGCTACCGAACCTCGGCGCTCAAGCAAGGGCTGCGTGGCGTCGTGCTGGCGATCGAGCTGGAGTTGCATGACACCGCGGCCGAGGCATCCGTTTTGGGAAGCACTCTCGGCCAACCGTTGAAGTATTCCCAACTCGCCGGAGCGCTCGGTGTTCAGCTGGGCGACCGGGTGCCGCTGCAGATCGTGCGCGCGACCGTTCTCGGCCTGCGGGCCGGCAAGGGCATGGTGCTTGACCCGAGCGACCCCGACACCTTCAGTGCCGGATCGTTCTTCACCAACCCGATCGTCACCGAGGGGTTTGCGCGCTCGCTGCCAACGGATGCGCCGCGCTGGCCGCTGGAGCCCGAGCCGGCCGATCGAGTAATTCCACTTGAGGAATATATGGGCGTCGGTCCGATTCCCGGTGAGGAACCCGTGCGCCTGGTCAAGCTCAGTGCCGCCTGGCTCATCGAACACGCCGGTGTCCGTCGGGGTTTTCGCCTGCCGGGATCGAAGGCGGCCGTGTCGAGTAAACACACCCTCGCGTTGACGAACACGGGCGGGGCGACCGCGGCCGAGGTGGCCGAACTCGCCCGTTATGTGCTCGGCCGGGTGCGGGCCGAGTTCGGTGTGAATCTACAGGCCGAGCCGGTGCTCGTGGGGCTCACGCTGTAACTCGGTGCGCCGGGCTAGTCGGAGCGGCGAGCGGCGGCCGCGATGCCGGCCACGACGAGGCCGAGACCGACCGCGATGACCCCTCCGAGCAGCCACAGCGTGGGGTCCGGCCGGATCGGCACGAGACTGAACACGACCACGCAGGTGGCGAAGGCCAGCAACAGCACCCCCCAGAGAATCGTGCTGAACCGTGGGTGCAGTCGGGCAGCGGATGCCGCGGGCTGGGCCCCGCGCAACCCGTCGTCGGGCTGTGCGGGCAAGGGGTATGCGGGACTGGGGGTCACGATGTCCGGGGTCCCTTTCGCCGGGGTCCCCTCGAAGGGGAAGGCGAGCTTCTCGGTCGCTGCAGTGGCGTTGGCAGCGTCAGCGGCCTGGTCTGCGACGTTCGAGGTGTCGTTCGTGGCTGTCTCGCGCGGGTCGGGAGTGGTCATGGGGTGTCCTAGTCGTTCGAATCGGTGAGGGTGACGAGGCCGGCCAGCGTCCAGATGCGCAGCACGGGCCCGTTCTCATCCCTCGTGGAGTTGACGCTGCCTGCGTTGAAGGTGCGCCTGTCGGCGGTGAATAGGCCGTTTCGCTCGCCGTTCTCGCTCGAGCTGCTGCGTCCCGAGTAGTCCACCCCACCAACCACGGCGTGCGTTTCGACGCGCACCGGGGCATCCGCTGGCAAAATCAGCTTGGTTTCGCCGGCTCCGAGCCAGACATCAATCGTGCGGTCGTTGCGAAGGCCCGGGTTGTCGAAGTCACGCAGGTCAAGGATCGTCTGGCCGGCGATCATGGCGTAACCGGGCGTCTCGGTGGCATCCGCGGTGTTCGCGCTGAGCGCCCAGACATTCGTGCCAAAGGCGGAGAATTGGGTGCCGGGGGGGAACACAGCCACGGCCGCGATGACGACGGCGGCGAGAAGGGCGAAGCCTCCCATGGCGCCGTCGGTGCGGCCGCGAATTCCGGCGATGACGATGCCGACCGCGAGAACGCCAAGGGCGAAGGCGAGGCCGAGCAGAACGACTTCGTTCGACCAGACACCACGGGAATTGACCATGGCCGCCACGGCGCCGGTTGCGAGCGCCAGACCGAGCACGATGGAGGTGAATCCCGTACCGGGGCGGCGAGCGCGCACGAGAGCGCGCCGCGCAGCCTGGCGTGCGAGGTGCTGTTCCTGCCAGATATTGTTCTGGTCCGCCGGCTTTTCTCGGCCCGAGACATACGTTGCTGCGCTGTAGGGGCTGGGGTAGTGGGTGCCACTGCCACTCGGAGTCTCGGCGCCGGCCGCCGGTGACTCGGCCCGGGATTCGGTTGCTGATGCCGTGTTCGTGGCGGGAGCACGTTCTTCGGGCACGAAGGCCGACGCGGGGCCCACAGCGGTGCGCGGTGGCGTCGAACCATAGCCGGGCATGGGGTACGAGCCGGAGCGGCCCGACGGTGAGCCGGTCGAGCGGGCTGACCCGTTCGCGCCGGCTGCCCCGGTGCGGTTGCCGCTCCGGCGCCGAACCAGATAGACGACCAGCCAGCCGATGCCAGCCAGGAGGGCCAGGCTCCAGCCGATCCCAAACAGTGTGCTTAGCCAGTTGGGCAGGCCCACGACGGGGCCGCGCCACCAGCCGTCTTGAAAGATCGGCACGATCGTGAAGAAAAGCAGAGCGCCGATGGCGATCATGGCCGGTTGAAATCGACCACGCAGGGCATCCTCGACGTAGATGCGACCGGCGCCGCGCGGCAGGAGCGCCCAGCCCACGGCGTAGGCGAAGATTACGGGGCCGCCGAGAATGGCAAGGACGACCGCAATGCCGCGCACGATCAGCGGGTCGAGCCCGGTGCGAGCTGCGATGCCTCCGCAGACGCCAGCAAACCAGCGGTCGCCATCGCGGTTCAGACCGGAAGCCCGGATCCAGTCGAAGAATCGGGTGATCTGGTCGGGCTTCGGCTCGGTGTCCGAGTAGGTCGTGCCAGGCAGGGTGCTGCCAGGCTGGGTGCTACCGGGATGCGGTGGGAGGGGGGTGTCGTTCATGCTTCGAGTCTGGCAGCGCGGCCGACCAGCAGCCATGGGGGATGACCCTGACTGAACCCTGAACTCTCGCCGCACGCGACCGGGCGTACCCCCGGCGTGCTTTGATGAACGAGTGAGAACCGAACGGATAACCCGGCCCCGGCTTCGCCTGCTCGGCGGAGTCTGCGCCGGGTTCGCCGACCACACCGGCCTGCCGGTGACAACCGTGCGCGTGGCCACCATGCTGCTGTCGCTGTGCGGAGGCGCCGGCGTGCTGCTCTACGCCTGGTTGTGGGCAACGACACCGAGTACCGTCGCGCCGACGGCGGCGGAACCGCTCCCCAAATCCAGTCTGGCCCGCGCGGTTTCTCCCGCCGCCAGTCGCGCCACCGACGTTTCGTCCGGCAGCGCCCGGATGAAGCCGGACGCGCCCGGTATACCCGACCTCGCTTTGCGCGCCCCGGCAGCGGATGCCCAGCTCGCCCGCGCCGCGCCGGTCACCGAGATCCTGCTCGGACTCGCCCTGCTTGCGGCTGGCATCGCCCTGGTGGCCAGCCGTCTCGGGGCCAACATTCCGCTCGCCGTCGTCGTGCCCGGGATCGTCGTGCTCGCCGGCACCGCGCTGGCCTGGCGGCAGTTTGCCGACGTGCGCAGCGGCGCCGCCCAGCAATCCTCTGCCCTGGCGGTGCGCACGCTTGGCGCGCTCGTGTTGGTGGCGGTGGGCATTCTGCTGTTTTTCGTGACCGGGGACAGCCCGAACGTGTGGACTGTCATTCTGGCCGCCGCATCCGTTCTGCTCGCCGTCATCGTCGTCATCGCACCGTGGGTGCTGCGACTCTGGAGCGACCTCGCCGACGAGCGGGCCGCTCGGGAGCGTGAGGCCGAACGGGCCGAGATCGCCGCGCACCTGCACGATTCGGTGTTACAGACCCTCGCCCTCATTCAGCAGAAGGCCGGCCCGCACAGCGAGGCCGCTCGCCTCGCCCGCGCGCAGGAACGCGAGCTACGCGAGTGGCTGTTCACCGGTTCAAGCGGTGGTACGACCGACCTCGCCACCGAACTGCGCCGCATCGCAAGCGCAATCGAAGCGGACTTCACGGTGCACTTCGAGGTCGTCAGCGCCGGCGTTCTGCCGGGCGAGGCCCCCAGACCCCTCGTTGCGGCAGCCCGCGAAGCGATGCTCAACGCCGCCCGTCATGCCGGCGGCCCGGTCTCGGTCTACCTCGAAATCGGTCGGCGCGGCCTCGAACTCAGTGTGACCGACCGCGGCCCGGGTTTCGCCCGCGATACCGTGCCCGAGGATCGACTCGGTGTTCGTGAATCCATCATCGGGCGGATGCGCCGGGCTGGCGGCACGGCGGTTGTGCGCTCGGGGCCCGGCGGCACCGGCACCGAGATCCTGCTCACCCTTCCACCGATTCCGAACGAGTCTCCAGCACCGCTTGGAGACCCCCATCCCCAAGAAACGTCCCTGCCATGACCCCCAGCGCGGAACCGACGCCCGAGCCGCTCGCGGTCCTCATCGTCGACGACCACTCGATCTTTCGCTCCGGCCTGCGCGCCGAGCTCGACGCCAGCCTCTCGGTGCTCGGCGAAGCGGCGACCGTCGACGAGGCGATTGACCTCGTGACCCGGCTGCAGCCGCGCGTCGTGCTTCTCGATGTTCACCTACCCGGAGGCCGCGGCGGCGGCGGCGCCGAGGTCATTCGCGAGGCAGCGACGCACGCCCCGCACACCCTCTTTCTCGCACTCAGCGTTTCTGATGCAGCGGATGACGTGGTCAGCGTCATTCGAGCCGGTGCCCGCGGGTACATCACCAAGAGCGCGTCGGGGGCCGAGGTCTCTGATGCTGCCCGCCGGGTGGCTGGCGGTGACGCGGTGTTCTCACCCCGGCTGGCCGGATTCGTGCTCGACGCGTTCGGCGCCGTGGCCGGTGAGACCGCCCAAACCGATGAGGAACTCGACCGGCTCTCGGCCCGTGAGACCGAGGTGATGCGACTGATCGCCCGCGGCTACAGCTATAAAGAGGTCGCAACGACCCTGTTCATTGCAACGAAAACCGTGGAGACACACGTGTCGAACGTGTTGCGCAAACTGCAGCTCTCGAGCCGACACGAACTGACCGCCTGGGCCCTCGAACGCAAACTGCTCTAGGTCAGCTGTCTCTGCGGATCCAGCGGAACGTCACGCGGCTGAGTATGAGCCCGACGACGAGCCAGAGAGCGAGCGCCCCGGCAACCCAAGCGAGATTCCAGACGCCGTTCTGCTCGGCGGCAGCAAAACTATCGGGCAGAAAAACGCTGCGCATGCCCTGCGCCATCCACTTGAGCGGAAACAGGCCGGCCAGGTTCTGCATCCAGTCCGGCAGGGTGCTGAACTGCAGGTAGACCCCCGAGATGAACTGCAGCACGAGCACGATCGGGGCCACAACGGCGGTCGCGCTCTTGCCCGATCGGGGCACGGCAGAAAGCGCGATGCCCAGAAAAGCCGAGGTGATGACGCCGAGCAGAAACACCCAGGCGAACAGCAACCACTTCTCACCGGACGTGGGCAGGTCGATGCCGAGCGCGAATCGAGCGACGAGCAGCAGCAGTCCGGCCTGCAGTATGGCGGTCACGAAGACTTGCCCGATCTTGCCCATGAAGTAGCTGAACGGTGATAACGGGGTGCCGCCGAGACGTTTAAGGGTGCCGTCGCTCTTCTCGCCGGCGATGTCCACCGCCAGGTTCTGCACGCCCGACAGCAGCATGCCGGCGGCGAGCATTCCGGGCAGGTAGTAGGCACCGACGCTCACGCCACCGGTGCCGTCGGGATTCGTGCCCAGGTTGCCACCCACGCTGAAGGCGGCCGTGAAGATGCCGAGCATGATGAAGGGAAACAAGAACGTGAAAAACACGGTGTCGGGGGAACGAAAGTAGATCCGGGTCTCGTACCCGACCCGGCTGGCCCCGCTGAAGAATATGCTCATGTGAGAATATCTCCCGTTCCGTTCGAAACCGAGCTTGGGGCTTTCGGCTGCGTCGGCAGTTTGTCACCACGCACCAGGCCCAGGTAGACATCTTCGAGGCTCGGCCGGATGACCTCAAGGTCGACCGGCTCTCCGCCGGTCTGCGCGATGAGCTCGGCCACCACCGCACCCGGCTCGCTCGTGCGGCGCTCGTGAACCAGGCCGACGGCATCCCGCCAGCGCACGAGCGGAACGCGCGCCTCGGTGCCGCCGATCTCATCGATCGCGCCGATGTCGATGAGTCGGCCGCCAGCGATGACCCCGGCCCGATCGCCAAGTTGCGCGGCCTCGTCGAGGTAGTGCGTCGTAAGCAGAATGGTCGTGCCCTCGGCTTTCAGCCCGCGGATGAGGTTCCAGAACTGATGCCGGGCCTCCGGGTCGAAGCCGGTGGTCGGTTCGTCGAGAAAGAGCAGCTCGGGCCGCCCGATGATGCCGAGCGCGACATCCACTCGGCGTCGCTGCCCACCGGAGAGCTTGCTGATGCGGGTCTTGGCCTTCTCGCGCAGCCCGGCGGCGTCGATGACCTCGTCGACATTGCGGGGGTTCGGATAGAAACCCGCGAAGTGCGTGAGCTGTTCGGTCACCGTCACATTGCCCTGCTCGCCGCTGGTCTGCAACACCATGCCGAGTCGCGCCTTCCAATCGAGACCGCCGTGTCGCGGGTCGACGCCGAGCACGCTCACCTCGCCCGAACTGCGATCGCGATATCCCTCAAGAATCTCAATCGTGGTGCTCTTACCTGCCCCGTTCGGGCCGAGCAGGACGAAGGTCTCACCGGCCGCGATGGAGAAGCTCACACCGTTGACGGCCGCCAGGGTCCCATAGGACTTGCGCAGGTCGCGCACCTGCACCACCGGGTCTAAGAATGTCATGTCACCAGAATCCCACCGCGGGGCCGCCCGCACCACCGGGCAGCCGGCTGATTTATGCATCCACCGGTCGATGGATGCTCCGCAACCCGACTCAAGCCGACTTGCCCCTTTTCTACTCAGAGTCGCCATGTGAACGGGGACTCCGGGTAGAACGGAGACTCTCAGCGAAAGGCGGCTAGGCGAACAGGCGCTGGAGGCGCTTTACGCCCTCAAGCAGGGCGTCGTCGCCGAGGGCGTACGACAGGCGCAGGAACCCGCTCGGGCCGAAGGCCTCGCCGGGAACGGCGGCCACTTCGGCCTGGTCGAGCATCAGGTCGGCCAGTTCGAGAGAGGTTGTCGGGGTGGCCCCGCCCCACTCACGGCCGAGTAGACCCGTCACATCGGGATAGACGTAGAAGGCACCCTGTGGAGTCGGTGTCACGACGCCGGGGATCTTGTTCAACTCCGCAACGATCAGCCTGCGGCGGCGGTCGAAAGCCACCCGCATGGCCTCAGCGGCATCCTGCGGGCCGTTCAGCGCGGCGATTCCGGCGCGTTGCGAGATATTCGACACGTTGGACGAGAGATGCGACTGCAGGTTTGCTGCCGCCTTGATGGCGTCGCCGGGGCCGACCATCCAGCCGAGACGCCAGCCGGTCATGGCATATGTCTTCGCAACGCCGTTCACCAGGATGGTGCGGTCGGCGAGCGCGGGCACGACTTCGACGATAGACACCGCGCGAACGCCGTCATAGGTGAGGTTCTGGTAAATCTCGTCGGAGATGACCCAGAGGCCATTGTCTTCGGCCCACTGGCCGATCGCCCGAGTCTGTTCCGGCGAGTAGACGGCGCCGGTGGGGTTGGACGGTGAGACGAATAGCAGCACCTTGCTGCGCGGGGTGCGTGCAGCTTCAAGCTGCTCGACGGTCACGAGGTAACCCTGGTCGCTGCCGGCGAAGACATCGACCTGCACGCCGCCGGCGAGACGGATCGCCTCGGGGTAGGTGGTCCAATACGGGGTCGGCACGATGACCTCGTCGCCGGGATCGAGCAGGGTCGCGAAGGCCTGGTAGACGGCCTGCTTGCCACCGTTGGTGACGACGACCTGGCTCGGCGAGATCGCGAGCCCGCTGTCGCGCAGCGTCTTGGCCGCGATGGCCTCGCGCAGCTCGGGCAGACCAGCTGCCGGGGTGTACCGATAGTTCTTCGGATCACGCACGGCGGCCAGCGCCGCCTCCACAATGTGCTCGGGCGTCTGAAAGTCGGGTTCCCCCGCCGCGAAGCTGATCACCGCCCGCCCCGCTGCCTGCAGCGCCTTGGCCTTGCCGTCAACCTTGAGGGTTGCCGATTCAGCAATAGAGCCGATCCGAGTAGAAATTCGCTTGAGTTCGTGAGCCACACGTTGAGCTTAGCTACCCGACCAGCGCTCGGGCTAGGGGCGCCCCAGGCTGAGCCGGCGCTCGTGTCAGCCCGTCTGGCGTAGATTCGGTCGCCCCCGGCTGAGCGACGCGACACCCGCGAAAAACGGGTCTTTCGCAGGGATAGAGTGAGAGGGTGTTCACCCGCCTGGTTCATATCTCCCGCCCGGTGCTCTGGGTCAACACCATCGGAACCACCGTCATCGGCATGTGGCTGATCGGGGATTTGTGGCGCTGGGACGTCATTCCCTTGATGCTTTGGGCGACCCTGCCGTTCAACCTACTGATCTACGGCGTGAACGATATCTTCGACCAGGAAACGGACGCCCAGAACGCCCGCAAGGGCGGCCTCGAGGGGGCCCGCATCCTCGGCTCGGAAACCCGCGGTATCGTGCTTGGGGTTGTGCTGACCAACGCACCGTTCGTCGCGTATTTTCTGCTCACGCTGCCGCCGGTGGCGCTCGCCTGGATCGCCGCGTACACGGTGATCTTCATCTTCTACTCGGCACCCCCGCTGCGCTTCAAGGCCCGGCGCTACCTCGACTCGCTCAGTAACGCCGCCTACGCCTTCCCGCTGGTCTTCGTACCCCTCGCCCTCGGCGAGTCGCCGGTCTGGGCGGCGGCTGTCGGGCTGATGGCGTGGAGTGTGGCCAAGCACACCTACGACGCTGTGCAGGACATCGACGAGGACCGCGCCGCCGGAATCCAGACCACCGCCGTTCATCTCGGCGCGCGCGGCGCCACGGTTTGGAGCGGCGTGTGGTGGGTTCTGTCCACCGTGGCTTTCGCGCTGATCAGCTGGCCGGTCGCCTTGGTGAATGCGCTCATCGCTGGCTGGCTGGTGGTGTCGCTGGGACGCAGCCCCACGCCGGCGACGGCCCGCCGCCTGTACCGATACTCGATCGTGTTCCCCTATGTTGCAGGTTCCGTTGCCGGGGCCCAAATTGTGGCAGCTATTTTACTAGGAGCCTATCCATGACCCGAACGCGCACGAACACGACCCCGCAGCGCATCGTCGTGCTCGGCGCGGGTATCGGCGGGCTCACTGCCGCCGCGCTGCTGGCTCGCGCCGGCCATTCGGTGACCGTGCTGGAAGGCTCCGACTGGATCGGCGGCAAGAGCAGGCGCCTCGAGATCGACGGACAGCGCGTGGACACCGGGCCGGCGCTGGTCACTTTTCCCCGGGTCTGGGAGGAACTGCTGGCCCGCTACGACGCACTCGGTGCCCGCAGGCAAGCTCCCCCTGAGGCCGCCGCGGTGGCTGGGGTGACGCTGCAGAGACTGCCCGAAGTGGGCCGGTACTTCTACCGGGGAGAGGAAACCACCCTGCCGGTGCCGGCCGGGCATCCCTGGCACGCGGCCTGGATCCGTTTCGAGCGGGAACACGGCGGCCTCGGTCCCCAACTCACGAGCATGCTCACCGCCGACCCGGCCGACCCGGCGTCGCTGCCGGCCGTACGCAACGTGTTTCGCCTCTACGGCACCCGCCTGACCACGCGCAGCTTTCTAGACGGCCTGAGCTGGATGCCGGACGGCCTGCGTGAGGTCATCGCCATCCACACCCTCAACGCGGGGGTCTCTCCCCGGCATACCCTCGCCCTGTACGCGAGCATGCCGGCCATTATGGCCAGGGACGGCGTGTGGGTTCCGGGCGGCGGCGTGAACGAGTTGCCGCTCGCGTTGCACCGGTTGGCGCTGCACGCCGGCGCGGATGTGAAGACGGGCGAGCCCGTCACATCCGTGTCGAAGGGGCTCGTGACCACGCCGTCGGCGACGTACCTGGCCGACGTGATCGTGAGCGGGCTTGACAGCGCTGTGCTCGATGGACTGCGCGGCGCGTCGCCGGCACGGCCGCGGGCGCGCTCCTGCTCGGGGGTGGCCATCTATGCGGCCCTCGAAACGTTGCTGCCGGAGGGCACGGCCACGCACTCCGTCGTGCTGCCCGACGACCCGGCGGCCCTGCACCGCAGCCTCGCTGGCGGGGTTGTGCCGGAACAAACGATGGCTTTCTTGAACTACTACCGGCCGCACGAGGTCTATCCCAATGACCGGGCCACAGTGGCGGTGCTCCTGACCGCGCCCGCCGACGGCCGCCACTACGATCTCGACAGCCCGTGGGTGGCGCGTGAGGTCGCCCGGATCAGCGCCGTCGTGGGCCTGGACCGGCCGATCAGCGAGCTGTTCCGGGACCACGTCGTGCTCGACCCGCACTACTTCGGCGGCTGGGGTTCGACCGGTGGAGCCCTGTACGGCGCCACCAACCCGCTCTGGCAGAGCGGTCCGTTCCACCGCCCCGGGTACACCAGTTGGGCACGCCCGTGGCTGTGGCAGGTGGGCGCGTCGGTGCACCCCGGCGGCGGTATCCCGGCCGTGCTCGGCGGCGCCATGACCGCTATGCACAAGCTGATCGGCCGTCTCGACGGTCGCTGATCGTGGGAGCTGGCTCGGGCGTGCAAGCGGGGAAAGCCCGACCTGGCAGAGCGGTTGGCACGCGACCAATCGATGAAGACCCACGCATCTCGGAGGTATGCGCTAGAGCGTTCTGTGCCACTCTGCTTGTGCCACTCTGCTTGTGCCACTCTGCTTGTGCCACTCTGCTTGTGTCAGTCAGGCAGAGAGGTACGGGGCTCATTCAGAGGGCTGACTCGTCTCAGCTTTACAGTGGCCGGTACGTGACCTAGACTTGTTCACGGTAGTTAAATCTGCGATGTTTTTTTGCGCCTTTTTATCAGTGTTCTCTCTTGGTTGAAAGTGGTATCGGCATGGTGGGTTTGCTTCCATAGGGTGGTGGCTCAATTGGTAGAGCAGCGGTCTCCAAAACCGCAGGTTGCAGGTTCGAGTCCTGTCCGCCCTGCACATCGGTAGAAGTCTGCCGATCATGAGAGGTGTGACAGGTGGCCCGAAAAGTTGTCGACGAACCTAGTGAGGAAGTCGTCGCGAACGCACGAATGGCCCGCGAATCCAATCGCGGTCCTTTCGCTCGGTTGTCCCTGTTTATCAAGCAGGTTTTTGCCGAACTGCGCAAGGTCGTCACCCCGACTCGTAAAGAGCTGCTGAGCTATACCGGCGTCGTGCTCGTGTTCGTGATCATCATGATGGCCATCGTGTCGGCATTCGACTGGGTCTTCGGCCTCGCCGTCCTTTATGTGTTCGGAACGCCAGGTTAGAGCGCAGTACCGGCATCCGCTTTGGCGGAACGCCTGCATCACCGGCATGGAAGCACGCCCAGACAACTTGCACACGTAGACAAATTAGGGATTGAGATTTAGTGACTGAGACGAAGCACGACGATGTCGACTGGGCCACTGCCGCCGAGCAGTCCTCCGAGGAAGACGAGGCGCAGGAAGGCAACACCCTCGCCGCCGCCGAAGACTCCGTAGAGGCCGCCGAGCAGGCCGCCCTGCACGTCATCGACGAGAACGACGATGTTGAGGTCAACCTCGACGCCGCACTCGACGCCCTCGCCGAGTCCTCCGATCCCGAAGCTGACGCTGTTGTCGATGATGCCCTCGACATCGATTCGGCCGAAGAGGCCGACGCCTCCGTCGAAGCCGTTGAAGATGAAGACGAGCTCGGTACCGACGAGACCGCTGCTGCTGAAGCGGATGCCGACGTCGAGGTCGACCCCTATGAAACCTTCCGCAAGGAACTGCGCTTTCTGCCGGGCAAGTGGTATGTCATTCACTCCTACGCCGGCTTCGAGCGGCGCGTGAAGTCGAACATTGAGAACCGCAAGCAGTCGATGGCGATGGAAGACTTCATCTACCAGTGCGAAGTTCCCATGGAAGATGTCGTCGAGATCAAGAACGGCCAGCGCAAGATGGTCACCCGCGTGCGCATTCCCGGCTACGTGCTCGTGCGCATGGACCTCGACGAAGACAGCTGGTCGGTTGTTCGCCACACCCCCGGCGTGACCGGCTTCGTCGGCAACGCCCACAACCCGACGCCACTGCGTTTCGAAGAGGCCTTTGGCATGCTCAAGGGACTCGTTGAGATCGTCGAAGCCCCGACCAAGGCTGGCGGCGCTCCCGGAAAGTCGGCACAGCGCGTCATCGCTGCCGAGGTCGACTACGAAATCGGCGAGACCATCACGATCAAGGAAGGCTCGTTTGCGGGCCTGCCCGGCTCGATCAGCGAGATCAAGCCGGAGAGCGGCAAGCTCATCGTGCTCGTGTCCCTGTTCGAGCGTGAGACCCCGGTCGAGCTCAGCTTCGACCAGGTCACCAAGCTCTGACCAGTAGAATAAAGGCCCCGCAAGGGTCATCCACACTGGTTCTACCCAAACCACCGGGGCCCATCCGGGCCACCGGGAGAGCGGCCTCCGGGCTGCTCGCACATCAATACGAAGGACAACACAATGGCACCGAAGAAGAAGGTTACAGGTCTGATCAAGCTTCAGATCAAGGCCGGCGCAGCCAACCCCGCACCGCCCATCGGGCCGGCACTGGGTCAGCACGGCGTAAACATCATGGAATTCTGCAAGGCCTACAATGCAGCGACCGAAGCCCAGCGCGGCAACGTCATCCCCGTCGAGATCACCGTCTACGACGACCGTTCGTTCACGTTCATCCTGAAGACCCCACCCGCAGCGGAGCTCATCAAGAAGGCTGCCGGCGTCGCCAAGGGCAGCGGAACCCCGCACACCGTCAAGGTCGCCAACCTCACCCAGGCCCAGGTTCGCGAGATCGCCGAAACGAAGATGGTTGACCTCAACGCCAACGACGTCGACGCGGCTGCGAAGATCATCGCTGGAACCGCCCGCTCCATGGGCATCACGGTCAGCGCCTGAGCACACCCCGCTTCGGCGCCACACGGCGCCGCGCACCCTTAGCAATTGGTGGAAGAGCCTGCCAGGTTCGCACCACACTCTGAAGTACACACAGGAGATCTAACATGGCAACCAAGTCAAAGGCGTACCGCGCCTCCGCCGCGAAAATCGGCGAAGACAACGTCTTCACCCCCGCCGAGGCCGTGGCCCTGGCCAAGGAGACCGGCTCCGCGAAGTTCAACTCCACGGTTGAGGTCGCCCTCCGCCTCGGAGTCGACCCCCGCAAGGCCGACCAGATGGTTCGTGGAACCGTCATCCTCCCGCACGGCACCGGCCGGACCGCCCGCGTCATCGTCTTCGCGACCGGCCCCGCCGCCGAAGCCGCTATCGCAGCCGGCGCCGACGAGGTTGGTGGCGACGAGCTCATCGAGAAGGTCGCCGCTGGTTACACCTCGTTCGACTCCGCTGTCTCCACCCCCGAGCTCATGGGTAAGGTCGGTCGTCTCGGGAAGGTCCTCGGCCCGCGTGGCCTCATGCCCAACCCGAAGACCGGAACCGTGACGCCTGACGTTGCCAAGGCTGTGTCCGACATCAAGGGTGGAAAGATCGAGTTCCGCGTCGACAAGCACTCCAACGTGCACTTCGTCGTTGGCAAGGCTTCCTTCTCCGTCGAGCAGCTGGGCGAGAACATCTCCGCAGCACTCGAAGAGATCGTTCGCCTCAAGCCGAGCTCGTCCAAGGGCCGTTACATCACGAAGGGCGTCGTCTCGACCACCTTCGGTCCTGGCATCCCGCTCGATGTGAACAGCATCTAGGCATCCGCTCAAAAGAAGCAGGGCTCGTCTTCGGACGGGCCCTGCTTCTTTTGAGGGTGATGGGCTAACGGTCGGGGTGTGCTCGGAGTAGGGCGGCGACCTCGATCGCGTCACCCTCGGGAGCCAGCGACTTGCGGTCGGGCCTCGCAATGACCAGGTAGAGCAGTCCGCTACCCATGACGACGAAGAGGCCGATCAGTACGATGTAGTCGCTGAAGAATTCTCCGCTGGAGCCTGGCACGGCCAGCAGTACCATGGCGAAGATGCCATAGGCCAGGGCGAGCACGTTGACCACGAAGCCGGCACGGCCGAGGCTGAACGGGCCGGCGGGTTTCCAGCCCTTGATGCGCTGGCGCAGGGCGGCCAGCACCACGGACTGGAACGCCACATAGATTCCGATGACGGCGAACGAGGTGATCTGGGTTAGCACCTGGTCGCTGCCCACGTAGATGATTAGACAGAGCAGCACGGGAATCGAGCACGACACGATGAGTGCGTTGGTCGGCACGGCGGTGCGCGGCGACACCGTGGCCAGCCACGTGTGTCCCGGAACCATGCCGTCGCGAGCGAACGAGAACAGCAAGCGACTGGCCGCGGCCTGCAAGCTGAGCACGCACGACAAGAAGGCGGTGAGGGCGACGACGAGAAAGATCTTGGCGCCGACCGGGCCGAGCGCGGCGTCCAGAATGGCTGGGATCGGGTCCGTGTCGACTCCGTCGACGATGTCCTGCAGGTTCGGTGCGGCCATCACGTATCCGCCGAACGAGAGCAGGGCCGAGATTCCGCCCACAAAGATCGTCAGAATCATGGCGCGGGGTATGCCGCGGGCGGGGTTCTCCACTTCTTCGGCCACATCGCCGCAGGCTTCGAAGCCGTAAAACAGGAACAGCCCGGTCAATGCCGCCCCCAGGAAAGCAGTGGCGTAGCTGCCGTTGCCCTGAACGCCCATCGTGTTGAAGAACACGCTGAACTCCTGGTGGCGCTGAAAGATGAGCAGGTACAGTCCCACCGCCACCACACCGATGAGCTCGGCAGCGAGCCCGATTCTGGCCACCCGTGCGAGCGTCCTGGTGCCCGAGAAGTTGAGGGCGAACGCGACCACGAGAAACGCAATCGAGAGGCCCAGGGCGACTTCCTTGGTGGCCGGGGCGTTGATCAGGCTGGCTAGAAACACGGTGCCGAACTCGGCGACGGCGGTAATGGTGACGAGCATCGCCCAGATGTAGACCCAGGCCGCCATCCACGCGTACCGCTTGCCCCACAGGCGCCGCGTCCACGGGTAGATACCGCCCGCTATCGGGTACTGCGACACGACCTCACCGAACACGAGCGCCACCAGCAATTGCCCGGTGCCCACAATGAACAGCCAGAACAGTGACGGTGGCCCACCCGTGCTCATGGCGAGGGCGAACAGCGAGTACACACCGACGAGCGGCGACAGGTAGGTGAACCCGAGGGCAAAGGTGGCCCACAGCGACATGGACCGGTGGAACGAGTCGTCGTAGCCGAGCACCTTCAGGTGGTCGCCGTCACCGATACCCTTCTTGTTGGAAGCCTCAACGGACATGATGCCCTTTCAATCCGAAAGAAACGCCTCCCACCCGGCGGTACACGTCAATGTGTGAGCCCAACGTAGCGGATGCCGGCACCCAAAGCTATAGAACCGGATGATTACTTCCCAAAGCTTGTCCCGGTTGAATTAGCGGCGTCGGGCCTGATCGAAATCGTCAGCGTACCCCAGCAACAGAAGTGGTCTGCCCCCAGGTCCCAAAGGCCGCCTGAGGCAAGAGGGGAGGCCCTACCGCGTTGATACCGTCAACCATCCGGAATGCAGTCTTTATGTTTGGGACGGGTGGGCGGGGCTCGCGATCACCAGATCGACCCCCGGGCAGGCGGCCCGGTTGTAGCCGGTGAGCGGATGCCCCGGCCCGGCCAGCATGTCTCCCACGGGGCGCGTCGGGTCGGTCGACACCACGATCCGGCCGACGTCGTTGAGCAGCAGCATCGGCCCGTCGGCGGCGAGCAACAGCGGTAGCAGCACCTGTTCCAGGCGCTTGACCGCGACATCGGCTCCCACCACACCCACCATCGGCGCGTCCTCCCCGATGCGCACCGGCATGGTCAGGGTGAAAATATACTCGCAGGTGCAGAGGTGGTCCACGTAGGGCCCGGTGACGTGCGTCTGGTTGGTGGACTGCGGCACCTGGTCCCACTCCAGGGTGCGAAAATTGCGCACGTAGTCGGCATAGGCGCGGGTGGCGAGGTCGAGGCGTGTGGCGGAGCTGCTGCTGCCGAGCAACGGGTTGCCGCCCTGCGGGCCCAGCCACCAGGCGAAGTGGATGTCCCGGCCGCGCACATAGCCGGGTGCGGCGATGAATCCGGCGCCGACGAACAGCGGGCTCGAGTCGGTCAGGGCTGGACGTGCCAACCCTTCGACACGGGCATCGAGGTCGGCCGGCCGCACGGTGGGGTCGCCGCCGGCTAGGTCGTCGCGCCAACCATCGAGCTCGGCGAAGGCGCCCGCGAAGAACGCGCCCACCGCAGCAGCGCAATCGGTCATGGTCTCAGTCATCCCAGGCTCCGCCTCGTTCGATTCTGGCTTTCGCATTCATCAGCCATTCGGCAAGGTTGCGCACCTGCTCGGTTGAGAGCTGCCGCGCCGATGCCGCGTCGTTGGCACGCACAGCCCCGACGATGGCCCGGTTACTCTCCACGAGCGACAGCCGGGCGCGGGCATCGGTCATTCCGAGCAGCAGCAGTGGGCCGAACTCGGCTTGCAGCCGAATGAGCTCCCGCACGAGTCGGGCGGACTGGCTGAGCACGGCCAGCTCCAGATAGAAGCCGCCCGCGCTGGTGCGGGCGCCGGCGATCGTCGTAAAATCAGCATCGCGCAGCCACCGATCGAGGCGGTCGGAGTCGGGTGGGGAGGCGCGCACCGCGGCGCGTTGGGCGCACCCTTCCACGATGGTGGCGAAGTAGACGGCCATGTCGGAGAGGTCGACCTGGGCGAGACCGTGGAGCCGGGCCTGCACGAGGGTGCTGTGCGGGGCATCCGCTTTCATCACGAAACTGCCGCCGCCGCGCCCGCGCCGGGTTTCGACCAGGCCAGCATCGCGCAGCACAGCCAGTCCCTCGCGCACCGTGACCAGGGCCACGCCGAAGCGGCGGGCCAGGTCGGATTCGCTTGGCAGGCGTTCGTCAGGGGCGAGGACGCCGAGAATGATCGCATCGGTGAGGCGGGCAGTTACCTGCTCGGTGCGGCCGGCGTCGACGAGCTGCGCGAATATCGCGTCGCGGGCGCCCGGTCGGTTGTTCGCCTCCATGCGCCCAATCTACAAGGCCGGGCTGCCCAGCCGTTCATTCATTCTCTGCCGCGTACAGGAGCTCGAGGGTGTACGGATGCCGGGGTGAGCCGAAGAGGTCAGTGACCGAAGCATATTCCACAATCGCACCGGCTCGCACAACGGCGACCCGATGGCAGATCAGCGCCGCCACGCTGACTGAGCCGGTCACGATGATCATCGTCAGCTCGCGCTCGCGCTGCAACTGGCGCAGCAGATCGAGAATGTCGGAGCCGTCCGACGCATTCAGGTTGTCCGTCGGGTTGTCGGCCACGATCAGGTTCGCGTTCCCGGCGAGGGCAATGGCAATGTGCACCCGTCGCGCCAGCGTCGCCGATACGTCGCGCGGGTATGCGGTGAACGTGTGTTCGGGCTTGTCGACACCGACTTGGCGCAGCAACTCCAACGAACGCTCGTAGGCCGCCGGTTTCGACATGCCCAACGAGGAACGCAGCGCTGCCGACAGCTGTGTTCCCACGGTAACGGCCGGGTCAAGGCCGCCCAGTGGGGTTCTCGGCAGGTAGGCGACCTGGGCATCTCGCAACCGTGAGACCGAGCGTTGGGGTAGCCCAACGAGTTCGACGCCGTCGAAGAGAATCGATCCGGAACGAATTGTCGCCGGAGCGGGAAGCACGCCGGCGATGCACTGCGCGACTTCGAGCGCGCCGGAGTCGCCGTCGCCGACCAGCCCGATCACCTCACCACGCGTGATCGAGAGGGAGATCCCAGCAACCAGCTGTGGGGTGTCCGCGTGGGCGGCCGCCGTGACGTGCAGGCCCCGTACGTCGAGCAGCGTCGCTGAGCGAAACCAGTGTGACGGCATGGGCGCGGTCGACGTGGCGGCTGCGGACGGCTCGATCTGCTCGTGCGGCTCGGTCATCGAGGCTTCTGCCGAGGGGATTCCTGCGCGCACGGCGCGATTGATACGACGAAACACATCGCGAGCGTCATACATGGCCAGCCCGCATTTCGGTAGGTTGAGAGAGCGGCGACACGTGGGACGAGCCCGGCCGACAGTTTCTGGTGCGTGGTACCGCACAAGGGCAACCCGACCGGCGGCACTTTCGCGTGATATTTATATTAGCGAAAACTATTGCCTACAACGTACCGGTTTGTTTTTCGAGAGCGGATGCGATGATCACGCGACTCGTGCACGTCTCGTGCGCGTTCCGTGGACGTTGCTGAAACAGAACTGCACCACGAAATCAGCCGCAACGGTCGACGGGTCAGCGCGGCGAGTGGGCCTCGAGAAACTCGTACACCTCGGTCTGGTCGACGCCGGGAAAAGTGCCGGTGGGCAGCGCGGCGAGCAGACTCGTGGGGGTGCGCGCGGCCGGCCAGGACTGTCCGGCCCAGCGACCGGCGAGGTTGTCGGGCGCGCGGCGGCAACAGGATTCGTCGGGGCAGAGTGAGACGGCCCGGTTCGCGGTCTCCCTACCCCGAAACCATTTCACGTGCGCGAACGGCACACCCACGCTCACCGAATACTCGCCCTCCTTGGCCTTCTCGATGCGGGAAGTGCACCAGAAACTTCCGGCTGGCATGTCGGTGTACTGGTACCAGGCGCTGAAACGGTCCTCGACGTCGAATACGGTGCGGGCCGTCCAGCTGCGGCAGACCGTGGTGCCCTCCACCGCGCCGAGCGCGTCGCTGGGAAAACGCACATTGTCGTTTTCATACGCCTTGATGATCGTGCCGGACTCGTGCACCTTCATGAAGTGCACGGGGATGTCCAGCCGGGCCGTGGCGAGGTTGGTGAAGCGGTGCGCGGCCGTCTCGTACGAGACCGCGAACGCGTCGCGGAGGTCCTCCATCGAGATGCGTCGCAGGGTCTTCGCCTCGGTCAGCATGCGCACTGCGTCACGTTCCGGCAACAGAATTGCTGCGGTCAGATAATTGGTTTCCACGCGCTGGCGCAGAAATTCGGCGTAATTTTTGGGCTCCTCGTGCGCGCAGAGGTGGCTTGCGAATGCTTGCACGATCGGCGAGCGGGAATCCCGCGACGCCGATCGCTCGGTCGGCAGGTAGATGCGCCCGTTGCGTTTGTCGGTGACCGATCGGGTGGAGTGCGGCAAGTCGTTCACGTAGTGCAGCGAGAAACCCAGGTGGGTGGCCATGTCGGCGACGAGCTGTTGTGACACCGGGCCACCGGAGTGCCCGACCGCGGTGAGCAGTTCGAGGGCCTGCGCCTCCAACTCGGGAAAGTAGTTGTCTTGTTGGCGCATGATCTGGCGCAGGGCAGAATTTGCCCGGCGGGCCTCTTCCGGGGTGGCCGCGCGTTCCCGGTTGAGTCGGTCGATTTCGTTGTGCAGGCTCAGGATGGTCTGCAGGGTTTCGTCGCTCTGGCCCTTGCTCACCCGGATGCGGGGAAGGCCGAGGGCCTGAAACACCGGTCCGCGCTGGGCACGTTCAACCGAGATTTCCAGGGCGGCCCGCTCGGAGGGAGCATCCGTTCTCATCAGTTCCTCGACGGTGGTGCCGAGCGCGAGCGCGATCGTGCGCAGCATCGACAGGCGTGGTTCGCGTTTGCCGTTCTCCATCATCGATACCTGCGAGGGCGCGCGGTCGATTGCAGCGGCGAGGGCATCGAGGGTCATGCGCCGCGCGGTGCGCAGCTCCCGGATGCGACGCCCCAGAGTGAGTGCGTCGAGCTCGGGCTCATCGGCAGCGAGGGTGGACAGTGCGGCAAGGGCTTCAGCGGGAACCATAGGCTCAGTGTCACACGTTTGAAAAGTTTCCACAATCAGAAGAATGGGATTTATTCTGCTTCCGGATTGTGGTTTTGCCGGCACGGACCGGGCAGAGTAGAAGCACAGGCAAGCACCGACTGTCGAATGACGATCGTATCCACCCTCGCGCTCGTCGGCAGACCGAATGAGATCAGCTCTACCCCCTCCGCCTGAGATCGGGCGAACCGCTCCGTGCGGGTCACCCCCTGTCGGTACCATCAACTTTCGCAAGGAGCCAGACCATGAATACCCCGAATCCGACCATCGATCAGCCGGTCGCCTCCGTGCCGACCAACACCGAAACCGTGAAAGCGACCACCGGAAGCTTCGCCACCATTCGCCCGCACCTCGAGGTTACCGGACCGCTCGGCGATCGCTACGACGAGATCCTCACGCCCGACGCCCTCGAATTTCTCGCCGAACTGCACGAGCGTTTCGCCGGCACCCGGCACGACCTGCTCGCTGCCCGGCTGCAGACCCGAGTGGATGCCGCTAACGGTCGCGACCCCAAATTTCTCAGCGTTACCGAGAGCATCCGTCTCGATCCCACGTGGAGTGTTGCGGGAGCCGGACCGGGCCTGGAGGATCGCCGGGTGGAGATCACCGGTCCGACCGACCGCAAGATGGCCATCAACGCGCTCAACTCGAGCGCCAAGGTGTGGCTCGCCGACCAGGAAGACGCCACGAGCCCGACCTGGACCAACGTGATCGAGGGCCAGCTGACCCTGTTCGACCAGGTGCGCGGCCAGCTCAGCTTCACGAGCCCCGAGGGCAAGAAGTACGAGATCACGAACGAGTCGACGCCGACCATCGTGGTGCGTCCGCGCGGCTGGCACCTCGTCGAAAAGCACATCACGTTCATCGACCGCGCCAACCGCCGCATGAAGTCTTCGGGCAGCCTGATCGACTTCGGACTGTACTTCTTCCACAACGCGCAGAAGCTCATCGAAAACGGCACCGGCCCGTACTTCTACCTGGCCAAGCTCGAGAGCCATAAAGAGGCACGGCTGTGGAACGACATCTTTACCTACGCCGAAGAGCGTCTGGGCATCGAATACGGCACGATCCGTGCCACGGTACTGATCGAGACGATCCAGGCCGGCTTTGAGATGGAAGAAATTCTCTACGAACTGCGCGACCACTGCGCCGGCCTCAACGCGGGACGCTGGGACTACATCTTCAGCATCATCAAGACGTTCCGTGCCCGCGGCAGCCGTTTCGTTTTTCCCGACCGCAAGCAGATCACCATGACGGTGCCGTTCATGCGTGCCTACACGGAACTGCTCGTCGCCACCTGTCACCGTCGCGGAGCCTTCGCCATCGGCGGCATGAGCGCCTTCATCCCCAACCGCCGCGACCCGGCGGTCACCGAGCAGGCGCTCGCCCAGGTTGCGGCCGACAAAAGGCGTGAGGCCACCGACGGCTTCGACGGTTCCTGGGTCGCGCACCCCGACCTGATCCCGACCGCGCAGGCCGAGTTCGACAAGGTGCTCGGCGATCGGCCGAACCAACTCGAGCGCACCCGTCCCGAGGTGAGTGTGACCGCCGCCGAATTGCTCGACGTCGCTTCCGTCGGCGGTCAGATCACCGAGGCCGGCGTACGCGGCAACGTGCTCATCTCCCTGCGCTACATCGAGTCCTGGCTGCGCGGCGTGGGCGCGGCGGCGATCGACAACCTGATGGAGGACGCCGCCACCGCGGAGATCTCCCGTTCGCAGCTCTGGCAGTGGATCCACGAGAACTCGGTCACCGCGGAGGGACGCCGGATTGACTCCGACTGGGTCGAAGAGGTGCTCGACGAGGTCGTCGACGGCCTCGAACGCACGCCCACCGACCGCTTCGACGACGCCCTCACGGTACTGCGCACCTCGGCTCTCGAGCCAGAGTTCCCGACCTTCCTCACTGTCGGCGCGTACGCCCGCTTCTTCTAAATGGTCTGCTAGTTCCGCGAGAGCGGGCACACGGTTGTTTCCGCCCCGGCGTCATCACAGGGGCGATCCAACTGTTTGCCCGTTCTTTCGTGTCGGGTGTTCAGCGTCGGATGTTTAGTGTCAAACGGTCGTGTTTTTGACTCGTTCGTAGGCGGCCAGGGCGGCGCGGCGAGTCTCGCCCAGGTCCACGAGTCGCGCGGGGTAGGCATCCGTGCCGTACTCGGGTACGTTCTCGCGAATGTACTGCTCCTGGGGGTCGAACTTGGCAGCCTGCAGCTCGGGATTGAACACGCGAAAGTAGGGCGCAGCATCCGCCCCGCTGCCCGCGACCCACTGCCAGCCGAAGGGGTTGCTGGCCGGGTCGGCGTCGACGAGCGTGTCCCAGAACCAACGTTCACCCTCACGCCAGTCGATCAGCAGGTTCTTGATCAGAAACGATGCGGCGACCATGCGCACCCGATTGTGCATGCTGCCGGTGCGCCACAGCTCACGCATTCCAGCGTCGACGAGTGCGAAGCCGGTGCGCCCGTGTTGCCAGGCCTTGAGGGCCTGCGGGTCGAGCTCAGGCCAGGGGAACGCGTCGAAGGCCGGGCGCAGGTTCGCGGTGGCCAGATCGGGCGCGTGAAAGAGCACGTGGTAGGCGAACTCACGCCAGCCGAGTTCGGTGAGAAAGCGGATGCCGCTGGCCGCGGCCGATCCGGACGCCCCGCGTTGCACCTTCTGAGTGGCGTGCCAGACCTGGTACGGACTGATCTCGCCCCAGCGCAGGTGCGGAGACAGCCGTGACGTGACATTCCGGGCCGGTTCGTCGCGCCGGGAGGCGTAGTCGGCCAATGACGTGGCGAGAAAACGGTCGAGCGCTGCCTGCGCAGCGATTTCGCCGGGGGTCCAGTTCTCACGCAGACCGGCGGCCCGGTCCGGCGCGGTCGGGGAGAGCGCCCAGGTGTCGAGCTCGTCAGAATTGACAACGCCGTCCCAGGGCGCGATGGCGGTGGGCGCGGGCACGGGTGGCCGGGGCGGGGCGGCCGCCAGGCAGGATCGCCAGAACGGTGTGAACACCGAGTACGGGCCGCCCTGCCCGGTTTGGATGGTCCACGGTTCAAACAGGAGCGACCCGGCGAAGCTGTGTGCGTCGATTCCGCGAGCCTGCATTGCGGACTTGATGCGCGTGTCGACGGCACGCTCAGCGGCGCCGTACCGGCGATTCCAGACGACGGCGGCGGCATCCGTCTCATGGACCAGCTCGTCGATGACCCGGTCGGCGGGGCCGCGTCGCAGTACCAGCCGAGACCCGAGCAACTCAAGCGAGGTGGCGAGCGACCGCAGGCTCTGGTCGAGCCACCACCGTGCCGCAGCTCCGAGGGGGCGGATACCGGCAGATTCCTCGTCGAGCACGTACACCGCGACGATCGGCCGGTTCAGCTCGAGCGCCGCGTGCAGGGCGGGATGGTCGCCGAGACGCAGGTCGTCACGAAACCAGACGACGGCGGGCTGGTGGCCGGGCGGGTTGCTCATCGTGGTGCATCCGCTTTGAGGTGTGGTGATCTGGCGCTCATACGATTTCCCCTCGTTTCGGTCCAGTCTGGTGCACGCATTCAAATAGACCAATTCTGAAGTAGAAAGGTCGGTCTAGTTGTCAGGGTGATTTTGTTTGCGAATGTCAGAACAGGCTACTTGCTCTATTCATACCCGGTGTATCTGCGGATTCCGTCGCAAAACATGCACATGAGTGTCAAGTCTGGCAATTCGGCCGAAATGCAGCCGTGCCCTTTTCTGGGGGGCTTGCTGGGACAGACAAATCTGTCTGTACCAGCCGGCATTCGTAATGCGGATGGAGATGCAGCCCCTGCGAAGTTCTTATTTCAGAGCGCAGCCCGACCCACACAGATCTGCCAGCCGAAATACGGCCTGCGATGGACGACATCCAAAGACCGCTGTCTCGATAGGGACTTTTCATGAACAAGCTCATTGTTGGTGCAATCGCTGGTACTGCAGGCCTCACGCTTCTTCCGGGCGACGCCGGAACATTTGCGCTGTGGAATTCGGCCGCTGCCGTGACCGGCGGCCTGGGTATCTTCGTACCCCAAGGCACCGCTGGTGAATCGCTCGGTCTGCAAACCTGCAACTCGACGGCAGCGCTGCAACAATTCACACTGACGGCGCTTCACTGACGGCGCTTTCCTGACCGTGATTGGCTGGAAAACGGCCACGCGCCAGGGGGCGCCCGCCTTCGTCGTGGGTGCGGTGCTCGTAGTGTCCTTGGGCGGCCCCGGCCGGGGCCGCCCCGCAGGAAGTCCTCGTTTTCAGCACCCGAGACGACGCGATCGTCTCTGCCGCACACCAGCGCCGAGAACGCCGGCCTGGCTCTGCTGTGGGCGGGGCTGCTGGTTGGCGGTGGACTGTGGCTCGTGTCGACTGTGGCTCGTGTCGACCCGGCGCTCTCGCCTGCACCGACGGTCATGACGGCGTCGCTTGGCGCTGACCCGGCCACGCCGGAGGTGCCGACGGTCAAAAAAGTGTCTGTTGCACTACATCGGACTCGCGGTGAGCGCTGCCATCCTCCCGCTGGTTCTCCCGCTGGTTCTCGCGCTGGCCGCCATCGTGATTGGCGTCCCCAAGGTCACCGGAGCCATTCCACTGACCGTGTTGACAAGATCGATGAAGCCGCGCCGACCGCCGGGAACACTGAGTGTGGTGGGGCCGGTGAACCCCGATGTTCTCGTGATCGGAGACGTCGCCACCGGCCAAACACCCGGGCCAGCCCGGAGTGATCACTCACCGCATCGTCGCTGTCTTGTCGAACCTGATGGCACTCGGTCGTTTCAATTCCGAGGGGACAACAACACCAGGCCCGACGCCGATCTGGTTCTGCCCGCACAGATTCAGGGCAAGCCCGAGTCCTTGGTGACCTACCTCGGCTATCTCAACAACTTCGTGAACGGAGCGAACAAGGTCTGGATCATTCCGATCGCGCCGACTGCGTTGTTCGCTTACGCCACTTGCCTGTTCGTGAGCGGGCTCGCTGTTGCGGTTCGGAAGCGCAGGTTAGGCCGGGCACCGTGGCACCGGGCCGGTCGCTGGGTCCACGGGGCTAGCCAGCGACGCCCAGCACGATCTTGCCTCGGGTGTGGCCTTCTTCGAGCAGACGATGGGCGGCGGCGCCCTCGTCGAGTTCGAAGATCTGGTCGACGTGCACGCGGACCGCGCCCGAATTGACAAGTGTCGTGATCTGGTCGAGGGCACGCGCATCAGGCGCAACCTTGAAACCGGTCGCCCGGATGCCCGCGGCCGCGGCTTCCTCCTGCAGGGTCGGCCAGCTTCCGGTCGGCACGTTGACGAGCAGCCCGCCCGGGCACAGCACTCGGAGCGACCGGCTGCCGGTGTTGTCGTGCACGTTCCCGATCAGGTCCATCACGGAGTCGAGGCCCGACAGGACGTCTTCGAAGCGCTGCGTGGTGTAGTCGATGACCTCGTCGGCGCCCAGTTCGCGCAGAAAATCAAGGTTTGCCGGCGATCCCGTTGCGGTGACGTGCGCCCCGCGTGCGTGGGCGAACTGTACCGCGAGATGACCGACGCCGCCGCTGCCGGCGTGGATGAGCATCCGGTGGCCCGGTGTGACCTGGGCCAGGTCGACCATTCCCCACGCGGTGAGTGCGGCAACCGGCAGGGCGGCCGCTTCGTAGTGGCTGAGCTTGTTCGGTTTGCGCGCGACGCTCAGGCTCGACACTGTCACGTACTGCGCGTAGCTGCCGCCGGTGCGGGGAACGCGGGCCATGCCGTAGACATCGTCGCCCGGCTGCAGGGGGAAGGCCTCGTAGGGTGCGCGCACGACCACACCGCTGAAATCATTGCCCAGAATGGCCGGGTAGCTCTCGATGGCGGCCGAGACGCCCCTGCCCGCGCGCGTCTTGGCGTCGATCGGGTTGATGCCTGCAGCGACGACCCGCACAATAAGTTCGTCGAACAGCTGCAGGGGCAACGGAACCTGCTCAATGTGCAGCTCATCGGGTGCCCCGGTGCGGTTGATGACGAGGGCGCGCATGGTGCTCGGCAGTTCGAGAGTCATGACCCCATTCTGTCGCGTCCCTGATCCCAGCCAGACGCTGATTCGTGGCGTCTCGTGGCGTCTCGTGGCGTCTCGTGGCGTCGCGCGGTGTTTCTCGGTGTTTCCTGATGGCGAATTCAGCAAATTTGGCTGCAGCCTCGTGACGGCGGGGCGGATTTGAGCGACCGGTGCCCCTCTGCGCCCGGGAATCTCCGGAATTAGCCACGAGACTATCGCCGAAGCCGAAGCCGAAGCCGAAGCCGAAGCCGAAGCCGAAGCCGAAGCCGAAGCCGAAGGAGCGGGTAGCGGATACCTAACGCTGGTTTTTGCGATTGAGCAGGTCGATCAGATCGTTTGCGAAACCGATCAGGATGGCGATCTGATCTTCGTCGCGCTCGATCCACCGAAACTGGGGAACCGGGTCGACCGGCACGAAATCGAGGTGCTGCTCCCAGACCAACAGGGTCCGGTCGGCGCCGAGCACGTACTGCTGCCACCAGACCTGTCGCAGGTAGTTGCGTGGGATGCTGCGCCACGCCTTGCTTGTGGTCTTGATCTCGGCCAGATGCAGCTCGCCATTGGCGGCGACGCCCACACCGTCGGGTGTCGCTAAGTGCCGGTCGTGCGTTGCCGAACGGTACAGGTTGGTGCTCGGCTCGATGCCATAGTTTTGAAGAACCCAGGCCGCGATGACCGGTTCTCGCGCGCGTCCGTGGTCGGTGAAACTGTTGCCGGTGAAGCTCGTGCCGTGCATCTTGTCGTGCGCGGCGTTGGCGACCGATTTGGCGGTCGCGAGCTTGGCGACATCCGTTGCAGTGATGCCCTGTTTGCGGGCCCGATGCCACGCCACCTGATCGGTCGAATCGGCGACGACGCGCAGCGTATGCGGTGCCTGTGCCGGCGGGAGAACGGATGCCGCGGGGTACGCCGAGTGCTGGTCCAAGTCGAAGAGGGACAGCGTGGAATTCGGCATCTCTCTATTGTGTGCCCGCGCGACCGGTCGGCGGGCCACCGCCACGCGTGCTGCAGGCGTGCGCGGCCCAATGACGCTGGGAATCGTTATCGCGAAGAGACCTGGGTTCGCCAGCCTGAGAGAACGGCCATCCATGGGGAAAGTCATGTCGCGTCTCGCACACTCCGCTCGCGCAGCTCGTCGCCGACGTCGACTGCCAGGCACCCAACCTCCACTACGGGAACGCCGCTCAGCTCGGCGCTCCGCTTCGAACGGATGTGACCACCACGCACCCCGACACCCCGATCACGGTCGAACTCGACGGCTGCCAGCCAGTGTTCCTGCCCGGCAGTCACGCGCTCGTGCCGGCGCCGGCGCTCCTGGCCGCGCTGGTCGCCTGACGCTGGCCGGCCACAGCAGCCCGAGGGCATTCTCATAGCGCGTTCATAGACAACTACCGGATACTCACCAGAATGAGCACACGTGCGAGCACCCAAACCGGCCACGGCCCGCGACTGACCAAAGCCGATGGCAGCGCAATCCGGGTGTTGGTCGTCGACGACGAACCCACCCTCACCGATCTGCTCTCCATGGCCCTGCGCTACGAAGGCTGGGAGGTGCGCACCGCCGGCGAGGGCCGTCAGGCGCTCACCATCGCCCGCGAATTCCGGCCCGACGCCATCGTGCTCGATATTATGTTGCCCGACATCAACGGCCTCCAGGTGCTGCAGCGGGTGCGCGCCGACGGCTACGAGACTCCCGTGCTCTTTCTCACCGCCAAGGACTCGCTCGAAGACCGCATCGCGGGGCTCACCGCCGGCGGCGACGACTACGTCACCAAACCGTTCAGCCTCGAAGAGGTCGTCGCCCGGCTGCGCGGCCTCATTCGCCGCTCCACCCTCGCCGTGGCCGACTCGACCGACCCGCGCATCACCGTCGGCGATCTCACCCTCGACGAAGACAGCTACGAGGTCTTTCGCGACGGCGCAGCCATCGAACTGACCGCGACCGAGTTCGAACTGCTGCGCTTTCTCATGCGCAACCCGCGCCGGGTGCTCAGCAAGGCCCAGATTCTCGACCGGGTCTGGAGCTACGACTTCGGCGGCAAGTCAAGTGTCGTCGAGATCTACATCTCGTACCTGCGCAAGAAGATCGATGCCGGCCGGGAGCCGATGATCCACACGGTGCGCGGCGCCGGGTACATGCTGAAAACTGCCTGATGGCAGGACGTTCACCGCATCGGATGCGGCGCCGCCGCGGCCGTCCGCGCTCGCCGTGGACCCTGCAGCGGCGTCTCGTGCTCACCGTCGTCGGGCTGCTCGCCCTCGTGAGCGTCACGATCGGCGTGGTGAGCGTGGTCATTTTGAGCGCCTCCCTGGTTGACCGCCTCGACGAGCAACTCGCCTCGGCCGTCGACCGATCCGGTGCCGTGCTGGGCGGCGGCGGCGGCGACAACGATGGCGACCGCCCCGGCGACAGCCCCGGCAGTACCTACTTTGGTGCTGCGACGGCCGACAGCATCCTCAGCGGCCCCGCCCAGCCGCCGGGGCTGCTCGCCCTCGTCTATGACGGGTCAAGCATCACGACCGGCTACACCGACGACCAGAGCGGGGCGATCGAAGAACTCTCGGCCCAGCAGATGCAGCAGCTCGCCGATCACGTCAACCAGTCGGCTGCGGTCACGGTGGACCTTGGCGGTGAGCTCGGCGAGTACCGGGTGCAGGCCGAAACCTCCCGCACCGGTACCCTCTACCTGGTCGGGCTGCCACTGTCGGGCGTCGCGGCCACAGCCGCCCAGCTCGCCCTGATCATCACCTTCGTCTCGCTCGCCGGGCTTATCGTGGTCGCCATCATCGCGGCCTGGGTGGTGCGGCTCGCCCTGCGCCCGCTGCAACGCGTGACCGCGACCGCCACCCGCGTCGCGCAACTGCCACTCGACCGCGGCGAGGTCTCGCTCGACGATCGGGTTCCGGCCGACGATACCGATCCGCGCACCGAGGTGGGCCGGGTCGGCGCCGCGCTGAACCGCATGCTCGACCACGTCGACCTCGCCCTGGAGTCCCGGCAAGCCAGCGAGCGCAAGGTGCGCCAGTTCGTCGCCGACGCGAGCCACGAATTGCGCACCCCGCTCGCCTCCATTCGTGGCTATTCCGAACTCACCCGGCGCAGCGGCCAAGGGCTGCCGCCCGACGCGATGCACGCCCTCGGCCGCATCGAATCCGAGTCGGTGCGCATGACCGGCCTGGTTGAAGACCTGCTGCTGCTCGCCCGCCTCGACGAGGGCCGCGAACTCGAAATGGAACCCGTCGACCTCACCATGTTGCTCGTCGACGCCGTCAGCGACGCTCATGCGGCCGGACGTGATCATGTCTGGAACCTCGAACTGCCCGACGAACCGATCGAGGCAATCGGCGACGAACCGCGCCTTCGCCAGGTCCTTACGAACCTGCTCGCCAACGCGCGGGTGCACACGGATGCCGGCAGCACCGTGGTCGTTCACCTTTCCGCCGTCGGCGACCGGGCCGTCGTGACGGTCACCGACAACGGTCCGGGCATTCCCGCAGACCTCCGGAGCACCCTGTTCGAACGGTTCGCGCGGGGCGACAGCTCGCGTTTTCGCGGAACCGGCAGCACGGGCCTCGGCCTCGCGATCGTGGCCGCGGTCGTCGCCGCGCACCACGGCGAGGTCACGGTCGACAGTGAACCCGGTCGCACGCACTTTCGCGTGGCGCTGCCGCTCGCCGCGCCGTAGACGCACTGGCTAGTCGGGCTCGTTGAGTCGTTCCAGCAGGGTGGCGAACTGGTCGAGTTCGGCGGCCGTCCACCGGCCGAGCCGCCGGTGTACGAGGGCCGTGCGATTGCGGCGAACCTCGGCGAGCTTCTCTTGGGCGAGCGGCGTCAGGGCGAGAAACCGAGCGCGCCCGTCGCTCGGATCGACCCGGGTCTCCACGAGTCCGAGCGCGCAGAGCAGCTTGGCCTGGCGGCTGATCATGCTGCGATCCACCGCGAGGACATCGGCGACAACGCTCGCATGCGATTCGCCTCGTCGCGCCAGCACGCGGAGCAGCGCGAGTCCGAACGGCTCGAGCGTGGGGTCGATCCCGGCCGCGGTCGATCGGGTGCTGGCCCGAATTTTCGCCGCGAGCATGGCCATCTGGGCCTCGACGCGGGTGAGCTCGGGGCTGTCTTCATCCACCAGGGGCGGCGGGGCGGTCTCACTCATTGCGCTCGGTCCGGGTCGATGGGGCTTGTTGGCTGGAGGGTCGGACTCTGCGAATTGACTGCGTTTTCTGGGCCAGTCCCACCGGCTGCGGGCCAGCGGATGCCGCGCTCACGTCGATCAGAATATCCTCCACGTCTTCGGCCTCCCGTTGAAATGCCGACTCCGACGTTGATTCCGACTCGACGGCCGCAAAGCGGGCCCGATCGATGCCGGTCTCCGTGCCGAGCGGATGATTCGGCAGGAGCGACACTGTGAGCAGGGTCACGAGGGCCAGCGGTGCGCTGATCAGAAAGATCGTGCCGACTCCGGAACCGTAGGCCGTTTCCACGATGATGCGCAGCACGTCGGGCAGAAGAGTGACCTGCGGAATGACGCCGTCGCCGAGCAGCCGGCCGGCATCCGCTTGATGGGTCGGGCTGAGGTGGCCGACGCTGTTCGTGATCTGCGTCGCGACGACACTTCCGAGTATCGACCCCATCACCGAGACGCCGATCGCACCACCCAGGCTGCGGAAGAAGGTCACCGAGCTCGTGGCCACGCCGAGGTGCCTCACCTCAATGGTGTTCTGCACGACCAGAACGAGGTTCTGCATGACCATGCCCACGCCGGCGCCGAGAATGAACATGTACACGCCGACGAAGACGAGGCTCGTGTGTACATCGAGGGTGCCGAGCAGGGTCGTGCCGACGAGCATGAGCACCGAACCGGACACCATGATCGACTTCCAGGTTCCGCGCCGACTGATCACGGTGCCGAACAGAGTTGACGAGATCAGCAAGCCGCCCATCATCGGGATGGTGAGCAGGCCTGACTGGGTGGGCGTGGCGCCACGGGCGAGTTGCATGTACTGGCTGAGAAAGACCGAGGTGCCGAACAACGAGACGCCGACCGCGAGGCTCGCGACGGTCGCGAGGCTGAAGGTGCGGTTGCGAAACAGGCTGAGTGGAATGATCGGCTCCGGGGCACGAAACTCGACGATGACCGCCGCGATGAGCACAACGACGGCGCCGATCACCATGGCGAACGAGGTCAGCGACAGCCACTCGAACTGCGAACCGGCCAGGGTCACCCAGATCAGCAGCAGCGAGACGCCACTCGTGATGAGCGCGGCGCCGAGGTAATCAATGCTCACGACCCGCTTCACCCGGAGCGGCAGGTGCAGAGTGCGCTGCAGCAGCACGATCGCGACGATCGCCACGGGGAGGGCGATGAAGAAATTCCAGCGCCAGCCGAAGGTGTCCGTCACGACGCCGCCGAGCAGCGGGCCGCCGATGGTGCCGAGGGCCATGACCGCGCCAAACAGGCCGGCGTACCGGCCGCGCTCCCGGGGGCTGATGATGTCGGCCATGATGATCTGGCTCAGGGCCACGAGACCGCCGGCGCCGAGGCCCTGCAGCACCCGGAACGCGATGAGCGTGCCCGCATCCTGCGACAAGCCGGCGAGTGCACTGCCGATTACGAACACGGCGAGGGCCAGCTGAATGAGCAGCTTGCGATTGAACAGGTCGGCGAACTTGCCCCAGATCGGCGTGCTGACCGTCGTGGCCAGCAGCGTCGCCGTGACAACCCAGGTGTAGGCGGACTGCGAGCCCTTGAGATCACTGAGAATGAGCGGTAGCGACGTGCTCACGACGGTGTTGGCCAGAATCGACACGAACATGCCCAGCAGCAGGCCCGACAGGGCTTCGAGTACGTGCCGATGCGTCATCGAGCCCGCGGTGACCGGTTCTCGAACTGTGCGGCTGGCGCGGCTCATGCGACTCCTCAGTGATTGACAGCTATCAACGATAATCGAGTAGTTGATGAATGTCAACCACCTTGAGCTGCCGATGAGCTGATGCCGCCGCCCTGCGATTTGCACGCGTCTGAAACCTGCCGTACAGTTACTCTCAGCCACAGACCGCCGGTTGCTGCGCCATGTCGAAAGACACACGTGCAGACGAAGGTTCATTCACGTGAACGGCCCGCGCAGGTGTTCGAAGTTCAGTTACAGTCTTTTTGGATTGTTCCCCAAGCTCCGGCGCCCTGCGCTGGAGCTTTTTTCATGTCTGCGCCCCGGGCTACCCGGCACATGATTATTAATGAGGAGCACCATGGCGAACAAGGAAGCAACGGTCGCCGAGCTTGCGGAGAAATTCGAAAGCTCGACCGCCGTTCTGCTCACCGAGTACCGCGGTCTCACTGTTGCGCAGCTCAAGAGCCTGCGCAAGTCCATCAGTGAGGACGCCACGTACGCCGTGGTAAAGAACACGCTCACCAAGATTGCGGCCAACAAGGCCGGCATCACCTCGTTCGACGAGGAACTTGTCGGTCCGTCCGCTATCGCCTTCGTGCACGGAGACCCCGTCGCCGTCGCGAAGACCCTGCGTGCCTTTACCAAGGCAAACCCTCTCCTGGTGGTAAAGGGCGGTTACTTTGACGGTAACCCGCTCACCGCAGCGGAGGTTGGCAAACTTGCCGACCTCGAGTCCCGCGAGGTGCTGCTGGCCAAGCTGGCCGGCGCCTTCAAGGCATCGCTGTTCGGAGCCGCTTATCTCTTTCAGGCACCGCTGTCGAAGGCTGTTCGCACCATCGACGCGCTGCGTGAGAAGCAGGAGTCCGCGAACTAGGCACCTGCCTGGTCCCCGCGGTTCACGAATTTTTAAGAAACTAGAAGGAGTACATCATGGCAAAGCTTTCCACTGAAGACCTGCTCGAGCAGTTCAAGGGCCTGACCCTCATCGAGCTCTCCGAGTTCGTCAAGGCGTTCGAGGAGACCTTCGAGGTCACCGCTGCCGCTCCCGTGGCCGCTGCCGGAGCCGCTGGCCCCGCCGCCGCTGTTGAAGAGGTTGAAGAGCAGACCGCGTTCGACGTCATCCTTGACGCCGTTGGCGACAAGAAGATCCAGGTCATCAAGGTCGTGCGCGAGCTCACCAGCCTGGGCCTCGGCGAGGCCAAGGCCGTTGTCGATGGCGCGCCGAAGGCCGTCCTCGAGGGCGTTGCCAAGGACGCTGCCGACAAGGCCAAGGCTTCCCTCGAAGAGGCCGGCGCCACCGTTACCCTCAAGTAGTCTGAGCCCCGCGAGGGGCTCTGATTGAGGCGTAGCCGGTCGGCTCCTGAGCCGACCGTGTGCGCAAGGGGCGTCGTTTCCGCAGGGAATCGGCGCCCCTTTTCTTGTTGACTGGTTAAGACGAGCGACCCCGCGGGGCGCTCGTGGACGACCGAATGATCAGGGTGGTCGGCAGGACCAGCGAACCCGCTCGGCTCTCCGGGCCACCCACCTCGGAACGCGTGCTCGCGCGGAAACTCGTTTCGCCACGGGCTGCAAGTTCGGCGAGGAGGGTGCGCACGGCGCGTTCTCCCTGCGCCCGCGGGTGCTGCGCCAGGGTGGTGAGACGAAACATCTCGGCGTGCGGATGACCGTCGATGCCAATCACGCTGAGCTCTGTGGGAACACTGATCCCCAATTCTCTCGCGGCCAGAATCAGCCCGAAGGCAATCTCATCGCTCGCGGCGAAGATGGCCGTGGGTCGCCGCCGCGGGTCTCCGAGCACGGCCAGGCCGCGGGCATAACCGCCGGGCATCGTGAATTCGCAGGCGTAGAAGCGTCCACTCACCGGGACGCCGACGGCCAGCATCGCATTGTGAAACCCCCGCAGGCGATTGCTGTGCACCTGAAAATCCATTTCGTCCGCCTGGCTGCCGCCCACGTGCACGATGTCGTGGTGCCCCAGGCTGAGCAGGTGCTCGGTCGCCAGCCGGGCCGCGGCTACGTCATCGATCTCGATCGTCGGAACGCCCCGGATCGGCCCGCCGATGCCGACCAGCGGGCGGCCGAGCCGGTGCAGGTGGTCGACTTCCTGTTCGCTCAGGGCGACGCCGACAGAGATGATGCCGTCGAATCGCTTGCGCGCCAAAAAGAAGTCGAAGACCCGGTCGCGTTCGGGGGACTCCGGCGGCAAGTTGTAGAGGGTCATGTCGTAACCCTGCGCGAGCAGTGCCCGTTCCAGGCTTTCGAGCACCTCGCCGAAGAACCACCGGCTGATGAAGGGGATGATCACGCCAACACTTTGGGTGCGTCCGGTCACCAGACTCGCCGCATTGGGTGAAGCGACGTAGCCAATTTCGCGTGCAGCCGCGACGACCTTTTCGCGAGTCTCGGCCGAGACGTAGCCCCGGCCGCTGAGCGCCCGACTGGCGGTGGCCTTTGCCACGCCGGCAAGACGCGCGACATCGCCGATAGCACTCATACGGCCTCCGTCCTTGGGGTCTATGCGTTCACATTAGCGTGCTCTCGCCCCGTATGGAATCGGTTCCAGTGATGCCCTTGATTTTCCGTCCAGTTCTTCACTAAAATTTGGTATCCGGCGGCAACGCTGTCGATATCTTTGCCATTTCGTTATGTTTGCGCACTTGCTATCCCCAAAAGGGTGACGTAATTTATGGTCTGGAACCGGTTCCCGAATTCCAGCCGAACGCAGGCAGTGTCCAGCGCTCAACCGTCCTGATCAATCCGGCACGACTCAATCCGGCACGACTCGATCCGGCAACACTCAATGAGGAGATACAAGATGCGGACTTCCCTGCACCGTCGAATTACAGCACCCATCGCGATGGCGGCGATTGCTGGTCTGGCCCTGGCCGGTTGCTCCGGCGGCCCCGGGTCAACCACGAATGACGCCGGAGCGGAGGGCGACGGCGTCGTCACCGTCTACAGCACCATCGCAGACTTCGAAGCGGAACAGCTCGAAAAGTCCTGGGCTGACTGGGAGAAAGAAAACAACATCGACATTCAGTACGAATCGTCGAAGGAGTTCGAGTCTCAGATCTCCATTCGTGCTCAGGGTGGCAATCCCCCCGACATCGGCATCTTTCCCCAGCCTGGCCTGTTGGCCGACCTGGCCAGCCGCAAGTTTATCAAGCCGGCCCCGGCGGCCGTTGAAGCGAACGTTGACGAATACTGGTCGGAGGACTGGAAGGCGTACGGAACCGTGGACGACGTCTTCTACGGCGCTCCGTTCAAAGCCAACCTCAAGGGCTTCATCTGGTTCTCGCCCGCCAAGTTCAAGGAATGGGGCGTCGAGGTACCCACGACCTGGGACGAACTCCTCACCGTGACCAAGACCATTCAGGAGAAGACCGGTGCGGCGCCGTGGTGTGCCGGATTCGGTTCCGGGGATGCCACCGGGTGGCCGGGAACGGACTGGGTCGAAGACCTCGTGCTGCGTCAGGCCGGCCCGGACGTCTACGACCAGTGGGTGGCCAATGAGGTTCCGTTCACCGATCCTGCCATCGCCGAAGCCTTTGACTCGGTCGGTGAGATCCTGCTCAACCCGGACTACGTGAACGCCGGCTTCGGTGACGTCAAATCGATCAACAGCGTCCCGTTCGGTGACGTGGCTGCGCCCATCGTCGCCGGTACCTGCGCTCTGACCCACCAGGCATCCTTCTTCGACGGGTTCCTCGGCGACGCCGGCGGCAAGGTCGGCCCGGACTCGGACATCTGGGCGTTCATGACGCCGTCGATCGAAGCCGGTGGCCAGGCCGTTGTCGGTGGTGGCGAGATCGTGGGTGCCTTCGCCGATGACGCGGACACCCAGGCCGTGCAGGAATACCTCTCCACCCCGGAGTGGGCCAACAGTCTCGTGTCGATCGGTGGCGGTATCAGCGCCAACTCGGGTGTCGACCCCGACCTCGTCGACAGCCCGATCCTCGCGGAATCGATCAGGATTTTGCAGGATCCCGACACCACGTTCCGCTTTGACGCCTCCGACCTGATGCCGGGTGCGGTAGGTTCCGGAACGTTCTTCAAGGGCATCGTCAGCTGGATCAACGGAACTCCCACCTCCGAGGTGCTGACCAGCATCGAAGCAGGCTGGCCGTCAAGCTAGATCAGCACCACAGGCATGACCGGGTGTGCCCCCCCCCGCTAGACACCGGCGGCCCACCGAGCCCAACAGGTGAGCGGTATAGACACCTTTTTTTTTGTTAGCGGGCCCCCCTGGGGGGCCACAGTGGTACTCCAAAAGAATAAGGTGTGCGCGGTAGTGTC
>NZ_JAJAYI010000012.1 GCF_026786305.1 Cryobacterium sp.
CAATGGAACCAAGACGCAATTGCGGGTGCGTTACCTGCGGACGTGACCTACCGGTCGGCCAGGGACCTCGGCGGCCGCAGGCATACCCCTGCCGGTGTGCCAAGTCCAAACGGTGCGTGGCGGGTCAAGGCATTCCGCGATTACGCCGACTATATGCTGACCGATGAGTTTCACTCAGGGCTCGCTGAGCTGCTGCAGGTCGCAAATGACTCGGCGCTGGCGATCATGTGCAGTGAGGCCGTGCCGTGGCGTTGTCACCGGCGGTTAATCACAGACGCACTCATTGTCGCCGGGGTAGAGGTGTTCGACATCATGTCGGTCTCATCGACCCGACGCGCGGAACTAACCGCGTTCGCGCTCGTGCGAGACGGAAAAATCACCTATCCCGAATCAGAAGAATGATGCGCATGGACGTGGTAGCGGAAGTTCGAACAATGGTGGTGGCGATTCCCAAGGGTGACGTCCCGGCGTACGGGGAGATCGGGCGGGCGCTTGACATCGGACCCCGGCAGGCGGGCCGGGCCGTCGCGTTGCTTGACGACGATGTGCCATGGTCGCGTGTGGTTCACGCCGACGGCACGCCAGCGAGCTGTTATAACGGAGGAGCCCGAGCGCTGCTCGAAACAGAAGGCGTTCCGTTCCGGAATGGCCGCGTGGATATGCCTGCGATTCGGCGATGGTGGTCGCCGTCTCGACGCGTTTCTGTGCGTGTCCGTGTCCGTGTCCGTGTCCGTGAGAAGTTTAGGCAAAGATGCGGCCCGGTTTTCGAGCTGACAAACGAGGCCAACCCTGGCGTCCGCGAACTGGTCCCACGGCACAATGATGCTCGCCCCCGGGACACCGCGCAGCCCCGCGACGATATGCACCCGGGCCAACGAGGTGCGCGCGGTCACGTCGATGGTGAAGCCTTCGACCTATCATGGGGGGCATGACGTTTCGCGATCAGTACAGTTTTGGAAACCCTGTTGAGCGATACGGCCGCGTCCACCCGCCCGTTCAGCATCAGCCTGAACCGGGGGTGCAGGCGCGGATGATTCCGGTCCCTGACCTTGGCGAATCGACCTACCGCGGCAGCGGGCGCCTCGCCGGGCGCAAGGCGCTCATCACAGGCGGTGACTCCGGTATCGGCGGTGCCGTCGCGATCGCGTTCGCGCGTGAGGGGGCCGATGTCGTAATCGTGCACCTGCCCGCTGAACAGGAGGATGCTGACCATATCCTGGGCTTGATCGAGGAGGCAGGCACGACCGGCCATGCGATTGCCGCGGACATCACGGACTCGGCCCGGTGCCGCGAGATCGTTGACGAAACCGTGCGCGTGCTCGGTGGGCTCGACATCCTTGTCAATAACGCCGGCAAACAGGTAGCCGTTGATCGTATCGAAGATTTGTCGGACGAGCAGTTCGAGCTGACGTTCCGAACGAACGTGTTCGCGAACTTCTGGATCACGAAGGCTGCTCTGGCCCATCTGCCGGCCGGTGCCAGCATCATCAACACGGCTTCGCTGGAGGCTTACACGCCCGCACCGGATCGCTTGGACTACGCGGCGACGAAAGCAGCGATCAACAACTTCTCGAAGGGTCTTGCGCAGCAGTTAGTTCCTCGCGGTATCCGGGTCAACGTGGTCGCACCCGGCCCCGTTTGGACTGCCCTGCAGGTGTCGGGTGGCGTTTCAGACGAGCAAATGAAAGCATTCGACGACGAAAGTACTTACAGACGTTCCGGGCAGCCGGCCGAGCTGGCCCCCGCCTACGTGTTCCTCGCCTCGGCAGAATCGAGCTACGTCTCGGGCGCGACCTTGAACGTCAACGGCGGCATGGTCACTCCGTGACCAATCATGACTGCACCATTTTTTTTCTTCCCGGTCTGGGCTTTGGCTCTGCATCAGCCGCACCACTCGCAGCGGCGCTCGGCGACCGATTCCGCGTCGTCGGCATCGACCTGCCGGGGCAGGGTCACGCCCCGGATGCTGTGAACGGCTCCGTTCACGCTCTGGCCGATGCCGCGCTCGAGACGATCAAGGCCGAAGCCGATGGCGGACCATGGCTGCTCGCGGCCCACAGCATGGGCGGCAAGGTCGCAGCACTCGTGGCCGCACGGGTACTGAGCGGGCACGAGACTGTCTTCGGCTTGGCGGGCGCAGTGCTCCTCGCGCCATCCCCGCCCACCCCGGAGCCCATGGACGACGACAAGCGTGCCCTCATGCTCTCGTGGGCAGAAAACGGTCCGCTCTCGGAAGTCGACGCGCGCGAATTCGTTGCGCAGAACGTGGCGACATCGCTGGTCGCCGCTTTGGAACAGGACGCCGTCGACCAAGTTCGGCAGATGTCGCCGCTCGCCTGGCAGCGGTGGCTCAGCGAGGGTAGCCATGAAAATATTTCAGCCGAGGTTGGCGTGATCGACCTGCCCGTCGTCGTAATGGCGGGCGAAGATGACGACGATCTGGGGGCTTCGGTGCAGCCGCGACTCCTCGGCGCCGTGTATCCGCGGGCGCGCTTCGTGTCTCTCGCCGCGACGGGGCACCTGCTCCCCTACGAGCAAACCCACGAGGTTGCGGCCGAGATCGCGCGGTTCTGGGAGTCAACGGCTTCAGCATCCCCACAGGTGAAGCCTGAGTGGGGTCGTGTTATTGCCTCTAATCGCACCGGCGTCGAGGCGCGCGCCTTATTGGTGCGGCGCGCGATCGCGGACGACGTGAACTACACGCCGCGGGCGCTCTCGCCGGGGCAGCTCGCGACCCTACGCGCGCTGGCCGATCGGCTAGTGCCGCAACCCGAGGCGCACCGGATCGACCTCGCTGCGCGCATCGACGCCGACCTCGCAGCCGGCCGTGGTGATGGTTGGCGACCCTCGGAGCTTCCAGATGACGCGTCCGCCTACCGGCTGGGGCTCGACGCCATCGCATCCGTCTGGACCGACGGTGTGGCGCTGCAGGACGCACTAATTCGAAGGATTATCGCCGGTGAGTTCATCAACGGCGCCCCGTGGGGCGGTGATGTGTTTCGCCGGTGGTTCGAAGACGTGCGCAATGATCTGACGCGCACCTGGTTGGCCCATCCCGCGTCGCTCGCCCGCATCGGATACGACGGTTTCGCGACCAGTGGTCCGGGGGTTGAGCCCGCCGGGTATGTGAGTCTGGGCGCCGGCGTGCGCGACCCATGGGAGCCAGAGGAGCTCGGTGCTCTCATATCTGATCAGGCCAATCGGGCCGACGAGAACGACGACAGCGAAGACCCGGGCACGACCAACAACACCGGCCAGGCTGGCAACGAGAACGCAGCGTGAACCTCAACGACATGCGCACGTACGCAGAGGACGACGTTGTCGACGTCGTCGTGGTCGGAACCGGCGCGGGCGGCGCGCCCCTCCTCGCGCGACTCGCGGAACGCGGCCTCCGAGTCGTCGCCCTTGAGGCCGGGCCCAACCTTGACCCTGACGACTTCACCAACGACGAAGTCGAAGCCCCCCGAATCAACTGGATGTCCGAGCGGCTCAGCGGCGGAGATGCACCGACCGCCTTCGGCCCCAACAACAGTGGCTGGGGACTCGGCGGCGGCACACTGCACTGGGGCGCCTTCACGCCCCGCCCCGACATCCGAGACCTGCACCTTCTCACCGAGTTCGGGGTCGGGGCGGACTGGCCCGTCGACCACGCCGAACTCATCCGCTACATCGCCGACGTTGAGCGCACCATCGGCGTCTCGGGCCCGACTCCGTACCCGTGGGACCCGGAACGGGAGTACCTCGAACCACCCGTCGACCGCAACGCTGCAGCAGACCTCATGGCAATCGGCTGCGCCCGCCTCGGCATCCAAGCCACTGACGCGCCGGCCGCCATCCTCAGCCGTGATCGCGACCAGCCACACCACGGTCGCCGCCTCGCCAGCCAAAATCTCGGCACCATCCACCAGGGCGAACGCTATGGCACTAAGGCGACCACCGCGATCACCTATCTCCCCTCCGCCATTGCCGCCGGGGCGGAGATCCGGCCCGACTCCATGGTGCACGGTATAGAACGCGACGCGCTTGGCAGAATCTCGGCGGTCGTGTACCGCCAGAACGGTCAGGAACGTCGGCAGCGATGCGCGACCCTCGTGCTCGCCGGCGGCGGCATCGAGACTCCGCGGCTACTGCTGAACACCGGCCTCGCCAATTCGAGCGGTCTGGTCGGGCGCAACTTTCTCGCCCACGGCGCGATGCAGGTGTGGGGCCGGTTCGACGAGCAGATTCGCGGCTACCGCGGCTACCCCTCCGCGCTGATCAGCGAAGATTTCGTGCGCCCCGACGGGGTCGACTTCGCGGGCGGATACCTCCTGCAGAGCCTGGGCGCGATGCCGCTTGCCTACGCCACCTCCCTCGTGCGCGGTGGCGGGCTCTGGGGTGATGAGCTGATGGATGCCCTCGATGCGTGGCGCTTCACCGCCGGCATCGG
>NZ_JAJAYI010000013.1 GCF_026786305.1 Cryobacterium sp.
CGGGTCGGATTCCGTCCGGAACCGTGGGAGTGGAGCAACTGCAAGTACGCCACCGAAGGCGGGCGTGTCGCTTCAACGGCCGGTGGGATGACTCTCATGGGCAGTTTCGGACGGTCTATACCGGTGATTCGCTTTTCGCGTGCCCGATCGAAGTTCTCGCGAAGTGTTGCGCGGGCCACACGACGCCGCTGACTGCGAGAACTGCTTCCCGCGTCAGGATTCTACGCAGATCATCGTGATCAGCTGACGTGGATGTGCGGTCGTCGTTTGGCGTTGGGTTCCGATTCGCGCAACACTTTGCGAGTGACGGGGGCGATTTCGCCGAGGCCGGTGAACAGGAACTTGAACATGTTGGAGATCGGGTTGCCCTGCGTCCACTCGAAATAGATCTCCGGGATCAGTCCGGTCTGGTCGCGGATCTCAAGCAACACGGAGGCGATCGTGTTCGGCACGTTGCCACTCGTTACCTGGAGCACGCGGTACCCGTGCTTGGCGACTCCGCGCACGAGCAGGTCCTCTTCGAAATCGGATGAGTCGGAGGGGTGCACCTCGAGAAATATGATCGGTGACCCGGGCGGGATATGTCCGAAGCGACGTTCGTCGCGGCTCTTGTTCCGGTACTCGGCCTCGGTGTCCTCATCGGGCTCGTGCGAGATGATCCTGATGACGTCGTACTCCTCGGCATCCGACATGACGTAGTCGAGCGCGCTGGAATCCAGCACGACGGAGGTCGCCCGCAGCTCGAACGAGCGCCGGACGCGGGAGAGGATCGAGGTCGTCATGATGGCGAGAATGAAGAGTCCGGCGATCCGGACGCCCTCCGGACGTTCAAAGACATTGGCGACCGTCGTGTAGGTCAGGATCAGGGTGATGACGCCGAACCCGAGGGTGTGCCAGCGCTGCTGCTTGTGCCAGGCCGAGAGTGTCACGGCGACGGAGGCGGACGTCATCAGCACGAGCACTCCGGTGGCGTACGCGCCGCCCTGGGCGTCGACGTTCGCCTGGAAGACCACGGTGATCAGGAATGCGATGCCGATGAAGACCAGGACGAGCGGGCGGACGGCCCTGGCCCACTGGGGCGCCATCCCGTACCGCGGCAGGTAGCGGGGAACAAGGTTGAGGAGACCGGCCATCGCCGACGCGCCGGCAAACCACAGGATGCAGATGGTACTGATGTCGTAGATGGATCCGAAAACCGGTCCGAGGTATTCGTGTGCGAGATACGCGAGGGCACGACCGTTGGCCGGTCCGCCGGGGTTGGAAGTCCTTCTGCGGGATGAGCAGGGTCGTGACGATGCTTGAGGTGATGAGGAAGCCGCTCATGATGAGCGCCGCCGTGGTGAGTAGGCGCTTGGTGTCGCGGATCCGGCCGGCGGGGTTCTTTTCGGTGTCGCTGGCGTCGCCCGTCACGTGCGGCATGACGGCGACCCCGGTCTCGAAGCCGGACAGGCCCAGCGCCAGCTTCGGGAACACGATCAGGGCAATTCCGACCATGACGAGCGGATTGCCATGTTGCGCGGTGAGCGCTGCCCACCAGTCCGTGATCAGGGCAGCGTGCCCGGCAACGTGTCCGATGGAGACCAGGATCACTACGAGATTGAGGAGCAGGTAGATCGCCACGAGCACGACGGCGATGCCGATGGCTTCCTTGAAACCACGGAGGAATACGAGGCCGAGCAGCGCGACCAGGAACAGGGTGACCAGCACCTCCTGACCGTGCATCCAGGAGGGAGCGAACGGGTTCTCGATCGCGTGGGCCGTGGCGTCTGCCGCCGACAGGGTGATGGTGATCATGAAGTCCGTGGCGGCGAACCCGAGCAGGACGAGCACGAAGAGCTTCCCGGCCCACCACGGCAACAGGCGTTCCAGCATCTGGATCGAACCAGACCCGTTGAAGCTCTCCTGTGCAACCCGTCGATACACCGGCAGGGCACCCAGAAGAGTCAAGGCGACCAACACGATGGTCGCGATCGGCGACAGCAAACCGGCCGCGAGGGCCGCGATGGCCGGCTGGTACCCGAGGGTGGAGAAATAGTCAACCCCGGTCAGGCACATCACCCGCCACCAGGAATGCGTCTTCTCGACCGTGGCGGCGTGGGGACCCACGTGATCGGCGCGCTCGTTGACGAGGCCCTTGAGCATCCAGGTGCGGATGCCGTCGGAGACAGCGCGAGAGTTGATCACCCGCAAACACTACTCCGAGGCGACACAAACAACTTTCTCTAGCCAGTCACACCAGATCAAATCTCCGTCAATCGCTGCGTTTTTGAATTGAACAGGCTCAGGGGAGCTTGAGGTAGCCCTCAAGCGTCCAAATTTCGCGTTCGAGGCCGCGAAGATGCATACGCGCAAGGAGTCGGGATGCCCTGGCGCGCCGTCACTCGACCAACCGTCATACTCGCCAGCGTACGACCAGCGGAAGGCCGTACAGCCAGGTCGTACGATGTTCTCGGACTCCAGTGTCCTGGTCTCGACATGGTCGAGGGGTGCAGCTTGCCCCTCACTCAAGTCCGTGCCGGGAAGACCCTCATTTTCTGCCCTTCCGACCTTCCCCATCTCAGCGCCCTGATTGCGTTCCCGGTCGCCTTCGCCAGCCTCATCAGCGGCCTGATACTCGCCCGGCCACTGCGATTCGCCAGTGCTCTCCGATGGCATGATGTTGGAAACTTTTAGTTCGACGTGTGCCCGCCCCGCGGCCCTCGCTCTCCATGGGCGGTGCAGTCGACTTCTGAAAGTGACGCTGGGAGCCGGCACAGAACATCCGTTTGTTTGTATCGCTCGACCGCATCGCCACCTATCGTTGAGTATCGTTGTATATCGTTCGCGGTTCACACAAAGGAGGCAATCATGGGCAGTTCATTCCCGACAGGCGGGTTCGGCGCTGGTAATAGCATTGAAGGCATGTGGCAGGCGATGGAGCAGTTGCGCTCACGGTTCGAGAAGCAAACGGGCACCCGAGCCGGTCGCGGCGAAGTGCGCACGGCGGTGCTGGCGCTGCTCGCTGAGCAGCCGATGCACGGCTACCAGATCATTCACGAAATCGAGGAGCGCAGCGGCGGCAGCTGGAAGCCCAGTGCGGGCTCGGTCTACCCGACCCTGCAGTTGCTGGCCGATGAGGGCCTCATCAGCGCCGAAGAGTCCAACGGCCGCAAAATCTACTCACTGACCGATGAGGGTCGCGAAGCTGTCGCTGACGCCGACACGACAGCGCCGTGGGGGTCAGCGGGCGCAACTCCCGGCCATGGCTTCGCGGCTCTGCCCAAGGCGGGCGTCGAGCTCGCCCAGGCGGCGGCCCAGGTGGGTCGTACCGGCTCGCCGGAGCAGATTCAGCAGGCCGTCACGGTGCTCGACGAGGCGCGTCGTCGGCTCTACTCGATCCTCGCTCAGGACTGACGGGGTGCCATCGGCTCGTCGAGGTCGAACCGATTCGATGTCGGGCGCGGGAAACACCCGCGCCCGTTACCGCCGCATTCTGCGTTTTGCCGGCTGGAATCTCGCGATAACGTGGTGGTTCGAGCTGTTCCTCCCTCGCATCGGGCTGGTGAAGATTGCCAAGCGCACACGATCAAAGCGGATGCGACGCTTCGCGAAGGGTTTTCATGTGCTGGCGGCCGACCTCGGCGGCCTCATGATCAAGGTCGGGCAGTTCATGTCGTCACGTCTCGACGTGCTCCCGCCCGAGATCACCACCGAACTCGAGGGGCTGCAAGACGAGGTGGCTCCTGTATCGTTCGCGGCGATCCGCGCGGTCGCCGAAGCGGAGCTGGGCATGCCGCTCGATCGCGCGTTTACGATGGTCGACGAGATCCCGGTTGCTGCGGCCTCTCTCGGGCAGGCGCACCGAGCCCGACTCTCCCCGGTCGATGCTGCCGACACCGGGCTCGACGAAGTCATCATCAAGGTGCAGCGACCGGGCATCGATGAGATCATCGATGTCGACCTGGCCGCACTGCGGAAGGTGGGCGGGTGGCTCAGCCATGTGCGACTGGTGTCCAACCGTGTGGACATGCCTGCGCTGGTTGAGGAGTTCGCGCAGACCAGCCTCGAAGAGATCGACTACCTGCATGAGGCTGCGAACTCCGAGCGCTTCGCGGAAGTTTTTGCCGACGACGACCGGGTGAGCGTGCCCGTTGTCGTCTGGGAGCGCACCACTCGCCGCGTGCTCACCCTGGAGGACGTGACGGCGATCAAGATCACGGATGTGGACGGCTTGGTCGCGGCGGGCATCGACCCGGCGGGGGTGGCCCCGGTCTTCGCGGCGGTCATGTTCGACCAGCTGTTCACGAAGGGTTTCTTCCACGCCGATCCGCATCCCGGTAACGTCTTTGTCACCCCGGTCGCCGACGGGCCTGCTGGGCGCCCATGGAAGCTGACGTTCATCGACTTCGGCATGATGGGCGAGGTCTCTACCGGCACAAGAAGCGGCCTGCGCAAGCTGCTGATCGCTGCAGCCTCACGCGATGGGCGCGGTCTGGTGAATGCGATGCGGGACGTGGGTGTGCTTCTTCCTTCGGCGGAGACGACGCAACTCGAGCGGGCGATGACGCAGCTGTTCGCTCGGTTTGGTGGCATGGGTTTTGCCGAGCTGCGCGAAGTGGACCCACGGGAGTTCCGCGACTTCGCGGTGCAGTTCGGTGCTGTGGTGCGATCGCTGCCGTTTCAGCTGCCGGAGAACTTCCTGCTCATTATTCGGGCGATGTCCCTCACCTCCGGGGTGTGCAGTGCGCTCAATCCCGCGTTCAACCTCTGGGACTCCGTCGAGCCCTATGCGGCGCAGCTGCTGCGTGATGAGGGCGGCAACCTGGTGCAGGACTTCGCGAAGCAAGCGTTGGAGACCGCGGGCATCGCATTTCGTCTGCCGAAGCGGCTCGATGCGCTCATCACCCGATTCGAGGACGGCTCCGTGGCGGTCGCAAACCCGGGCCTGGAGAAACGGGTCGTCCAACTCGAGCGCACCACACGGCAAACGGTGTCAGCGCTCCTGTTCGGAGCACTGCTCATCGCTGGTGTGCTGCTACGAGCGGATGACGCGGTGCTCGGCACGGTGCTGATGATCGCGTCGGTCGCCCCGCTGCTGCACGCCCTGTTGACGGGTCGCCGCGGCCTCTGAGTGATGGGTGTGCGAGGCTGATACTGGTCCTGAAATCCACGTTCACGAGGCTGCCGTCGTCGTCGCGGCAGACGAGGTCGGCGATGCCCGCGCACTGGGTGAACTTTTGGTGCCGTGTCGGGAGCTTGCTCGCTCTCGCCGCGAAAGATTACCGCATTTTTTTTTGGGCCTTGTGGCCGTGCTCGCTCCGGTAATTTCTACCGGCCAATTTGACGTTGACCAGCTAAATCGCCTGATTTCGCCAGTATGAAAGCACATTTCAAATGCGGAGTATGTCATGAAAGATTGCGTGTGACCGAAAGTCAGGGGTTTCGGAGAAAATCGTGAGGATTTGTTCAAACAGGCGGGGCATGCTGGCGGATTCGCCCGCGCCAACCCGACGTGCACGGGCCCAGAACCCAGCGAACGGGCGTACCTAGCGTCCATCTCTCGCGCCAGATGAAGGACATGCGCCCAAAAAACAGTGAGTCGCCCCTCGCCCCCCGAAACCACCGTAAGCCCCGTAAGCCCCGCACCCGTCGGCACGAGGTTGCCGTTGCCACCGGGGCCGTACTCGTTATCGCCGGCCTCGTCGCCGGCAGCGGATTCGCCGCCCAGTCGGCCGATGCCAAGCAGGACAGCATCGCCGCCACGACCGCCCTCTCCGACAGCACCGGTCGCCAGAGCGACCAACTCGACTTCTACGCGAAGCGCGGTGAGTCGATCACGCGCGACAGCGCATCCGCTGCCCTGAACGCCGCCACCGTGGTGATCGCTGCGAGCCAAAGCAAAGTGGATGCCACGGCCCTCACCTCGGTAGCCAGTTCCCTGGCCAGCTACGAAATCCTGCCGATCGACCAGCTGGAGTCACTCACGGCCGCGGCGAAGGTTGAGACCGCGTCGGTCTCTGCCGCCACGGCTGAAGTCGACCGTGTCGCCGCTGAGGCTGCGGCGGCGGCTGCTGCCGCTGCTGCCGCTCAAGCTGCCGCTCAAGCTGCCGCTCAAGCCGCCGCTGAAGCCGCTGCTAAAACCACTCTCGTGCAATCCCTCGCCGGAGGTAACAGCGTCGAGGGTGCCCGTGCCACAGCACGCGCTATGGCGGGCTCGCAGTACGGCTGGGGCGAGGATCAGTTCAGCTGCCTCGACCGGTTGTGGCAGAAAGAATCCGGCTGGAACTACGCGGCCATGAACTCGAGCAGTGGCGCGACCGGCATTCCCCAGGCGCTACCCGGCAGCAAGATGGCGTCGGCCGGCAACGACTGGGCCACCAACGCCACCACACAGATCAGTTGGGGCCTCGGCTACATCAAGGCCTCCTCCTACGGAACGCCGTGCGCCGCCTGGTCGCACTCGCAGTCCGTCGGCTGGTATTAACCAGCGGCGACGGTGACGTACCGGTCGACTGCAGGATCAGCTGCAGTCGCCCGGAATAACGCGAACGTGCCTTATCGTAAAAAATTCTTGTCGGCGGAGTGAGGATCTCGGCCATTCACAACCCGGCCATGACCGAATCGACGATGCGCAGGCGATTTTGTTGCGGTAGTCCGCAGGTTCTGCGGCGGTACGGCCGGGGTGCAGGGCCCGGCGCTACGATGGGTTGGTAAGGGATCTCCATGATTGAGTTCGGCGAGGCACACCGACGTGCCCGTTGCAGGAACCCTGCACACGTATTTCGTCTGTGGTTGTTGTTCGTTGGCTGCCCGGTCATCGCCGTGCCAGATTCCCACCCGGGGGATGTCGGCGGTAGCCGGTAGTTTGTGAGCCCAAGCGTGCCGCACTCGCACGACGATGAATTTGATGGAGGCGTTTTTTCGATGTCGTCTGGTTTCACCCGAACGGGTCTGTCCCCGTTAGATCCCACGCTCGAAACGTTCATAGTTGATTACTACGAGCATTTAACAGACGAAGATGCGGCGAACTACACCTCGAAGCTTCTCGAAGCTCGGGCGCGAGCGCACTGGCAGGTTGCGCAGCGTCGGGTGCCGAAGACGGCGACCATCGAGATTCACAATGAATCCGGTCGCAGTGTCGTCTATATCGTCACGGACGACATGCCATTCCTCGTTGATTCGGTCACGGCCGAGTTGGTGCGCCAGCATTCGGCCATCCACCTGGTCGTGCACCCCCTGCTGATCGTCGCCCGCAGCAAGGCCACGAACGAACTTGTCGACATCAACCGCATCCCGGCCAGCGCCGGCGTCTCCAGCGGTGACACCTCGGCCATGCCGAACATTGCCCATCTCATCGCGATCGGTGATGACGCCTCACACCTCGAATCCTGGATCGCCATCGAGATCGACAGCGCGGGCGACGGCGAACAGGACAGCCTCATTGCCGGGCTCACCGCCGTTCTCGGCGACGTGCGCGCCGCCGTCGCAGACTGGCCGCTCATGCGTACCAAGGCCATGCAGATCGCCAACTCCCTTGACACGGTCGCTGGCGCCGAGCAGATCAAGGACCTCCACCAAACCCAACAGCTGCTGCACTGGCTCGACGAGGGCAACTTCACCTTTCTCGGCTACCGCGAATACAACCTCGAGACGCTCGATGGCGAAGACGTGCTCACCCTCGTCGAGGGCAGCGGCCTTGGCTTGCTACGGTCCGCCGACGACCGACACCAGATCCAGCATCTAACGGATGCCGGCCGTCAGAAAGCGCGCGAACGCACGGCTCTGGTGATCACCAAGGCCAATTCCCGGTCCACCGTGCACCGTCCCGCCTACTTCGACTACATCGGTATCAAGAGTTTCGATGCCGCCGGCCAGGTCAACGGTGAGCAGCGCTTCATCGGACTGTTCGCCGCGAGCGCCTACACCAGCTCGGTCACGGCCGTGCCGGTGCTGCGCGAAAAGGTCAAGGCTGTCATGACCGAGGTCGGTTTTCCGCCCGAGTCGCACAGCGGCAAAGACCTGCTCGGCATCATGGAAACCTACCCGCGTGACGAACTGTTCCAGATCGAGGTGCCCGCGCTGGTCACCGCGTCGCTCGCCATTCAACGTCTGCAGGAACGTCGTCGTACCCGCCTGTTCCTGCGGCCCGACATCTACGGCCGCTTCATGTCGGCACTGGTCTACCTGCCGCGAGACCGATACAACACCGCCGTGCGGCTGCGCATCGAAAAGGAACTGCAAGAGACGTTCAACTCGGAGTCGCTTGACTTCGAGGCGCGCATGACCGAATCGGCGCTTGCGCGACTGTTCTATCGCATCCGCCTGCCTAAAGACGTCTCGACCGACTCCGTCGATGCTGCAGCGCTGGAACACCGCCTGGCCATGGCCGTGCGGTCCTGGCCCGAGGGTATCAGCGACGAACTGCGCGGAACGCACTCGGTTGAAGAGGCCGAGCGCCTGTCGAACGTGTGGGCCGACGCTTTTCCCGACAGCTACCGGGTCGACTACGAAATCACCGACGCCCTCGAAGACATTGGGCGATTCGAGGCCTGCACCGAGCAGGTGGGGGCATCCGCTGGCGCACATACCCGCCCTGGGCTGCACGTATACCTGCCGAAGACCGCCGGCGACCCCGACGAAGATGCGCGCATCAAGCTCTACATGACCGAACCGAAGAGCCTCAGCCAGATTCTGCCATTTCTGCAGAACTTAGGGCTTGAGGTGCTTGATGAGGTTCCGTTCGAAATTCAGACCACCGACGGGCATCGTTTCTACCTGTACGACCTTGGCCTGCACTACCCGGCCGGAGTCGACCCGGTTGCGACCGGCATGCTGCTGGCCGATTCCTTTGGCGCGGCCATCAGCGGAGCCATCGAATCCGACAGCCTAGACCGCCTGGTGTTGCAAGATGGCATGCCCTGGCACCGCGTGATCATTCTGCGCAGCTACGCCAAGTACCTGCGCCAGATCGGCAACACCAACTCCTATGGCTTCGTGGCAAACGCACTGCTGGCCAACCCGGCCGTCACGAGCGGCCTCGTGGCCCTGTTCGAGGCCCGGTTCGACCCCGACCTCGCCGATGACGAGCGGATTCTCCGCGTCGCCGTTGTGCGCGAGCAGCTTCGGGTCGCCATGGAGCAGGTGGCCACCCTCGACGCCGACCGGGTGCTGCGCACGCTTGTCACCCTGATCGAGGCGTCACTGCGCACGAACTTCTTTCAGTACAAGCCGTATCTGAGCATCAAACTCGACCCATCGCAGATCGAGCAGATGCCCTCGCCCAAGCCGATGTACGAGATCTGGGTGTACTCGCCGCGGGTTGAGGGCGTGCACCTGCGTTTTGGCAAGGTTGCCCGCGGCGGGCTGCGCTGGTCGGACCGTCGTGAAGATTTCCGCACCGAGGTGCTCGGCCTGGTCAAGGCACAAACGGTCAAGAACGCCGTCATCGTGCCCACGGGCGCTAAGGGCGGGTTCTTTGCCAAGAGGCTTCCCGACCCCGGCGTTGATCGTGCGGTCTGGATGGCCGAGGGCATCGACAGCTACAAGACCTTCATTCGCGGGTTGCTCGACCTGACCGACAACCTGGTCGCCGAGGCCGACGGCGAACACGTCGTGGCACCGCACCGCGTGGTGCGGCACGACGATGACGACAGCTATCTCGTCGTCGCCGCTGACAAGGGCACAGCGTCGTTCTCGGATATCGCCAACGGGCTGGCCGCCGAGTATGGTTTCTGGCTCGGTGACGCTTTCGCCTCCGGTGGCTCGGTCGGCTATGACCACAAGGAGATGGGCATCACCGCCAAGGGCGCCTGGGAGTCGGTCAAACGTCACTTCAGCGAACTCGGCGTTGACACCCAGACCGAAGACTTCACCGTTGTTGGCGTCGGCGACATGTCGGGCGATGTGTTCGGCAACGGCATGCTGCTGTCGAAGCACACCAAGCTCGTCGCGGCCTTCGACCACCGGCATATTTTTCTCGACCCCAATCCCGACCCGGCCCTTTCCTTTGTCGAACGTGCCCGGTTGTTCGAACTGCCGCGTTCCTCGTGGGCGGACTACTCCACCGACCTGATCAGTGACGGCGGCGGAGTGTATCCCCGCCAGGCCAAGGCTGTTCCGATCTCGGCCGAGGTGCAGGTCGTGCTCGGGTTGCCCGAGGGGACCGCTCAGCTGAGCCCGCCCGAGTTGCTGCGTGCGATTCTGCTGGCACCCACCGACCTTCTCTACAACGGCGGTATCGGCACCTACGTCAAGGCGCGCAGCGAAACCGCCGCGCAGGTCGGCGATAAGGCCAACGACGGCATTCGGGTTGACGGCAAGGACCTGCGCGTCAAGGTCGTGGGGGAGGGCGGCAACCTCGGCTTCACCCAGCTCGGACGCATCGAAGCCGCGCTCGCCGGCGTCATCCTCAACACCGACGCGATTGACAACTCGGCCGGCGTGGACTGCTCCGACCATGAAGTCAACATCAAAATATTCGTGGACCGCATGGTCGCCGCTGGCAAGCTGGATCCGGCCGAACGGGCCGAGTTCCTCGCCGAGATGACCGACGAGGTCGGGCGGCTCGTTCTCGTCGACAACGTCGACCAGAACATTCTGCTGCTCAACGACCGGGTGCTCGTGAACAACTGGAGCCCGAGCTACGAGCGCCTCATGAACTGGCTCGAAGAATCGGGTGATCTGCAGCGCGAGCTTGAGGCCCTGCCGACGACGGCCACGCTGCGGGAGCGTCTCGACCGCGGTCAGGGACTGACCAGCCCGGAACTGAGCGTGCTCGCCGCATACGCCAAGATCGAGCTGGCCACCGCGCTGCGCGACAGCGATCTGGCCGATGATCCTTGGTTCGGCAGCACCCTGCGCCGGTACTTCCCGACCCATTTGTCGAAACGTTTCGATGCCGAGCTGGATACGCATCCGCTTCGCCGAGAGATCATCGCGACGGTCGTCGCGAACGACATGATCAACCTCGGCGGCATCACCTTCGCCTTCCGCACGATGGAAGAGACCTCGGCCAACCAAGCGACGATCGCGCGCGCCTTCGTAGCCCTGCGCGAGGTCTTCGAACTCGACACGATGGTCGATGAGCTCAACGCGCTGCCGTCGTCGTTCCCGACCGAGAAGTGGACGGCGATCCACCTCGACATTCGCCGGCTGCTCGACCGCGCGGTGCGCTGGCAGGTGAACCACGGCGGAACCATGCCGGTCGGCGCGGTGGTCGCCAGGTACAAGCCGCAGATTGCGCTCATGCGCGCGCACCTCGGCGAGTACCTGCAAGGCACCGACCTCAAACGCCTCGAAACGCAGGAAGACAAGGCCCGGGAGTGGGGCCTGCCCGACGACCTCGGTCGTCGCTGGTCCGAGTTGTTCGAGGCGTACGCGCTGCTCGACGTGGCCAAGGTCGCGGCGCGGGCCAACGTGCAGGTCACCGAGGTCGCCGCAATTTATTACACGGTGTACAACCGTTTCGGTATCGACAACCTGCTCGAGCGCATCACCAAGCTACCGCGCAAGGACCGCTGGCAGGCCCTCGCCCGCGCCGCACTGCGCGACGACCTGTACTCGACCGTCGCCGATATGGCCAGGTCCGTACTCGACGAAACGGACGCCGGCGCTGCCGACGAGCGACTCCTCGCCTGGGAGGAGCTCAATGCCGAACAGCTCGGCCGGGCTCGCAGTGTGTTCGAAGAGGTCAACGCCCTCGCGCAAGACGACATGGCGTCGCTCTCGGTCGCCGTGCGTCTGCTGCGTTCCATCGTGCGCCGCTAACGGCCGGATCGTACTGCGAGAAGGGGCGCACACCTGGCGCGCCCCTTCTTGCCTGAACACCGTATGAAACGCATCGGATTTCTTTCTGTCGGCCACTACCAACCGATACCGGGATCGCTGGCGCTGAATGCGGGTTACGGCAGCGAGGCGATCGCGATGGCGATAGCCATCCAGAGCGGCATTGCCGCGACCATGAGTGCGAGGCCCACCCACTGCAGCCGGGTGTAGGCCTGGTCGGCATCATCGCGCTTACGGGTGCGCACGATGTCGACCACGGAGATGACCATGCCCACGAACATCAGCGGAGACACGGTCAACAGAGCAATGATATTGAGGACATCGTTGCGCACTTCGAGGCAGACGGTGACTCCGAGCACGCTGTAGAGCACGAAGAGTACCGTGCTGATCCACAGAGAAATAGGAACGCTCCGCGTCGACCGCCTGACTGTTGAATGCATGGTGCGACCCCCGTAGGTATCTGCGATTTCTGACAGTATCACGAACCATGACGGCCCCCATGGAGGTGTGTTCAGCGACGCAGGTCAGCTGATGCGGCCGAGCTGCGTGAGCTTGGTGCGCACCTCGGCGTCGCTCGGCTCAACCATATGGGTGTCGTCGGGAAACACGATGACGGGAATGTTGGTGCGGCCGCTGATGGCCCGGGCGCGGTCGGCGCCATCCTCGACGAGCAGCAGGTCGACGTAGTGGTAGTCGACTTCAAGTCGGTCGAGCAGCGACTTGGACCGACGACAATCGCCGCACCACTCGGCTCCATACATCGTGATGCGCGGTGCGGTGGCAGTCGTTTCAGTCATAGCAACGAGCCTAGGCGGCGCGCCTGTGTGCCACGGGTGGGCATCCGCTTCAGTCGTGCAGGTGATCGACCTGCCAGCCGGTGGACTGCTCCAACAGATCCAGAATATTCTGGGCGGACGCGCGCGCCTCGGCCTGGCCGCGCGCGTCCACAACATCGATGGTCAGCGGCAGGCTCTCGCCGAACTTGGGAATCTCCACCTCGACCCGACCCTGGTCGGGCAGGGCAATGAACGCGTTCGCGCCTGCCGGGTTCTCGACCTGGGTACTGAGGGCGGTGGCGATGGCCCAGAGGGCATCGGGCTTGGTGTAGTGCACCTGGGCAACGATCGTGGCAGTGAAAGTCATGGGTCTCCGAACGTGAAGTGATGAGGGACATGTTTAGTAAAGCAGTACCCGTACCCTGAAACCATGCCCTCTTATCGCGTCACCATGAGTATCGAATCCCTGCATCCGGGAACCGCGCCCGCCTCGGTCGTGCCGCGGGCCACAGCCAAGGCCGCCGAATTCACCACCGTGGAGGCCTCCGACCTCTCGATCGTCGCCGGCGCAGCACGGGTCACGGTTCGGTTCACAGCGGATGACGCGGCGTCGGCCGTGCAGATCGGCGCCGACGTCGTGGCCGACCTGCGGGTCGTCGCCGCGTTGCGGGCGTCTCTGGTCACCGAGAGAGTCAAGGGCACCTGGGTGCCGGTGCGCTGAGTTCAACGACGAAGGCGCGGGTGATGAGAAGTCACCCGCGCCTTCGTCGAAGCTGTCATACTCGACGGGCGCGGTGACCGTGTTGCTCTGCAGCGTGACGGCCGTCTGAGCCCGACGTCGACAGCGCGGCGTGCCCTCCGGGCGCAATCCGCACATTCGTTTGTGCGCCCCCGCGACAGTGGTTCCAATGAATAGAATCTATCTGAGCCCAGACTCGGGGTACTCCGGCCCTTCGGCGTGCGGTTAGACGATCGGGTCCATTGAGCTCAGGTGGCAGGCGTCGTTCCACATCTGCAACACTCGGTTCTCGCGCTCCCAGCCGAGGGTCGACACGGTCGCAGTACCAAGGCTGAGGCTCTTGCCGGCGTTGGCGGGCAAACCCATCCAGCGCGCGGTCATGATGCGCAGAAAATGTCCGTGGGCGAAAACGGCCACCCGGCCCTCCGCCGCGAGACATTCCTCGATGGCGAGGTCGGCGCGTGCTCCCACTTCATCGACGGATTCACCGCCCAAAATCGGGTTGCCCCACACGGTCCAGCCCGCAATTTCCGAGCGGATGTCCACGGTGCGGCGACCCTCATAGACCCCGTAATCCCACTCCAACACGTCGCTGTTCGCCTCGCCCTGGGCCCCATAGCCGGCTCGTTCCATGGTCTCCCAAGCGCGCACGAGCGGACTCGAGTAGACCCGGTCGAAATGTTCGTCGTCGAGCATCTCGCCGAGGGCATCCGCTTGCTGACGACCGAAATCGGTCAGCGGAACGTCGGTGCGCCCGGTGTGCTGGCCGGAGATGCTCCACTCGGTCTGGCCGTGGCGAATAAGAACGATGTCATTCTGGGTCATGCGACTCCCTCACGTTCGCCGAAGTCACGAGTCGGCGCCCCAAGTCTACGTTTCACCCGCACGCCGTGCCCCGACCGGGGGAGCAGGCACCCCTCCTGGTACCTTTATAAAGTCGGTGCAGACGCGCGGAGCCTCGTCGCCCCGCGACGCAACGCCCCGGTCCTCGTGCTCGAGGTCGATGCGGGCAGACGGCGGTCGTCGGGGAACAGAGTGTGGCGCGGGCTGACCGACTCGATGCCGGCCGAATCCGGACCCTGATCGTGGGGCCGACATTCTCGGCTACACGACGATCACTTTTTCCGCGGCCGGCCTCGTCGTCATCGTGACGAGGTTCATCGTCGGCGCTAAAAAGCACCGCACGGCTCTCGGCGCCAGGCTGGATACCACCTGCGCATGTGCCAACTGGCCCCGGATGTTTAATCTCTACCTCGGAGAGAGTCGTAGGCTTTAGGCCTAGCCATTAAGTCTGAAACGGGTGCCATGAGGGTCATTAGTTACAACCTCCGCAAGAATCGTGCCAGCGGCGAACTCGTCGCACTGGCCGAGCGTTACAGTCCCAACATTCTCTGCCTCCAGGAATGCAACACCATCGACCTGCCGGCCGAGGTCGGCGACCTGCACCTGGCGGATTCCACCCAGCGCAACCGGCTCGGTCTCGCCATTTACTACCGCAAAGACCGCTTCACGGCGATCAAGACTCAGACTTTCGCGCTGAAGAAGTCCCTGCACGACCACCTCGCCGCGCCCGCCCACGAGCGCCTGATCGCCACCCGCCTCATCGACAAAGTCGCCCAACGAGAGCTCGTCGTCGCATCGTTTCATGCAGCACCGTTGACCGCGCTCAATTCCTTGCGCCGCAACCAAATCCGCACGGCCCACGAAGAGTTGAGCATCCTCGGTCCCGGTCTGCCGACCCTCATGGTCGGCGACTACAACTACCCGATCTTTCAGGGCAAGCTCGGCAACAAAGTGAACCAGTCCGGCTACGACCTCACGCTCAGCGACACTCGCACCTACACCCGCTACAAGTTCTTTCGCGGGCACTTCGACCTCGCGACGTCGATGGGCCTGGCGATCACCAACGTCGAGACCCTTCCGCAGGGCACCTCCGACCATATGCCCATTCTGGTGACGGCCACCTATTCCCATAAGCAGATGATGCAAACGGATGCCGCGCATCACCTCGCTAATCCCGCCGAGTCAGCGTCGGTGGCGGTCGAGGGCGTCGACTTCACCATCTGAGTTCGAATGAATCAGGCGAATAGCTCGAGGACTCCGCGCACAATGGTCGCGAACGATCCGAGGTAGGCCACGATCACGAGCAGGCGGCGGGCCACGTGCGGCTCGATCACCGTGGTCAGCAGATCGCCGGCGATGAGGCCGACAAGGCAGGCACAGCCGATCAGAACCCAGACCAGGTTGGGTAGCTGCGGTACCTCGGCCGAACCCAGGGCGAATTTCGAGGTCAGTGACGCCAGCCCAATCGTGAGAAAGTACGGCTGCATCGTCGCGGCAAAGGATCGCTGCGGCCAGCCCGTGGCGATGGCATAAATACTCACGGCCGGACCGCCGACGCCCGCTGTCGTGTTCATCAACCCGCTGGTCACGCCCGCCATCATGAGAAAACTCAGCCGGTCACGCACCACAACTCGGCCAAGACTCACCGAAATGGTCAGGCCAGCGGCCACGAGCACGCCGATCGAGATTTCGAGCCAGGCCACCGACACGAACTGCAACACGTACGAGCCCGGGATGATGCCGAGCACCGCGCATACGGCCAGAATGCCGTAGCGCCGCCAGTCCACGTGTCGGAACACGCGCATCAAAATCACCCCGGCGGTGAGCGCCCCACACACGTTGACCACGATGACACCGTCAATCGGTCCCAGCAGCAGAACCAGAAAGGGGGCCGCGACCAGGGCGAACCCCATGCCGGTGATGCGCTGCATGCTCGAGCCGATCAGTACGGCCGCAATCACCAGAACGGTCGTCCACACGGTACGGCCTCCCAGCTCTGTTGTTGCCGTCCACGATACCGGCCCGAACCAGACCGAATTTCGAGTTGTTGACGGGTGGCCTTACCGTGGGTATGTCGACCGACAGCCAGCCGGCACATCGAAGGGACAGCGGATGCCCGACCCCAGTTTTGCCATCGAGAATGTTCTGCGGGGACGCGTCTTCGATGCTGTGCTCTTCGACATGGACGGCACTCTCATCGACTCCACGCTCCTGAACAGCCTGCCCGAAGGTCGGCGCGCCATCGTCACGTCCTGCGCACGGCCACTGGCCGTCGCACGGCTGGCGGCATCCGCTTTGCTGGCACCGCGGGTGATCGTGGCACTCGACGACACGCCCTGCGGCAAGCCGAACCCCGAACCGTTCCTGGCGGGAGCGGCGCGTCTCGGCGTCGACCCGAGCCGGTGCCTGGTGATCGAGGATGCGCCCGCGGGGTTAGAGGCCGGTCGGGCGGCTGGCTGCACAACGATCGGCGTTGCCGGAACCTACCCGGCCGTCGAACTCGACGCCGACCTGATCGTACCCGGGCTCGATCACCTGGTCCTGGAGGTCACCGTCGACGGACTGATTGTTCGGCTCGTGTCGCCGAAAAGCAAAGAACGGTCCCCGCTCCGCCCCAAATGAACGTAACGTTAATGGGCGGTATGTGCGTTCGGCTTTGCCGAGTGGCGCGAGCCGCGAAACGAAAGGTTTTACCCCTTGGACGACGAATGCATCCACGGACTCGAGGGCCAATTGTGCGCCCTGTGCTATCCCAAAGCCCCCATTGAGCCCGCGACACCGGTGAAGAAGACCCGCGCTCCGAAGCTGTCCTCGCTGCGCGACCCGCTGCCGACCGCGGCCGCGCGGCCCGCCGCTGCGGCTCGCCCGGTTCGCGTCGCCGGCGCACCCCGCCCGGTACGCGCCGAAAAGGCCTCGACCGACAACGTCGACGAGCAGCGCGTGTATCACCTCACCCACATCAGCAACCTTGCCGCGATTCTGCAGGGCGGACGTCTGCTTGCCAACCAGGCCCTCACGACCCGTCCGGCCGTGGATATCTCCGCCCCGGCGACTCGCGACGCGCGGCGGGACGCCCGCGTCGCCGGCGACGGCCGCAGCGTTGCCGAGTACGTGCCGTTCTTCCTGTCGCCGAATGCCACGGTGTGGGAAAGCGTTCGCGCCGAAGCGGCCGACCCGCGCCTCGCCCTGGGTGCACACGGATCCGAGGCCTTCGACTTTGTCATGCTCGTGAGCACGGTCAAGAAGATCAACGACGGGCTCGCCGCCGTCGCTCCAACCACGGCGGATGCTGCCGCCGGGAACAAGGGCACCCCCCTCGTTCCCGGCGTGGTCGCCGTCACCAACGGTGACGCCGCCGGCACGCTGACCCGGTTCGGCGCCACGCCGGCCACCGCTGAGCGCATGCTGCAGACCCTGCGCGCCGAAGTCGACGGCGCGATGATGCTCGAAGCAGAGCTGCTCGTGCCCGACGCCGTGCCGATCGAGCTGATCACGCTCATCGGCGTGTGCAACGACAACGTGCGCGCAACCGTGCGCGGCATCCTGGAAGCCAGCGCGTTTAAGCCCAAGGTCGCCGTCTACCCCCCGTGGTTCCACACGTCCGCTGACGCCCGGTAGAGTCCCTTTTCGGCCCGGGCCCGGTGGTGAGGCAGCCGCGTTAGACGACCCCGAGGGGCTGCTGCTCGCCGGCGGGCAGCTCCACCCGGATACCGTCGCCCGGATTCACGACGCCGCCGGTGACCACGACGCCCATGATGCCGCCGCGGCGCGCAACCGTTCCAGTGGCATCCGTTGTGATGAGCTGCTTCATCAGGCCCTTCTGGTAGCCGTTAATGAGCGAGCACGGACTGCGCATGCCCGTGATTGCGACGACGGCCTCGTTGCCCAGGTGTAACCGGGCCCAAAGCGGCAGGGACATCAGGTCGATTCCGGCGGTGGTCACGTTCTCGCCGAGTTCGCCGGGCGCTACCGTGTACCCGGTGGCGACGAGGGCATCGAACAGCTCGACGGCCATGAAATGCACCTGGCAAAGGTTCGGCGCCGAAGGATTGCGCTTCTTCTCATAGAGGTGCTGCACAGTGGCCCCGGCGTGCGAGTCACCCTCGACGCCGATTCCGGCCAGCAGACGGATGCTGGCTACCGCCGGCTTACTGAAGCGGTGCTCGTCGTCCCGGCTGACGGAAACGACCGTGCCGGAAACGACCGTGCCGGAAACGACCGTGCCGGAGAGCCTCTCGAGTGTCATGCCAACGATTCTGCCACAGCGCACGCATGTTCGAAGGGATGGCAGCAGCCCTCCATTTGGGTACGTCAGCGTGTTTGCGAAAATCCGTTGACGCCGCCACCGGAGGGGCCTACATTGCTGTGTGGAAAGGTTACCGATGACCAGTATTGTCCCGGACCAGCCGAACGAGTCCATCACCGTCAGTCCGGTGCAGAACGAACCCGCCGCGCACATAGCCCGGCCCTATCGGGCTCTCGAACGTGAGTTGGAACGCGCTGTGCGCGATCGGGTCGAGGTCAACCTTCGGGTCACCGCGGCGGTCAACGCGATGCGTGACGGCGGCTGTTCCTGGGCTGACATCGCGCGCATCCTTGGTACCGCACCGCAGACCGCTCACAAGAAATACAGCAAGCCGCGTCCACCACGGGAGCCCTGATGGCTGGGTGCCGCATCAAGGCATGCTGTGAATAACGGCTGAGCCGAGTACTTCGGTGAATAGCGCGCTAGATTCGAATCGTTTGCACCCAGCGAACCCAGCGAACCCAGCGAACCCAGCGAAAAGGACGAAACGATGGCACAGGTCATTGAAAAAATCGACGTCGACGTTCCAGTGAACGTGGCCTACAACCAATGGACCCAGTTCGAGTCTTTCCCGAAGTTTCTTGATTTCGTCGAATCCATTCAACAAACCGACGATACGCATACGCACTGGAAGGTTCGTATCGGCGGGGTCGATCGCGAATTCGACGCTGTGATCACCGAACAGCACCCCGACGAGCGTGTCGCCTGGAACAGCATCGGCGGCGACGAAAACCACGCCGGAGTCGTCACCTTTCACAAATTGAGTGATTCCACATCCCGGGTCACCGTGCAATTGGATTGGGAGGCCGCGGGATTTCTCGAAAAGGTCGGCGCCGTGTTCGGGATTGACGACCACGTGATCAAGAAGGACCTCACGAACTTCAAGTCCTTCATCGAAGACCCGGCCAACCAGAATGGTGGCTGGCGCGGCGAGGTCGCTCGGTAGCAGCCACCACGGGCCGCACGTCGGGTCTGGGATCCGTGGTGGCTTTGGTATTGTGGCCCACATTATCGCGCGGTGATATGGTCGCGGCAATGTTCCCCAGTTACTCCACCTTTATTTTGAGAGGACACCATGCACGCCTCCGAAACACTCAGCAACAATCTGCAGTCCGTTCTGGTCGACCTGATCGAGCTGCACCTTCAGGGCAAGCAGGCGCATTGGAACGTCGTCGGTAAGAACTTTCGCGACCTGCACCTTCAACTCGACGAGATCATTAGCGATGTGCGCGAATTTTCCGACGAAGTTGCCGAGCGGATGCGCGCCCTCCACGCCATGCCCGATGGCCGCAGCGAGACGGTCACCAAAACCACGCATCTGCCCAAGTTTCCCGACGGTGAGGTCGACACGACCGAGACGGTGACGCTCATCACCGAACGGCTCGATGCCGCCGTCGACAACATGCGCAGGGTGCACGATGAAGTCGATGATGAAGACCCCACGAGCGCGGATATTCTGCACGAATTCATCGAGAAATTAGAGCAGTACTCGTGGATGGTCAGCGCGGAGAACCGCAAGCCGCGCAAGCGGGCCGCGCTGAAATCCGTCGCCCGGACCTCGTGATCGACGGTCTGGCCGGTGACCGGAGGCAACGGGGTATGAGCGGTCGGTGCTAGATCGCACCGTGTCCGATCGCGTCGTGTCCGTTCAGTCGGTCAGGCCGACGGCCCCGTCGATGAATAGTGATGAGCTCGCTGCGGCAGCACATGAGGTCGACGGCAATGCGGCGCGGGCGCTGCAGGTACTGACCAGCCTTCCCTCCACAGCACGGCCGGGAGGAGGCCGCACCGACGAATACTTCGAGATCCTCGCGAAACTCGGTTCCGCCGACCTCACCACGGCCAGAATCGCCGAGGCACATTTGGATGCCATGGCGATCGTGCATCAGGCGGGCTGCACGCCCGTCGCTCCGGGCGAATCATGGGGAGTTTTTGCCGCTGAAATGCCCGGAATGACACTGACGGCAACTCGGTCGGGCGCCCGCTGGCGGCTCGATGGCACCAAACCGTGGTGTTCGATTGCCGGACTGCTCTCGAATGCGCTCGTTACGGCGCGCGCGGAGCGCCCGGACGGCGCTTGGGGTCGCCGGCTGTTCGCCGTCGACCTGCGTCAGGCCGGGGTCGAGGTGCACGACGAGGTGTGGGTGGCCAGGGGGCTGGCCCAGGTGACGAGTGGACCGGTCGATTTCTCTGCCGTCGTGGCCGACGCGGTCGGCGACGACGGCTGGTATTTGCGCCGGCCGGGATTCGCTTGGGGCGGTATCGGCGTGGCCGCGGTGTGGTGGGGTGGAGCCGTTGGCATGGCCCGCACACTCTACGAATCCAGCCAGGGCCGAACCCCCGACCAGATTGCACTCGCCCACCTCGGTGCTGTGGACGTGACCGTGACCGCGTCGAAAATGGCACTCGCGGCTGCGGCGACAGCCATCGACGCTGGCGAAGCCGATGGTGCGGCCGGTTCCGTGCTCGCTGCGCGCGTGCGGGGAATCGTCGCCCGCACGGTCGATGAGGTCATATTCCACGTTGGGCATGCGCTCGGGCCGGCGCCGCTCGCTCTCGATGCGCGGCATGTTCAGCGGGTGGCCGACCTGCAACTGTACGTGCGCCAGCACCATGCCGAACGCGATGATGCTGCGTTGGGCCGAATGCTCGCAATGAGGGGGAGTGCGCCATGGTGAATTTCAGTCATTCTGACAGCGGAACGCCCGAAAGGGTCTGGGAGGCCGCTCGCTGGCCCGATCGCTTCGGTTCGCTGGGCCTGGACTCCCTGGCACACCTTGTCGTCGTGTCGGCGCATCCCGATGACGAGAGCCTCGGTGTCGGCGGACTCATCGCCCGTGTGGCGGCACTCGGACTGCCCATCGTGGTCATCGTTCTGAGCAATGGCGAGGCGTCGCATCCGCAATCAACGACCCACGACGCGGCCCGACTCGCGCAGATCCGCCGCATCGAAGTCACGGATGCCCTCGCCCACCTCGCCCCCAACGCCCACGTTCACCTGCTGGAACTGCCCGACGGCAAACTCGTCGATCACGTGGCCATCGCCGAGAAAGCCATCGCGGAGGCGATCGGCGATGCGGGTGACTCGACCTGGGTCGTGGCGCCGTGGCGAGCTGATGGGCATCCGGATCATGCCGCGGCCAGCGCGGCCGCCGAACGTGCGGCCCGAGATCGCAGTGCGCGTCTCTTCGAATATCCAATTTGGGCGTGGCACTGGTCTACTCCGGATGCTGCAATCTGGTCAGGTGATACCGTTCGTCTTTTTGACCTGAAACCGGCCGAACGCAAGGCCAAGGCTCGGGCGCTCGCGTTGCATCGCAGTCAGGTTGGGCCACTGTCTGATGCACCCGGCGATGAAGCGATCGTGCCGGCCGACTTTCGGGCGCACTTCGCGCGCGATTACGAAACGCTCGTGGAGATGAAGCTGAGCGCGGCCGCAGCGGATGCCCAGCCTGGACGCTCCCCTAAACCGGGGCGGAGCGGTACGCCCGCACCGGCCGACCCGAATCAGACTCTCACCGCCGGGTTCTTCGACGACGTCTACTCGTCGGGTCCCGACCCGTGGGGGTTTGAATCCCGCTGGTACGAGAAACGCAAACGGGCCGCATTGATCGCGGCACTACCCAGGCAACGTTTTACCGCAGCGCTGGAGCTGGGCTGCTCGATCGGAGTGCTGACGGCCGAACTCGCCGAACGTTGCGACACCCTACTGGGAATCGATCTTATCGAAGCGCCGCTCATGCAGGCTCGGGAACGATTGGCCGGGCAGCCCGGTGTGACTTTTGAGCGCTGCACGGTGCCGGGCGAGTGGCCGGAGGGGTCCTTCGACCTGATCGTGCTGTCGGAGGTCGGCTACTACTGTTCCGTGAACGATCTGCGCCGCCTGCTCGAACGGTGCCGGGCCAGTCTCGCCCAGAATGGCGTGCTTGTGGCCTGTCACTGGCGGCATCCGGTCGCGGAATATCCGCTCACCGGGGACGCCGTGCACGCCCAGCTCACGCATGTGGTCGGGCTGCAGCGCACGGTGCATCACCTCGAGCGAGACTTCGTGCTTGAGGTGTACGAACCGCGGCCGGCCCTGTCAGTGGCCCAGCGTGACGGCCTCGTACCGTGAGCGACAGTGCGGGTACTTACGGGGAGCGAGTGCGGCGGCCGGACATTGATTTCGTCACGATTGTGGTGCCGGTGCGCGACGAAGAACTGCTGCTGCCACGCTGTTTGACGGCCCTGACGGTCGCCATCGACGCCCTGAAGGTGGTGTCGCAATCCGATCGTCCACGGGTGTCAGTGCTGCTCGTTCTTGACCGGTGTACCGACTTATCTGCCCGGGTTGCGGCGCACTGGGCCGACTTTGCGCGAGTGGAATTCGACTCTGGTTCCGTCGGTGTGGCCCGTCGGTACGGCATTCGGTGCGCGCTTCGCCAGCTCAAGGCGGCACCGGCAGCAGATCGCATCTGGATCGCCTCCACCGATGCGGATTCGGCAGTGCCGCCGAATTGGCTCGTAACCCAGCTGGCCCTGGCCCGCAATGGTTCTGAGCTCGTGCTCGGAACAGTTCAGCCAGACGACGACGTGGCGGCTCACGAGCTACTGCGCTGGGAGGCCCTGCACACGATAGGCGAGGGTCATCCGCACGTGCACGGAGCCAATCTGGGCGTGCGCGCCGATCGGTATCTGGCCGCCGGGGAGTTTGCGCCGGTGGACCGCGATGAAGACGTACTCCTGGTGGCACGGCTGCGCGACCTGGGTGTGATCGAAGCGCGTACAGCGCTGATTCCGGTGCTGACGAGCGGGCGACGAGTCGGACGCGCCCCGGCGGGATTCGCCGGCTACCTGCGGTCTCACATCGACACCGAGAGGCTCGACACCGAAGTCGCGCAATGATCGTTCCCGCACACCGGGTGAAACAGCCACGCGCCCCAGGCCGGCGCGTTTGGCGTCGCGTGCCCGAAGAATGGGACAATAATTGTGTGACCTATATTTCGAACGAATCCCGCTACGAGTCCATGCCCTACCGTCGCGCCGGGCGCAGCGGCCTCAAACTCCCGGCCATTTCGCTCGGCCTCTGGCAAAACTTTGGCGATGACAAGCCGCTCGCAACGCAGCGAGCCATTCTGCGCCGAGCGTTCGACCTCGGCATCACGCACTTCGACCTCGCCAACAACTACGGGCCTCCGTACGGGTCTGCAGAAACGAACTTCGGCCAGCTCTACCGGGAAGATTTTCTGGCCCACCGAGACGAACTCGTGCTCTCGACCAAGGCCGGCTACGACATGTGGCCGGGTCCGTACGGCAACTTCGGTAGCCGCAAGTACCTCCTGTCGAGCCTCGACCAGTCGCTCTCACGCATGGGCGTGGACTACGTCGATATCTTCTACTCCCACCGCGCCGACCCCGACACGCCGCTTGAAGAGACCATGGGCGCCCTGCACACCGCCGTCACGAGTGGCCGTGCGCTCTATGCCGGAATCTCTTCGTACTCGCCCGAACGCACCCGCGAAGCTGCGGCGATTCTGGCCGACCTCGGCACGCCGCTGCTGATTCACCAGCCCTCCTACTCCCTGTTCAACCGGTGGGTCGAGGACGACCTGCTCGACACCCTCGAAGACGTCGGGGCCGGTTGCATCGCGTTCTCGCCGCTCGCCCAGGGGCTGCTCACCGACCGCTACCTCGGCGGTATTCCTGCGGACTCCCGGGTCGCCAGGGACGGGTCCGCGAACAAGGCCATGGTGAACGATGAGACGCTCGCCAGCATCCGCTCGCTGACCGAAATCGCTTCCGAGCGGGGCCAGTCGCTCGCACAGCTGGCCCTGGCCTGGGTGTTGCGCAATTCCGAGGTGACAAGCGCCCTGATCGGGGCGTCGTCGGTCGTGCAGTTGGAAACCAACGTGGCAGCGCTGCAGAATCTCGCCTTCACCGCCGCCGAGCTCGCGGCCATCGACGTGCACGCCCACGACATGGGCATCAACCTCTGGGCCGGTTCGAGCGCCGTTTAGGGCTCGAGCAGGCCGCGAATGTCTTCGGCGGTGAGCGCGGTGCTGAACATTGCGTCGTCGTCGAGCACCGCGGTGAACAGCTGGGCCTTCTGCTTCTGGAGCGCTACAACCTTCTCCTCGATGGTGCCGGTGGCGACCATCCGGTAGACCATCACGTTGCGGGTCTGGCCGATGCGGTGCGTGCGGTCGACGGCCTGCGCCTCCGTCGCCGGATTCCACCACGGGTCGAGCAGAAAAACGTAGTCGGCTTCGGTGAGGTTGAGGCCGAAGCCGCCGGCCTTGAGGCTGATCAGAAACACCGGTGCCGCTCCGCTCTTGAACCGGTCGATCACCTCGCTACGCCGCAGTGTCGACCCGTCGAGGTAGCAGTAGGGAACGCCCTGCGCGTCGAGCCGGGCGGCGGCGCGCTTCAGGAATGACGTGAACTGGCTGAAGATAAGCGCCTTGTGCCCCTCGGCGATGACATCGTCGAGTTGCTCAAACAGGGCGTCGAGCTTGCTCGAGCGCACGCCGGCAAACTTCTGGTCGACGAGCGAAGCGTCGAGGCTCAGTAGCCGCAGCAGGGTGAGAGAGCGAAAAATGATGAACCGGTTCTTGTCGAGTTCCTCGATGAGGCCGTACAGTTTCTGCCGTTCCCGCTGCAGAAATGTGTCGTAGAGCTTCTGGTGCGCCGGGTTCAGCGCGATCTGCAACTCCTGCTCCTGCTTCGGTGGTAGGTCGCGAGCAACAACCTCCTTGGTGCGGCGCAGCAGCAGTGGGCGGATGCGTCTGCGCAGCTTCGCGAGCCGCTGCGGGCCTTCACCGCGCGTCACCGGCCGCACGTAGTCCTCGGTAAATTTGCGCGCTGAAGCGAACAGACCGGGTGCCACGATGCTGAACAGTGACCACAGGTCCATGAGGTTGTTTTCCAGCGGAGTGCCCGTGATCGCCAGTTTGAACGGGGTGTCCAGCTCTTTTGCGCAGGCATAGGCGCGGCTGGTGCGGTTCTTCACGAATTGCGCCTCGTCGAGGATGAGGCCGGCCCAGGTCACAGCCTGGTACGCCTCGAACTCGAGACGAAACAACGCGTAGGAAGTGATGAGCACGTCGGCGTCGGTGGCGGTATCCGCTATGCGGGTGCGGCTTTTCGACTCGGTCGCCATCAGCGTGCGCACCCGCAGCCCAGGCGTGAACCGGGTCGCCTCGTTGAGCCAGTTCGCCACAACGGATGTCGGCGCCACGACCAGAAACGGCCCCGGTTTCGACTCTGTCGCGTGCACCAGCAGCGCCAGGGTCTGCAGCGTCTTGCCGAGTCCCATGTCGTCGGCGAGTACGCCACCGAGCTGGTGCTGCCAGAGAAACGCGAGCCAGGCGAACCCCTCCTGCTGGTACGGGCGAAGAGTTGCGTGCACAGTGTCGGGCAGCACGATCGGGTCGACACCGCTCGGATCCTTCAGTCCCGCAGCAGCGGCCCGCCACGAGACGGCCGACACGGTCTCGTCGGCGAGATCCTCAAAATCGCTCCACAGGCTGGCCTGGTAGCGGCTGATGCGCAAGCCGGTCTCCCACTCCTGCAGCGCACGGGCTTCGTCAATGAGTTCGTGCAGTCGTTCGAACTCGGGCTGTTGGAGCGAGAGATAGCTGTTGTCGACGAGTTTCAGGCGGGTCTGGCCCGTTGCGAGCGCCGTGAACAACGGCCCGAACGGTACCGTGATCTCCCCAATCGTCACGATTACGCCGAGGTCGAACCAGTCGCGCTGGTCGGTCTCGATGGTCGTGATCACGAGGCGCGGTGGTTCGGTACGTTCAAAATTGTCGGGCAGTACCTCGGGAAACCGCACCGAGGCATCCGTGCTGGTGACCGCGACCCTGCGCTGCAAGGCCGGGTAGACCGTGCCCAGAAACTCGGCCGTGTCGGCCGCGGGTACCGCTGCCGGATCAACCTGCCCGACCAGATGTCGCTGCTCAGGGCTCAACGGACCATTCGTTGGCGCGAGGGTGAACACGGTCGGAGCGCCGAGCCGTACGCTGTAGACGCCGTGGCCCGCGATGATTCCGGCGGCCTCGAGCGGGTAGGTGGTGCCGTCGATGTGCAGCCGGGCCTGCAAAAGCAGCGGGCCGGCAGCATCCGCCTGCGAGGCGTCAAGGCTGACGTGCGCGAGCGACCCGACCCGCACGACAACGTCTTTCTTATTGCCGACGAAGCCGATGCCGAGTTGCTCGGCCTCACGCAGCAGCGGCCAGAGCAGCGGGCTGGTGAAGTTGTCGAGGTAGATCCAGTCGGTTTCCTGGCTCGTGTAGACCTCGCGCACGGCCTTGTAGAGAGCGGAGAACTGCGAGATCCAGCGGTGATGTTCGGGGTCGAGGTTGAACCGGTTCAGCTGAAAGGTGAGGTGGCTCCACGTGACGTTGCTGCGCACCCAATTGCCATTCGCATTCTGAATGACCGGCCGCACGCCGAGCCGAAACTCGCCGTGCCCGGCTACGAGCGTCTTCACCGGTTTGGCGGTCGGCCCCCGCCAGCGGTCATTCGTGCGCGGAGTCTGCTCGCGCAGTTCGAACTGCAGCCCCATTGGCACCTTCGGGCCGGTCGCCAGGGCACGCGGGTGCCCGAAATTGCCGATGGGCGGCAGAACGGATGCCCCGCGAGGCTGCAGCGGCGGCAGCACCAGCCGCTTCCAAGCCGGGGTTGCGTCGGGCCCGTTCCCCGGGGTACCCGCAGAATCCGACATTCCCCTAGCTGTCGCTCTCGGACGGGTTCAGGCCGGCGGCGTCGAGCACCCAAGCGTAGTTGAACGCGCGTTCGTGCCAGGCGCTGTACCGACCAGAGACCCCGCCGTGGCCGGCCGACATTTCGGTCTTGAGCAGGGCGTTCGCTCCCACTTCGCGCAGCTTGGCCACCCATTTGGCTGGCTCGACGTAGAGCACGCGGGTATCGTTCAGGCTGGTCACGGCAAGAATCGAGGGATAGGTGACTGCGCGCACGTTCTCGACGGGGGAGTACGACTTCATGTAGGCGTACACCTCGGCGTCGTGCAGGGGATCACCCCACTCGTCCCACTCGATCACGGTCAGTGGCAGGGAGGGGTCGAGAATCGAGGTGAGGGCATCGACGAACGGGACCTCGGCGAGGATGCCGGAAAACAGTTCGGGCGCGAGATTCGCGACGGCGCCCATGAGCAGTCCGCCGGCACTGCCGCCCTCGGCCACCAGCCGGTCGGGGGTGGTGAAGCCCGCGTCGGTGAGGTGCCGGGCGCAGCTCACGAAGTCGGTGAAGGTGTTGCGCTTGGTCGTCGTCTTGCCGGTTTCGTACCATGTGCGGCCGAGTTCGCCGCCGCCGCGCACGTGCGCGATGGCGAAGATCATGCCGCGATCCAGCAGGCTGAGTCGGGCGATGCCGAACCCGGGGTCGATGCTGTGCTCGTACGATCCGTACCCGTAGAGCAGCGTCGGTGCCGGTGTGCCGGGCGTGACGAGGTCGCGGCGGTAAACCAGCGAGATCGGCACGCGGGTGCCGTCGTCGGCGGTGGCCCACTCCCGGCGCTGCTCGTAGAGCGCCCGGTCGTAGCCGCCGAGCACGGGCTGCTGCTTGAGCAGGCGTCGCTCGCCGGTCCCTACGACGAGGTCGTACACCGTAGAGGGCGTGATGAAGCTCGTAAAGCCGAACCGGATGGTCGGTTGCGTCCACTCCGGGTTGCCGGCCGAGCCGACGGCGAACAACGGTTCGTCGAAGTCCAGCTCGGTCAGTCCGCTCGCGTCGTGCCGGTCGATGGCGAGGCGGGTGAGGCCGTCCCGGCGGTACTCCACGACGAGAAAGTCGGCGAAGGCGTCGACGCTTTCGAGGCGGATCTGCGGGTCGTGCGGCAGCAGCATCCGCTTCTCACCCTGTGGGTCTCCTGCTGATACGCTGACCAGCTCGAAATTGACGGCGGTGCCGCCGTTGTGCACAATCAGAAGGCGGTCCTCTGCATCGATGACGGCGTGTTCAACGTCGTATTCCATGCCGTCCTGCCGCGGCCAGACGACGGTGAAGTCGCCGGTTGGGTCGCTCGCGTCGAGCACCCAGGATTCGGTCGTGACGCTTGAGCCGGCCTCGATCATGAGGAACTTGCGGCTGCGCGTGATTCCGACCCCCACCCAGAATCGTTCGTCGGGTTCGTGAAAAATGCTGGTGTCAGCGTCTCGGGTGGTGCCGATTTCGTGCCGCCACACGGTATCGGGGCGCCAGGCGGCGTCGACGGTGGTGTAGAAGAGGTAGCGGCCGCTCGGATCGAACAGGGCGCCGGCGCTCGTGTTCGCGATCGTGTCGGGCAGGTTCTCGCCGGTCGCGATGGTGCGCACGCGGATCGTGTAGCGTTCGTCGCCCTCCACGTCGACGGCATAGAGCAGCTGGGTGCCGTCTTCGCTGAGGTCGAAGCTGCCGAGCGAGAAGAACTCGTGGCCCTCGGCTTCGACGTTGTCGTCGAGCAGCACCTGTTCGCCGGGCAGGCCGGGGCTGGTCGGGTCGGTGTCGCCGAGGATGGGCGCGGCCCAGTCATCGGGGCTGCCGATCGGTGCACGGCAGTGGATGCCGTATTCCTGGCCCTCGACGGTGCGGGTGTAGTACCAGAAGGTGCCGCGACGCACCGGAACGCTCAGGTCGGTCTCCTGGGTGCGGTTTTTGATCTCGTCGAAGATCTGCTGCCGGAGCGGTTCCTGATTAGCGGTGCGGGCATCCGTGTAGCTGTTCTCGGCCTCGAGGTGGGCGATGACCTCGGGGCTGTCCTTATCGCGCAACCACTCGTAGTCGTCGATGTAGACGTCGTTGTGGTGCTCACGGCGATGCGGCTTCTTTGCGGCGAGTGGGGGAGTGATCGGGCCAGAGGTCATCCCCCCAGCGTAGTTTGTGAGGCCCCGCTCCACACGCTCACCGCGTGGTCGCGAGGGCGGGTACTGGGTAGCTTCGCGGGTGCCGAGGCAACCCTGTACCCGCCCTCAGGACTTCATTTACCCTTGCCTGCGAATGGTATATAGCTCGGAGAGAGTATCAGCATATTACTGAGATTCTCTCGCCTTTGGGGGTGGTGTGGGCTATAATTGTGGGTGAAGGAGGCACCGCCGCCATGACCCTCACCGCCCCGCCCGCCGCCACCGGCTCCACCCCGGAGCCGGTGTCCTCCCGGGTCGCGGCGATAGCTCAGGCCGGTGCGATTCTGGCCTCCGCGTTGGACGGGGTGCGGTTTGGTCACCTCGACGACACCGAGGCCATCGCGGTGATGAGCGCTCTAGAAGGGCTCGGGCGCAGGGTGGATGGGGCCAGACTCCGAGCCACCACCGACATCGGTGCCCGCGCCGACACCGACCTCGGCGCCGGGTCGCTGGCCTACCGAAACGGCTGCCGCACCCGCATTGATTTCATCACCCAACTCGCCGGCATC